>NZ_CP032762.1:4670000-4970000 GCF_003641205.1 Rhodococcus sp. P1Y
CATTGTTCGGGGCGGCCAGGCGGACCGCGTCTCACCGGTTCTCCATCACCTTGCGGTGTTGGCCGGTGTCCGTGTCGCTCTGACTCGACAAAAGTTACGCCAAGAAGAACTCCTGCGCAAATCGCCTGGTCAGTGCGCTGCGCCAGTTAACAACAGACGCTGCATCCCGCGCGCGCACACCTTACGGTGGATTCATGCTGCTTACGCCGCGCTACGGAACCGGCTCACTGTCCGATGTGCTCCCCTCGGTTCTGTCGTATCTGGGCGTCCCGTCCGAGACAGACCGACTCGGTTTGAACCTGGACGGTGTCCGACGACTCTGTGTACTGATGATCGACGGTTTGGGGAGCGAGCAGTTGGCCGCACATCCGGACGAAGCACCGTTCTTGTTTGCGCGCTCGACAGCACCGATCACTGCGGGTTTTCCAAGCACTACGGCGACCAGCCTCAGTTCACTCGGTACCGGGCTACCTCCGGGAGAGCATGGAATTGTGGGGTATTCGGTTGCAATCCCCGGCCACAAGACGTTGATGAACAGTCTTCGTTGGAGACTTCATGGAAGTAGCGATGCCGCGGATCTGCCCTTCGACCTGGTCCCCGAACGATTTCAGCCCACGCCGACGGCATTCGAACGTGCCAGGGAATTCGGAGTCGCGGTCGTTCACATCGGGCCGTCTATGCAAAACGGCTCGGGCTTGACCCGCGGATCTCTCCGCGGCGCGCAGTTTCGTACGTCGGTGTCGCTGGCCGACCTCGCCGCTGAGACTTCTCGGGCGCTCGAACCTGCCGGACCGACCCTTGTCTACGCCTACCACGGCGATCTCGACCTGGTCGGACACGTCCGAGGTCCGAAGTCCCTCGCCTGGCGCCTGCATCTGAAACACGTCGACCTCGTCGTCGAGTCCATCGCGGCACGACTTCCCGACGATGGGGCTCTCGTCGTCGTCGCGGATCACGGAATGGTGCAACTGGAGCGGCGGTTCGACTACGACGCTATCCCCGAGATGCGTCGCGGAGTCCGGCTACTCGGCGGCGAGCCGCGGATGCGTTACATCTACACCCGAGAAGGGAGCACCGACGATGTCGAGTCGGCCTGGCGTGAATCGTTGAACGACCACTTCGTTGTTGTCGTCAAGGACGACGCGATCGCACGAGGATGGTTCGGTCCGACGGTCACCGCCGACGCATATGCCCGGATCGGCGACATCCTGGCGCTCGCCGATGACTCCTCCGCCGTAATCAGAAGCCAGGCCGAGGCGAACGCATCGCGACTCGAGGGACATCACGGATCGCTCACCTCGGCGGAGCTACTGGTTCCCGCCGTGGTCATTCGACCGGATCGCTGACAAGTAGTTCTTGTCGGTGCCTCGCGCTAGCTTCTTCTCGATCGCATGTTCGAATCAGTAGTGGAACGGGGAAGCAATGGCGATGTTCGAGGGATCGAGCCTGGACGACGTTACCGACCGTGCTTGGACGGCGTTCGCCGTCGAATTGGCGGATCGTATTGCGTCCGTCGAGACGGGCACCGAAGTCCCCGTCACGCCCGGGCCGAGTGGAGAAAGCACGTCAAAGGCCGCGATGATCGTCCGCAAGACCACTCGTGGCACGGTGCTGTGCGAATCGGTCGGAACGAGTTCGCCTCCCCCGCCATGGAAGCAAGCGGGAGACGTGCACACGCTCGAAGACGAGGAAGCGTGGGTCGACAGGTTCGTCTCGACGATCGTGACCCACATTCGAACGATGTGGAACGTGCCGCATCCTTCGTTCCTGGCGCAGAACGCAGGCGGCGATATCGCAACTCACAGCGATGTGCAGGCCGATGTCAGGATCGATGTTGTACCGCACACCGAGGCTGAACTGGCGAACTCCGTCGACTCGGCCGTGCGTTCGATACCCGGTGCCGACGTTCGCACGTCCGGCGACGGCAGCTATTGCGTCACGATTGGCACGATCGCCGCGTACGTCTACGTTGCCAGCAGCGAGGAAGTCAGAGTCCACGTCCCTGTTGTCGAGCGGATAGCCGGTCGAACGCGGGCCGCCGAAGTGGTATCCGATCTCAACCGTCGACACCCACGCTTGAAGTTCCTGCTGGTAGAGGACCGCGTTCACACCGCGTCGAGCATCGATGCGCATCCCTTCGTCGCGCAACATGCGGTCAATGCCGTACTTCGAGTAATCGCGTTCGCGGCCAGCGTCGACGACTCCTTCGCAGGCAATCTCGGCGGCGTCGTCGCAGCCATTCACTCCAGCGAAGTCGACTCCGAAGAGCATGACCCTGTTCACGAACAGGGCGGTGACGATGACGTGCCGGCGCCGCTGATGACGTTGTTGGAGATCGACGCACAGTCCGGAGGCGCAGTAGCAGCCGACGACGTCGTTGCAGTGTGCGGGGCGGATCGCGCGAAGATCGCGTGCTACGAATCGTTCTGTTCGGAGCAAGCACTCTCGTGGCGCGAGTTCGCACGTGATGCGATTGGGCGCGGCGAGTCCGAAACTGCAGCCGAATACGAAGCAGAGGCAGTGCCGTGGGATCGAATAGTCGGCGCACTGCAAAGCGCATTGCGCACTGTCGGATACTTCGACAACGCTTGATACGGCAACGCCGTTTGGGCAGCACGCGATCCGAATGACCGCGCGCTGCCCTGTCTCAGGCCAGCACAGCCGGTCAGACTATTGCAACAGCGTCGATCTCCACGAGCATCTCTTCGCGCGGAAGACCTGTGAACACGGTTGTGCGGCTGGGCAATACGTCACCATGGGTGTGCTTGTTCACGAACTCGCCGTAAGCATCGTTCATGACAGCAAAGTCTTCTCGTTTGGTGAGGTACACGCGCAGCATCACGACATCGTCGAACGATGCACCACTTGCTTCGATGATCGCGCGGACGTTCTCCAGCGTCCGGGTGGTTTGCGCCGCGACGTCACCTGGAAACAGATACTCGTTGGTCGCCGGGTCTACAGGACCTTGCCCGGATACCTGCACGAACGGGCCCTTGCGCACACCCTGCGAGAACGTGTGGGCGGGCGCTGGGGCCCCTTCGGTTCGAACTGCGATTTTTTCGCTCATGATCTTCCTTTCTACGAAACTCATAAAACCGGTTTCCATCCGAGATCGGCCGAAATCGCGTCGGCAACGGCCAAGATCTCCGGGAGCGTCCCGAGAACCTGTGCATGGTCGAGGAGCATGTCCGGAACCGACATCGACACAGCGGCAACGGTCTCCCCAGTACCGTTTCGTACCGGGACGCCGACACAGTTCACGAACGTCTCGTGCTCCTCGTGGTCCTCGGCGAATCCCTGTTCGGCGACGAGCTCCAACTCGGCCAGATATCTTTCGGGCGTATCGATCGTGCGATCCGTGAATCGCACATACTCGATGCGCGACGCGATCTCGACCTGCTCGGCGCGAGGTCTTCCCGATACCAGCACCTTGCCCACAGCCGTGCAGTGAAGGGGTGCCGGTCTACCGACCCGCGAATACATCCGAACACTTTGCTTCGCATCGAACTTGTCGATGTACACCGCTTCCCCGGACTCGAATGTAGCGAGGTGAATTGTCTGACCGGTGGAAATGTTGAGCGCAGCCAGATGTCGCCTGGCTACCGTCCTGATGTCTCGCTGCTCGAGCGCACGGTTTGCCAACTCGAAAAACCGCGAACCGAGCACGTACCTGTGGTCGGCGTCGTGCTGAACGAACCTGTCGGCCTCCATGGTCCGCAGCAGACGCAGCACGGTCGTCTTGTGCACATCGAGTGCGCCTGCGAGTTGGTCGAGTGACCGCGTTTCCTCACCGAGCAGACCGAGGATTGTAAGAGCACGAGACAGGCTTTGACTCACCCCGACACCAGATCCGTGAACACGGCAGAACTCCATCGAGCGTCGGAAAGACTCAACGCCGCAGCAAGATCCGAGGTGGTTGGAACAGTCGCAACATCACCGTGAGCAGTCAAGGCGCCCGCCGCACAGAGATGCCCGAGCCGCACACGCTCCACCGCCGATACCTTCGTCAACAACCCCGCGAGGAATCCTCCCGCGAAAGCGTCACCGGCGCCGATCTTCTCGACGACGTCGAGCGTCAGGGCCGGGACGTCGACGCGTGAGGAACCGTCGAATGCGGTCACGACGTGGGCGTCGTTCTTGACGATCAAGTGCCGTGGCTCGGGAAATTCGGCTCGTAACGCTGCGGGGTCACAGATACCGAACACGAGCTCGGCCTCGTCCGCCCCCATCAAGACGATGTCGCTAGCGCGAACGTGGTCGGCAAGAATCGTCGGAGCTCGATCGATCCTGCTCCCCCACAGTGCAGGACGGAAGTTCAGATCGAAGCTCACGGAGGATGGGGATGCGAGGAGCGCACGGGTCATCGATTCAGCGGACTCCGACAGAGCAACCGTGATGCCCGAGAAATGTACGACCTCCGCAGCGTCGATCAACTCGGCGGACAGATCTTCGACCGACAATGCACTGGCCGCGGAACCTGTTCTGAAATAGGTCATCCGGCTCTCGCCCGACCCGAGATCGCCCCCGATGCCCGTTCCGGATCCGCGTTCTTTGACGTACATGCCGGTGGGCCGGCTCGCGTCGACTGCGACACCCGAGACGTCAACACCGGATTCGTCCAGCTGACGCACAAGATATCGCCCGAACCCGTCGTCACCTACCCGGGAAATCCACGAAGTCGACACACCGAGCTGCACCAGCACACGGGCAACGTTCGATTCGGCACCGCCCGCCGTTCGCGAGAACGTCGCGGAGTCTTCCAGGGCGCCGGGCTCGGCCACGAGAACCACGAGACCTTCTCCCACGCATACCGCGCGAGGCGATGAGTACAAGAGATCTCCTTCGAATGCTTGCGGCCGTGACCCTGTTGCATGCACACTACAAACCATAAACATTCTACGCAACCAGCGTTGCAAAATACGCAACGCACACGCTGCATGAGCTCGGAGGTCACCACCTTGATCGACTCGGACGCCGTCTGCGCACTACGAGCACTCGCGATCGGACCCGAACACAAATCGCTGCCGCCGCGGGCATGGGGACTATCGGTCGAGGACTTCGTCGCCGAAAATCCCTCCGTGAGCCTGTTCCAAACGCCTTTGCTGACGCTGGACAACCGCCGTATCGACCACAATATCGGCGTCATGGCCGCGTGGGCGGCGGAGGCCGGCGTCGAGCTCGCACCCCATGGCAAGACCACGATGGCGCCGGCTCTGTGGAAACGTCAGCTCGATTCCGGTTCGTGGGCAATAACGTTGGCGACGATCTGGCAAGTGCAGCTGGCGCGCACCTTCGGTGTCGAGCGAATCATGTTGGCGAATGCTCTCGTCGACCCCGTCGGATTGCGCTGGCTTGCAGCAGAACTCGACGAGCATCCCCAGTTCGATTTCTACTGTTGGGCAGACGGACTCGACACCGTTGCGGCAATGAATGCAACTCTGAGCGAGATCGGGGCGGCGAGAAAGGTGAACGTCGTCGTCGAGCTGGGTGGCGATCACGGCCGAACGGGAGCACGCACGGTCGCGCAGGCCCGCGCGGTTGCCGACGCAATTGCCGCTTCGCCTCATCTCGCACTTGCCGGGGTCGGCGGATACGAGGGCGCGCTCAGCCACGACCGGTCCGAGGCAGGTTTGACCGCCGTGGCGAACTATCTGGATACCGTCGCGACCCTTCACGCCGAACTCGACGCTGCTGGTCTCTACGGTGATCACGCTGTCGTAACCGCAGGTGGGAGCGCCTATCAGGACCTCGTCGTCCGGCACTTGGCCCATCTCGCCGACCAGAACGGTACGCGTGGCGTCGCAACATCGGTCGTCGTGCGCTCCGGTGCGTACATCATCCACGACGACGGCTTCTACTCTCAGATATCACCGATGATTCCGAGTCGATCGGACCGCCCGCTCGAAGCTGCGATGCACGGCTGGGCCCGCGTTGTGTCCCGGCCGGAACCGGGGCTCGCACTCCTCGATGCAGGCAAACGTGACCTCCCGTACGACGAGGGCCTGCCGAAGCCACAATCCGTCGAGGGTGAGATCACCGCCCTCAACGACCAGCACGCTTTCCTTAGATTCGATCCCGACCCATCGAAGGCTCCGATAGGAAGCATTGTTCGCCTTGGCCTTTCGCACCCGTGCACTGCATTCGACAAATGGCGCCTCGTTCCCATCGTCGACGACGCCGATTCCGACGATCCTCGTGTGGTGGATCTCGTCCACACCTTCTTCTAGGAGCGAGAAAATGAAGCTACTTGTTCGCGGCGCCGACGTCGTCGACGGCACAGGATCGTCGCGGATCCGACGTGATGTTCTCGTCGACGGCGGCCGCATCGCAGCCGTCACCGAACCGGGAGTTCTCGTCGGGGCCGACCGTGTGATCGACGCATCGCCCGGGCATGTTCTGTGCCCCGGTTTCATCGATATGCACGCACACTCGGATCTCCGACTACTCACCGATCCCGGGCATTTCCCGAAGATCAGTCAAGGCGTCACAACCGAGGTGATCGGCCAGGACGGCATTGCGTACGCCCCCATCGACGACGCGACACTCGACGTAGTTCGGCGTCAGATCGCCGGGTGGAACGGCAACCCGTCCGATCTCGACTTTTCGTGGCGCTCCGTCGCCGAGTACTTGGCGCGTCTGGATCAGGGCATCACGCCCAACGCGGCCTACCTGGTTCCCCAGGGAACGCTCCGGTACCTGGCCGTCGGAGGAGATCAACGGCCCGCGACACCTCGCGAAATCTCCCGTATGCAAGAGCTTCTCGCCGAAGGTCTCAGTGAGGGCGCAGTCGGAATGTCGAGCGGTTTGACGTACACGCCGGGGATGTACGCCGACACAAGCGAACTGCGCGCACTATGCGAGGTAGTCGCCGACTTCGGTGGCTTCTACGCTCCACACACCCGCTCGTACGGCGCAGGAGCGCTGGAGGCATATCAAGAGATGCTCGACCTGGCTCGTGATACCGGCTGTGCACTGCATCTGACGCACGCGACGATGAACTTCGGCGTGAACCGTGGCCGCGCAGCGGAATTCCTCGACGAGGTCGACTCCGCCATCGCAGACGGGTGCGATGTCACGCTCGATACCTACCCGTACCTACCCGGCGCAACGACACTTTCGGCGTTGTTGCCGAGTTGGGCAATGTCGGGCGGACCCGATCAAGCTCTCGCCAGAATGGACTCTCCCGAGATGCGTACTCGAATCACCGAGGACGTGAACGTGAACGGGTCCGATGGATGCCACGGCGTCACGGTCGAGTGGGAGACCATTCAGATCAGCGGTGTCGCACACTCCGACCTGGACTCCTACGTAGGAAAGACGATGATCGAAATCGCAGCCGAACGCGGTGAATCCCCCGTCGACTCGTTCTTCGACATCCTGCGGCGCGATCAACTGGCGACGACGATTCTGCAGCACGTCGGGCACGAGGAGAACGTCCGCGCCATCATGGCTCACCCGCATCACATGGGTGGTAGCGACGCCATCCTCGTCGGCGAACGGCCACACCCTCGTGCGTGGGGCACATTCCCGCGCTATCTCGGGCACTACGTGCGCGAGGAGAAACTTCTCGGTTTGGAGGACTGCATCAATCATCTGACAGGGCGGCCTGCGCAGCGTCTGGGACTGACGGACAGAGGCACCATCGCCGAAGGAAATGCCGCTGATCTGGTTCTGTTCGACCCCGACACCGTCAAAGACAAAGCCACATTCGAGAATCCGAAGCAACAGGCCCTCGGCATCAGCCATGTAATGGTCAACGGCTCCCTTGCCATCGACGAGGGCGCACCTACCGGCAATCTTGCCGGCCACTCACTGCGTGCTGCCCGATGAGCGCCCTAGAGACGATTCTCGACGATCGCGCGCTCGCTGTCGTTCGGGCACCGTCGATCTCCGATCCCGTTGCGCTGGCCGACGCCTTGGCCCGCGGCGGCATCAGGGCCGTCGAACTGACCTTCACGACGCCAGGGGTGCTCGAACTCCTGCGCGCCGCCGCCGACGCCGGAGCCGTGATCGGCGCAGGAACGGTGTTGACCGCCGAGCAGGCACGCGCCGCGATCGACTCCGGTGCGCAGTTCCTCGTCACGCCGGGGCTTCGGCGTCACGTTGCGGAGATCGCCGCCGATCGCGGGATTCCCGTCATGATGGGCGCTCTGACACCCACCGAGGTTCTGGACGCTATGGACCTCGGGGCAGCAGCCGTGAAGATCTTCCCGGCACGGGCACTCGGTCCAGCCCACTTCAAGGATCTACTGGGGCCGCTTCCGGACGCCAAACTGGTCCCCTCGGGCGGCGTCAACGCATCGAATGCCCCCGATTTCCTCGCTCACGGCGCGGTTGCCGTGACGGCAGGCACCGACGTCGTCTCACCGGCGGCTGTCGAAGCAGGCGACTGGGAAGGTATCGCCTCACGCGCAAGAGCATTCATCGAATCACTGGGCCCCGTTTCCCAGTCATCTCCGGGCTCCGCGCCCACATCGAAAGGTAACCAATGAGCACCGCTGTCGACTGGCTCAGGACATCGACCCCTGGCCTTCTCGTTCTGTGTGGCCTCGCCATCGCAGTACTTCTCGTCGTCATCATCAAGGTCAAACTCGAGCCGTTCGTCGCGCTTCTGATCGTCGGGCTCGGCCTGGCACTGGCTGCAGGTCTGCCGGTGTCCGAGATCGTCGGGACCGCGATCAAGAGCAACGAGTCTCTCCTCGAGACCGGATTCGGCGGGATTCTCGGCCACATCGCCGTGATCATCGGACTCGGCACCGTGCTCGGCGCCATCCTGGAACGATCAGGCGGCGCACAAGCGTTGACATCGAAGCTGCTCGGAGTGTTCGGCGACCGCGGGGCTCCGATTGCGATGGGACTGCTCGGCTTGATCTTCGGCATACCGGTCTTCTTCGACATCGGCATTTTCGTGCTCGCGCCGCTGGTCTACGTCGCCGCGCGGCAAGGCGGAAAGTCCCTCGTGCTGTACGCACTACCGATGCTCGCGGGCCTGTCCATGACACACGCATTCCTGCCGCCGCATCCCGGACCGGTTGCGCTCGGCGGACTCCTCGAAGTCAATCTCGGATGGCTGATCCTGATGGGATTCGTGTGCGGAATACCAGGATTCATCGCAGCAGGCTTGGCGTGGGGCAGTTGGATCGGCAAGCGCGTCATCGTGGAAGTACCGGAGGACTTCATCAACGAAGCCGACGACGACGTCGAGCCGACCGGCGGCACCGCCGTCACGACCAAGCGTCCGGTCGTCACCACTCCCCCGTCGGTCGGGCTCATCGGTGCAATCATTGCGGTCCCGCTGGTCCTCATCCTCGGCGCAACCTTTGGAAGCATCCTCCTCGATCCAGGCAACCTGCTCGAGGTGTTGACCTTCCTCGGCACGCCCGCCGTCGCGCTACTCATCGCCGTTCTGATCGCGTTCTATGTGCTCGGGATCAGGCGTGGATCGACCGTTCAGCAGCTGAGCACGCTGACCGGTGAATCGCTGCGTCCGGTCGGCATGTTGCTGTTGGTCGTCGGTGCAGGCGCGTTCTTCGGAAAGGTCATCTCTGCCACCGGAATCGGAACCGCGCTCGCCGACGCCATGGCCGCAGCCGGACTACCGATCATCGTGCTCGCCTACGTCATCAGCTGTGCGCTGCGCATCGCCCAAGGTTCGGCGACGGTAGCAATCGTGACAACAGGCGGAATCGTCGGGCCGCTCGTTGCGGCACAGGACTACTCACCGATGGCAACGGCACTGGTCGCAATGTCGATCGCCGCTGGTTCGATCATCCTGAGCCACGTCAACGACGGTGGGTTCTGGATCATCGCAAAGTTCTTCAACATGACCGTCAAGCAAACGCTGCAGACGTGGACGGTGCTCGAGACGATCTTGTCGGTGGTCAGTTTCGCCGTGGCGGCGGTGCTGTTCGCGATCGTCGCCTAGCCATCCCATGTGAACGCAAATACATAGCAGCCTAAGTATTTTCGTTCACATGGGGCCGAGCTGGTCACCGACGAAATGAGTATTGTCCGCGGACAACTCACGGTGACCGGCCCGCGCGACGAGATCGTCGATTCGGCCATCCAAGCTGTGCGCCTTCTGCATTACGTCCATGGTCTTCAGATCACCCTCCGCGCGGGTGACGAGATCCGCCACGCGAACCAGCGCGGCGACGCGATCGATCAACTGTGCCCACACCGTGTCCAGAGCAGCCCGCCGACTGCCGACCTGCGCGCGGGTGGCGTCGTCGAACATCATTGCGGCGATTCCGTCGAGCTCGTCGTCGATGTCGCGCAACGAATTCACGTCGACCGCGACCTGGGTGAGCTCCTCGACGAGGTCCAGCTGCGTACGTTGAACCACGAAATGTTCAGACCGCCATGCAGGCGAGGACTGCACCTGATCGAACGCCGATCCCGCGAGGAAGAGCATTGTCTCGTAGCGGTCCGAGAACGCGTCGTGCTGCTGGTCCGCGAACTCCGCCATCACGACCGCGGCGCGATCGCCGAGCTCCTCGAAACGAGTGTTTTTCGAGACCTCGGCGACGCGAACGGCTGCGGAATCCAGGAGAGACAGACCCGCCCGTTCCACCACCGTTCCCGATTCCCGCTTCGGAACCGGAGTGTGGGTCAGGGCATCGAAAAGCGCGTCACGCTCGTCGAGATCGAGATGTAGACCTTCGCGCCGGTCCTTCCGCACTGCCCGAACGCCACTAGCGTAGTGACGAGGGGACATGACCACAGAGGTCCGTAGGTGATCGAGTCGCTTGGCCAGCTCGGCAGCACGAAGTCGATACACGAGCGCGGACCCTGGCTTGTTCTTCGTCTCTTTCGCGAGCCACCTGCGACGCTCGTCCTCGAGAACGCGAATGGCGCTGAACCCGCCGATCGACGGCATGGTCTTACCCGCGCGACGCCTCGCCGCTAGTACAGTCCTGACCGGCTCGTCGAGCCGGCCGGCGGCGATGGCGAGAGCCGCGGCATCGGACAAGAGGGGACGTCGCCCATCGAGACGTGTTTGTTCACACCAACGGCGCACACGTTCTTCGACGCGTTCGCGGTCGGAACCGATCTCGAGGTGTTCTGGCATCTCCACGCTCCTTGGCTGTGTTCCGAACTCCACTGTTCCAGAACTTGCGACGTCGCGGCGGAGACAGGTCACGCCGCGATTCGGCCGATCGCCGTCAAAAGGTTAGCCACGGCCAGTACCTGTTGCACTCGGCTCCGAATACTCGATATGGAAAGCAACGCAGCGGTCGACCAGGCAGGTTGTCACTCGCCTGGTCGCCGTTCGCGATGGCTCGATGATTCACTTCGGATTCCGAACCACGATTGTTGGCAGCATCACAGCACCAAATGGTTGGCGCAGGCCACATCACTGGGCATGTTGGTAAGGGCTACGAAACATCGTTGACACATATGGCGACCGTGTAACAGTTCTGAGAGGCGAAACGACTCACTCCTCAGGACGCGAACAAAAGGAGACGATGTGACTTTGCAGATTGATTCACTCGCTATCACCGCCGACGAAGCACGCACGCACGACACGCAGATCGACCAGCTCGATGAGCAGGTTGCCGCCTTGGACGCCGATATCCTCGGCGCCATCGAACTTCGCACCGAGCTGGTGCGCAAGCTTGCTGCCGCCACGAGCGACGCAGCTATCACGGCTGAGACATCAGCGTACGAAGACCTCGGTTCCGACGGCTCGGCATTCTCGCGAATGCTCGCTCGCATTGCCTCGGTAGCCCGCTAGGTCGTTACGTCCCCCTCCTTCGTTTGCAACGAGGCCCCGATCGGTTCAACCGGTCGGGGCCTCGTCGTTTTCGAAGAAGCTCTCAGAGAGCGCGCGTCGCACCGCCGTCGACGGTGACCGTCGAACCCGTGATGTAGGACGCTGCGGGTGAGGCCAGGAATGCGACGGTACGTCCCAGTTCCTCCGGTTCGCCGATTCTCCCCAGAGGAATGCGAGCGAGCGCGTCGTCCGACAACTGTCCTCCCCTGGCCGTGTCGAAACGCCCAGGAAGCACGCTGACCACACGGATACCGCGTGGCCCCACCTCGTCGGCAATGTCTTTTCCGACCATGGCCAGACCGGGACGCAGACCGTTCGAGATACCTAGACCTGTCAGTGGAGATTTCACCGACGTCGACAGGACGAGCACAATTGCACCTCCCTCGGTCATCGCGGCGGACGCTGCTCGAGCGAGTCGGACCGCTCCGAGGAAGACCGACGTGAACGCGCTCTCCCAGTCCTCGTCGGAGGCGCCCAATGCAGTGCTCGGCGGCGGTCCGCCGACGCTGACGACAAGACCGTCGAGCTTCCCCCAGTGCGCCAGAGCCGACTCCACCAGCAGTTCGGCGCTGGCGGGATGGCCGTTGTCGGCGACCATGCCGTGGACAGCGTTTGGACGATGTGCACCGAGATCGGTGACGGCGTCGTCGACCTTGGTCTGCGACCGAGACGACACGGTCACCTTCGCGCCTTCACGAAGCAGTTCTCGTGCACTGGCGAGACCAAGCCCCTCGGTTCCTCCTGTGACCACGAACGCTTTGCCCGACAGACCCAAATCCATGAACTCTCCTCTTCGACGAAAAACCTAGAACACAGCTCTTCGCTCGTTCCCGCTGCCCCATCTTGCTACAGGGCGCAGATCAAAATCGAATGCCGCGGGAACCGTTCCGACGAATCAGCGATGAGTTTGCGATTCGTTCGGTGTCCATACCTGTGAGACCCACACCGAGGTCGCCCACAGCCACCGATGCCAAATGGAGAGCCCCTATGTCCCGAATGCTGTTCGCCAACATGCCCGTCGAGAACGTCGATGCCACCCGCACATTCTTCGCAGGGCTCGGATTCGAGTTCAACGACATGTTCAGCGACGAGAACTGCGTGTCGATGATCATCAGTGACCACGCCACGGTGATGTTCCTGTCGGAGAGCCGCTTCAAGGACTTCATTTCCGACAGCATCACCGACACCACTCAGTCCCGCGAAGTACTGATGTGCATCAGCGCCGACAGCCGCGACGAAGTCGACTCGCTCGTCGACTCGGCGATCGCAGCAGGCGGATCTAGCTGGATGGAACCCCAGGATCACGGGTTCATGTACGGCCGCGCCTTTCGCGACCTCGACAATCACGTGTGGGAAGTGATGTGGATGGATCCGAGCGCCGTATCGCCGGAGTAGGGCTGACTCCCGGGCGGCGGCGGCCGCCCGGGTTTTGCCGACCTCCAAACCCGCGATAGCCGAATCCGTGGCCGCTACAACCGTTCGGGAAGTCCGAACCGTTCGAACAACCGAAGATCGAAGAAGCACGCCACGTGTGCTACGCCGCCGGCGGTGACGTCCACCACGTGCAGCTGGAACGCCTCGTGTACGCCTGCCTCGTTGCGCATGTACAGGCCATAGGCGGGCTGCCCATTGGCCGATGTCGCGACCATTCGCATGTCGCCTGCCTTCTGCGCAGGGCAGTTGCCGCGGATGAGGTTTCCGATGTTCTCCCCGCCCTGGTACCACCCGACGAAAGGCGGCATCTCCCACACCGCGTCGTCGGTGAACAGCTGCACGAGCTGGTCGATGTCGTAGCGTTCGAAACTGTCCACGTATTTCGCGAGCAATTCGCGCGTTTCCGCTGCCGCCGGCTCGACGACCGTGTCCTCGGTCGGCGTGATCTCGTCGAGCTGCGCTCGTGCGCGCTGAAGCAGACTGTTGACGGCGGTTGTCGTCGTCGCCAGCGCTTCGGCTACCTCGGAAGCCTTCCACTGCAGTACCTCGCGCATCAGCAGAGCGGCCCGCTGTCGCGGAGAGAGATGCTGCAGGGCAGCCACGAAGGCCAGGCGAATCGATTCCTTTTCGACGACGATGGCGGCGGGGTCATCGGAGTTGTCGAACTCGGAGTCGGCGATGGGCTCGAGCCAGCTGATCTCGTGCTGGGCAACCAATTCGTCGGTCGGATCCGAGCTGGGTGCGCCCAATCCCGTGGGCAACGGGCGCTTCGACTTACCGTCGAGCGCCGTCAGACACGTGTTGGTGGCGATACGGTAGAGCCACGTCCGCATCGAGGATCGGCCCTCGAACTTGCTGTATCCCCTCCACGCACGGATGTAGGTCTCCTGGACCAGGTCTTCGGCGTCGTGAATCGACCCCGTCATGCGGTAGCAGTGAGCGAGAAGCTCACGTCGGTATGGATCGAACTGCGCTACGAATGCGTCGCCCTCTGCGACCGTGGCCGTCATGAATCAAGAGACTAATCCCACAGTGCGACAGATGTGAGATTGTTCAGCGCAGTGGTGTCCAGGGTTCGGTTCACGAAGATCGTGAGTGCACTGCGCTAGCCTCGTCGGTGGACGAACGGACTTTCGATCGGAGGCTAGGTTCATGACTGCCCCGACCGCCATCGACGATCTCGTCGACGAGGCCTACTCGGTGCGTCGGCGCGCATGGCAGGCGGCCTTGGTCACTGCCCAGAACTTTCTCGAGACCATCGCCGACGAAATTCTCGACAACGTCGATCGCGACCGCCTGAACGCTCAGAGCGCCCGCATCAAGGATCCGGCGCGGGCTGCGGACAAGCTTCGTCGCAAGATCGCCGAAGGCCGCATTCCCGAGCCTTCGACCGTGTCCGATGTGGTGGACGCACTCGGCGACCTGATCGGGATCAAAGTCCTGTGCAAGAGCCCACGAGACCTGCACGCGTTCGTCGACGCCCTGGAACGGGCGTGCCGCGACCCGGAGTGTTCGGTACGGTTCGCGAAGGACCCGATGGACTACGTCGCGTATCCAAAACCTAGCGGGTATCGCGCTTATCACGCCGTGCTGCTGGTGCGAGTCGCAACGCATCAGGGCGATCTCGATGTCA
Organism: Rhodococcus sp. P1Y; assembly: GCF_003641205.1. Taxonomy (NCBI): domain Bacteria; kingdom Bacillati; phylum Actinomycetota; class Actinomycetes; order Mycobacteriales; family Nocardiaceae; genus Rhodococcus; species Rhodococcus sp. P1Y. The sequence continues at coordinate 4,684,844 of NZ_CP032762.1, forward strand.
AGGTCGAGGTTCAAGTCAAGACGCGACTTCAGGACGCATGGGGCGAGCTGACGCACGAGGACATGTACAAGCCGGGCGAGGCGTTGAAACCCACCGAGGCGCACAACGGCTATGCGCGCCGGATGGCCGACCTTCTGCTTCAGGTCGACCTGATGGCCGACGACCTGGCCGCCCAGCTCGATTCGCAGACAGCGGTGTCGAAAGATGCTGTAGCGCAGCCGAGCTTGGTACCCAAGGACTCCGCGATAATCTCGGCCCGGGTCACCCGTACCGGCCCGCGGTACGCATTGGCTGTCGGCCCGGACGGACGAAGAGGTCTGATCCCAGCGCGTTCGGTCAAGGCGGTCATAGGCGCGAAGGATCGCATCGCAGTCGACGACTACCTCGAAGTGGGCGACGTCGTGCAGGTAGTCGTCGAGGACGCGGAAGATGCTCTTTACTATCACCTCTCGTCGCAGCCGCCCTCGAAGAGGTCTCGAAAGCGACGCAGCTGATCGCTCAGGTCAGTTCCCGCCTAGAGGTCCTACGAGTCGGAACCCTGCCATCGAAGTAGCGCAGTAGAGACTCGTCGTGCGCGTCCGGGTACCAACCCGGAGCGATTCGGACCTTCGAGCGCCGTGCGGGCGCGCGCCGCTCGCTACTGATGAGCATCACCACGAGTCCGAAAACCACGGCAACCGATGCGAGTGCGAGCACCGCAATAACGACAATTTCGAACAGATTCATGCCACCCAAGTCCCGCCCCTGCCAAATCCCGACGATTCAAGCCTGTGTATTCGATCCCCCCGGACCGAGTGTTGCGTGTCGTTCGATACTGGCACATTTTTGTCGGTTACGAATACCGACCGGTTTCGAACCGGGCCTGCGCCGGGGCCGATCAGCCCCCCATCCAGCGCGTCTCGGCTTCATCGGGTAAGGCCGACGTGCAGCACCGAACCCAGCGAATTGACAAAGGCAAGGCTAATCTTAGTAGTCTGACACTTCCGGGTGCCGCTTCACCGAAGCAGCGACGCCCTGCCGTGACGGTATTCGCCGTCGATATTGCGTGCGACGGCCTCGATTGCCGCGCATGCCCGGACAGGGAAGAGGTCGAGACGTGCACTCTTCGGTCGGTTTGTACGACCCGTCGCTGGACTCCGACAGCTGCGGCGTCGGCTTCATCACGCGGAAGGACGGCGTCCAGTCGCACGACGTCTTGATCAAAGCCAGTGAGGCGCTGTGCTCGGTACCCCACCGCGGCGGGATGTCGGCCGAAGGCGTCGGAGACGGCGGGGGCGTCTCGCTCGATCTGTCGCTGAACTTCTTTCGCGGTATCACCGGTCGTCCAACACTCGAACTCGGCCGCTTCTGCGTCGGCAACTTCTTTCTGCCGGAGGACGAATCGCAGCACGGCCACGCTGTCCAATTGATTCATCGCGCAATGATCGATCGTGGATTCACTCCCCTTGTGGTCCGCGACGTTCCCGTCGACAACACGGCGATTCGGCCAGCGGCAGTGAAATTCCAACGGACCATTCGTCAGTGGATCTGGGAAGTACCGCGGCCACGTCCGGAGCCTGCCGCAGTGGACCGCCTGATCCACGAAGCGCTCTTGCACATCGAATCGATCGCCTACACCACCCCGGCGCTCGCGGGCCTGTATCCGCTGTCGATGAGTGCACGCACACAGGTGCTCAAGGGACGCTTGAACTCCGACGAAGTCGTGCCGTACTTCCGCGACCTGCTCGATCCCGATCACTGCGTCCACACGATCTTCTTTCACACGCGGTTCTCCACCAACACCGATCCGCACCCGACCATGGCTCAGCCGTTCCGATTCATGGCACACAACGGGGAACTGAACACCGACAAGAAGAATCGACTGGCCGAGGCTGCGGTCGCAAGCGCCAAGCGCCGCGCCATCGTCCGGCCGCCCGGCCAATCGGACAGTTGTCGACTCGATCAGACGGTGCAGGCACGCGTAATCGAGGACAACGTCGATCTGGTCACCGCCGTCGTCTCGATGATGCCTCCGGCGTGGGAGAACGATTACACACTCTCACCGCAGGTACGCGCGATGTTCGAGTACTTCTCGCTGTACGAGGAGAAGAACGACGGTCCTGCTGCCCTGGTGTTCGGCGACGGCACCGTCATCGGCGCACGGCTCGACCGACTCGGGCTGCGGCCCTTGCGCACTGTGGAAACCAACGACTACCTCTGCGCGTTCTCCGAGGCAGGCCAGGTTCGCTTCGCGCCCGAGACCATCACCCATCGCGGGCGCGTCGAGGCGGGTGGAATGATCTACTTCGATCATCGCGATCGACACACCTACACCACGCGCGAGGCATTCGAGAAGCTTGCCGCGGAACGCGATTACGCAGCGCTACTGAAGAATTCGCGCCTCGTACTCGATGACATCCCCGAGGCTCTCGAGGACGTGTCCGACACTTACTCCGGCGATCTGGATCTTCATCAGCGATACGTCGCCTACTCCCTCGATCAGGAGAGCTTCAAATTTCTGATGGACCCGATGTTGGCCAACGGAGTCGAGCGTGTCTCAGCGATGGGCTACGGCAACGCCATCAACGCGCTCACCGACCGTGAAGGCGGTCTTGCCAAGTACTTCTCGCAGCGCTTCGCGCAGGTTACCAACCCGCCGTTGGACAGCATTCGCGAGGGCGACGGTATGACACTGCGAGTCTCGCTCGGGTCGAAGCCGAACGTGGGTGGTCCGAGCTCCCGTCAAATCGTGATTCCGACGCCACTGCTCAGCCGAGAGGATCTTCGCCGTATCGGCGAGCAGTCCGAAACCCCGGTCGCGCGGTTCGCGATGGTGTACCGGGCGACCGACGGCGACAGGGCAGCGAACGAACGCGACTTGATCGACGCTGTCGGCAGCCTTGCGGACGACGTTGTTCGCTTCGCCCGGGGTGGCGGAATTGCCATCCTCAGCGACCGCGACATCACCCGCGAACTCGCCGCACTACCTGCCATTGCCGTGGTGTCGTACGTCAACCAGCGACTCATCGATGCAGGCGTTCGGCTGCGGGTGTCTCTTGTCGTCGAAAGCGGACAGATCTCGTCCTCGCACCACGTCGCCTTGGCACTCGGCTTCGGCGCCGCCGCGGTCCATCCGCTCACGGTGCAGTTGCGGGCCGAGGACAAATTCGGCACCGACCCCGATCTCGCGTTCGCCAAATTCGTCAAGGCAGCCGAGAAGTCGTTGATGAAAACCATGGGCCGTGTCGGACTCTGCACGGTCGAGAGTTACATCGGCGGTGAGTTCTTCGAGCCGAACTTTCTTGACACCTCTGATCCTGTTCTGGCCCAATGGTTCCCGAATATGGTCTCTCCTGTCGGCGGCGTCGACTTCGGCGCGATCGCAGCATCGGTCGCGGACTGGCACGCGAATGCGTGTGCTTCCGCAAGCGAAGCCGATCTGCCGAACCTCGGCTTGTTCAAGGAACGCGCAGACGGCGCGGGCCACTCGTTCGGGGCGACCTCAGTGCGTGGATTCGTGGACATGACGAAGGAGAAAATCAGTTTTGCCGCCGCGGGAGCCGAGACCGACATCGCCCACACCGACGCGCTTCGGCTTCTGACGATCACGAAACTGGCTGATTCCTTCGGGCTCGGTGCCGACGCCTACAACTCCACAAGTTTCTCCAGGCTCACCGACGCGCAGATCGACGCGTTCGACATCACGTCCGATTACCGCGCCTTCGTACGATCGATGAACGAGGAGCGATCCCGGCGGCCCGCGGCGCTGCGTGACGTGTTGACGCTTCCAGCGGACGTATCGCAGTGCACCTCGGCCGAGGATTTCGCCATCGAACTCGGCCGACTCGACATCGAGGGAAACACGAGCATTCGCGTTCGCGGTCTCCGCGTGCGAGCGCTGTCCGACGGTGATTTCGAGCTGTCACTCGGCGGCGACCCGGGCAGAGCCGACGCGTTGGCAGACGCACTCGCACTCCTGTTCGGCAGCGACGTCGAGTGCGAGAACCGCAGCGGCACCGTGTTCGTCACCGCGCGCGGCCGCGCACGGCACTTGCTCGCCAAGACCGACACTGCGCCCCACGCCCTGCCACTGGTCGAAGTTCAAAAGGCAAGCACGATCACCCCGCTGCTGGCGTCGGGCGCCATGAGCCATGGGGCCCTCAACGCGAACGCACACGAGGCAGTAGCGCACGGCACCAACATGGTCGGCGCCATGTCCAACAGCGGCGAAGGTGGAGAACACATCTCGCGCTACGGCACTGTCCGTGCCTCCCGCATCAAGCAGTTCGCGTCGGGACGGTTCGGCATCTGGGCCGGCTACCTCGCCGACCCGATGCTCGAGGAGATCGAGATCAAGATCGGTCAGGGAGCGAAACCGGGTGAGGGCGGCCAGCTTCCGGCACCGAAGGTGACCGTGGATATCGCAGCCGCCCGAAGCGGCACCCCCGGCGTCGAACTCGTCTCTCCCCCACCGCACCACGACACGTACTCGATCGAGGACCTGGCTCAGCTGATCCACGACTGCAAGGCGGCTCGTGTTCGGGTCGTCGTCAAGCTGGTGTCTTCCGAGGGCATCGGCACCATCGCGGTCGGCGTCGCCAAGGCCGGCGCCGACGTCATCAACGTCGCCGGAAACACCGGCGGCACCGGAGCAGCGTCGGTGACGAGCCTGAAGTACGCAGGCCGCGCCGCCGAAATCGGACTGTCCGAAGTCCACCAGGCACTGTGCGCCAACGGATTACGACAGAAGGTTGTACTCCGATGTTCGGGTGCACATCAGACCGGACGTGACGTGATCACCTCGGCGCTGCTCGGCGGAGACAGCTTCGAATTCGGGACGACGGCGCTGATGATGATGGGCTGCGTCATGGCGAAGAACTGCAACGTCAAGTGTCCGGCCGGGCTGACCACCAACCCCGAGGTCTTCGACGGCGATCCGCGTTCGATGGCGCAGTATCTGCTCAACATCGCCCACGAGGTCCGCGAACACCTCGCCGATCTCGGCCTACGTTCGCTGCGCGAGGCACGCGGCCGCACCGACTTGCTGCATCTCCTCGATCATCCGGCCACGGTCGGGGCCCTCGACGTGCACGCGATGCTGACGGTCGTACCGGAGACGGTCGTCGTCGATCCTGTTTATCTCGAACGGGAGTACGACATCGACGACATGCTGCTCGCGGAGGTACGGACCGCGTTGGTCGACGGCCGCGCCGAATCGGTTGTGCCTGGCGAGCGGACGCATCTGGGCAACCTGAACAAGAGCGTCGGTGGACAGTTGGGCATCGACATCGAACGGATGCTCAACTACGAACTACCCCGCGGCGTCACCGACGCGATGCCCTCGGTGTTCACCGACGACAGGGGCCGCCGGTACCTCGCGCCGAGTGCCGTCGACGTGCGGACCTACGGGGCGGCCGGGCTTTCGTTCGCGGCATTCTGCAACGACGGAATGGTCATGGACCACACCGGAACCTGCAACGACGGCGTCGGAAAGTCGATGAGCGGCGGAACAGTCGTCGTGCGCTCCCCTGGCGGCGGGTCACCCGAGGCCGGAGGCAACGTGCTGATCGGTAACTTCGCGTTGTTCGGAGCCACCGGCGGTCGCGCATTCGTCGAGGGTGAGTCGGGTGACCGGTTCGGCGTCAGAAATTCGGGCACCACCGCTGTCGTGGAGGGCGTGGGCGATTTCGCCTGCGAGTACATGACCGGCGGCGCTGTGCTCAACCTCGGTGGATTCGGCAAAGGTGTCTGCAACGGTATGAGCGGCGGGTTCTTCTACCAGTACGACCCCAACCGGCTACTTCCGCTTCGCGCCAGCGCCGACTCGGTGATTCTCGGTTCGATTACGGCGCACGACGACCAAGCCGAGATCCACAACCTGGCAGTGCGCATGCTGCTCGAATGGCACGCCGAAGCTACCGGTTCCGCCGCTGCAACCCGCCTGCTGCAGAACTGGGAGGTCGAGCAACACAGATTCGTCTACGCGATGCCGCGCGCTCTGCTGCTGTACCAGGACAGCGACGCGATCCTGGCAGCCAAGACGCGCAAGGAGCTGCTCGACGAGCTGGCGAGCTCTCTCGCGGTACAGCAGGTGCGTTCGTACAAACTCAGCCTTCGCGACCGAAGCCCCGTGCTCGGCGGATCCGTACCCGGATACGGCGAGACCGACACCGACGCCGTCTACGCGCTGCTCAACCACTACACCGTGCTGCACTACGCCCACGAGGTCGCACTGTTGCGGGTTCCTGGAGCGAGTACCCACGACGATCCCGCCGTGCACAAGGCAGCGCGCAACCTGGTGCTGACCGAGGACTTCGCACTGGTCCAGCGCCTGAGCAGCTATGCGAAGGACGTCCTGGCCGGTTACGAGGACGACCAGCTCGCCGCGCTGATCGGTACGAAGCGAGTCGCCGACTACAAGCACGCCCTTACTGCACGCAACGTTCGTTCCACCGACAGCCCGGCCACCTACGGCTGGATCATCTACCAGGACGCCAAGAACCGCGCAAAGCTCGGTTCGCTGCCGAGTTTCGACCAGTTGTTCGCTGCGCGATCCGTCCCCGACCTCGTGTCCTGACAAAGAGAAGCGACCACTGACGTGCTCATTCCTTACATTCCAGACGATGCGCCGTTCTCCGGCGACCAGCGTGCCTGGCTGTCCGGCTTCCTAGCCGGGCTTCACTCGCGGATGGCCATGCCGACCGCGCCCGGCGCGCAGGCCGACGCGTCGGCGATCTCGGCGTCGGTTCCTCTCCAGATCCTCTACGGCAGCCAGACCGGAAACGCCGAAAGCCTTGCGCAGGACGCCGCCGACCTGGCGAGGCAACACGGACTCGACCCGCACGTCTCCTCTCTCGACGCCGTCGACATGAACGCCTTGTCCGCTATGCGGCGACTGATCGTTGTGACCTCCACCTACGGCCAGGGCGAGATGCCGGACAATGCCCAACTGTTCTGGGATGCTGTTGCCGCCGACTCTGCGCCGAGACTCGAGGGCTTATACTTTGCGGTCATGGCGCTGGGCGACACCAGCTACGACGGATACTGCAAAGCGGGGAAAGACATCGACGCACGACTGGAAGCACTCGGGGCAACTCGCAGCGCAGATCGTCTGGACTGCGACGTCGAGTACGAGGACGCCGCAGCAGCGTGGTTGTCGTCCACGGTGCCTGCCATAGCCGCCGTCGATGGTGGTGGTGGTGGTGGTGGTGCGCCTGCCGCAGCTGCAACCAAACCCGCGAAGGCTGCATCCAAGCGTTCACCGTGGAACCGCAAGAACCCCTACCGCGCGACGGTTCTGGCCAACCGCGTTCTGTCCGGACCCGAGTCGTCGAAGGAAGTCCGCCACTTCGCCTTTGCTCTGGGAGACAGCGGTCTCGCCTACGAGGCGGGGGACGGCCTCGGCGTCAAGCCGGTCAACAATCCCGAACTGGTCGACGCCCTGATCGGCAGGCTGCGGGTGGTTCCGGACACGACTGTCACCGTCAAGGGCTCCGAGCAGCGACTCGACGAACTGCTGACGCACTCGTACGAAATCGGCGTGCCGTCGATGGACCTCATCGAAGCTGTTGCCGAACGAACGGGCGACGAGGAACTGGCGCATGTCCTCGCCACCGGCGACCGAGAAGCACTCGACGCATGGACATGGGGCAAGGACGTCCTCGACGTCCTTGCGCTGGACGAGACCCTTGCATTCGACCCGGCCGAGCTGTTGGAGCTGCTGAGGCCGCTTCAGCATCGGGTGTACTCGATCTCCTCCTCACCTCTCGCGCACGAGGGCACCGTTCACCTGACGGTCGCGAGCGTGCGGTACCGCTCAGCCGAGCGGGACCGAGGTGGCGTCTGCTCGACGTTCCTAGCGGACCGCGTCGCCGAGGGCGAATCCGCCGGAGTCTTCCTGTCTGCCAACAAGTCCTTCCGACTTCCCACGGACGACGACGCACCGGTCATCATGGTCGGGCCAGGCACCGGTATCGCGCCGTTCCGCGCGTTCCTGCACGAACGGCGTGCTCGCAATGCGTCGGGACGGAACTGGTTGTTCTTCGGCGACCAACATCGCGCGCACGACTACATCTACGAGGACGAGCTGAACAGCCTGTCTCGCGACGGGATCCTGACTCGTCTCGACCTCGCCTTCTCGCGGGACCACACCGAAAAGGTCTACGTCCAGCACCGGATGCGTGAGAGCGGCAGGGAGCTCTACGCCTGGCTCGAAGAGGGCGGGCACTTCTACGTGTGCGGCGACGCTACGCGAATGGCCAAAGACGTCGAATCCGCACTGCACGACGTCATCGTCGAGCACGGTGGTCGCACCGCGGACCAAGCCGAGGACTATCTCGCCGAACTCAAGCGCTCCAAGCGTTACCTGCGCGACGTCTACTGACGCCTCGGCAACTTTGTCGGACCCACCCGCTATCTTTCGATTCGTAGATGGATGAGCCGGGAATCGACGAAGGAGCGCGCGTGAGAACTGGACGTGAAGACCGGTCCGATGGCGGCGTCTTCGATACCGTCGTCGCGGATGCGTGGGAGCAGTTCGAGACGAACCTGGCATCGAAGGTCGCCGCGCTGACCGTCGGGACGTACATCACGATCACGTCGGCGCAGGCGTCCCACGGTCAGCGAGGTCAGCGTCCGTACGTGGACGTGGTCGCCGTCGATGCGGACCAGACTCTCGGCGTCGCCTCGCTACCGTCGTACCTGTACCCGGATGCACCGGCCATCGAGATGGTCGACCGCCGATTCCACGGACTCGGATGGTCGGAACCGGGCAGACCGACCGTCGACGGCACGGTGATGGACTACGTGCTCGACGTCGCACCCGATGAATCCGATCTCCTAGTCACCTTGACGGTGGCCACGTTCCGCGAGGTGTGGAACGTTCCGCATCCGTCGTTCCTCAGCGCGTGGAGGGTCGGGCAGAACGGCGAACAGGACGGTCCGGTCTCACTCGCACATCCCACCGTCCCGCCGACCCCCGCACGCGACGCCGAACCGCCGGTCGGTCTGCGCTCACTACACGCCTGGTGCGAGGTCGTCGGTGCGCGCGTCGATGCAGCCACTGTCCTAGCGGTCTGCGGTGAGGACGATCTCGACGAACTGGCCCGCCGCGCCCTTGTTCACGCCGACAACTGCGCCGCTCGATCCGCACACTTCTCGCGCAACGGTGAACGCACCGCGTCGCGGGTGTGGTGCAAGCTAGCTCGATCCTGGAACGACACTGCCATCAGCCTCCGCGGTGCCGTCACCCAATCCGGAAGTGCACTGTCACGGGAGGATCGTCCGGCGAAGTCCACTGGCTCGTAGAACCTGCCGATCAACTCCTGCACGCACGGCGTCCTCGGTTCCGATGATCCGCACGTGCCGCCGCGCCCTGGTGATGGCGGTGTAGAGAAGTTCCCGGGTCAGCAGCGACGATGCTTGTTCGGGCAGCATGACCGATACGGTGTCGTACTGGCTGCCCTGGCTGCGGTGGATGGTCATCGCGTACACCGTCTGCACCGAGGACAACACGTTGGGATGGACGAGTAACGGCTGGGCTCCACGCTGGAATGCTGCCATGAGCGCCCCGTCTCCGACGTCGACGATCACTCCGGTGTCGCCGTTGTAGATGCGAGCTTCATGGTCGTTCGCGGTGACGAGCAGCGGCTGGCCCGGGTACCACTGAGCCGGATCCAGAAACGCCCCCGACGACTCGCCCACCCATTCCATCGCCCGTCGCGCCCAGGCCTGAACTCCGTATGGCCCCTGCCTGTGCGCACACAGCAACCGATGCGTTTCGAGCCCGGCGAGCGCTTCTGCAGCCAGCCCTGCACGAGCTGCAGACGTCACGGTCGACGCAGCGCTGAGGATGTCGGAGTGGAGCGCATCGAGATCGGTGGGCGCGTGAAAAGACAGTTCTTCGGTATCGGCACGAAGCAGCTGCATCGCTCGATCCGGATCACCGTCGCGGACCGAGACGGCCAATTCGGCAATGGCTCCCCCGAACCTCCTGCCACGGCTCAGTCGTACGACTCCGCCCCCGAGCCTGGATTGCTCCTTCGGCGACAGTGCAGTCTCGTTCGGGTCGTCGCGTGCGTCCAGGTCGCCGCCGACCAGCGTGACGAGGTCGGGGCTCACGGTACTGCGTACAGGTCGCGCAACAAGATCGGCCAGCACTGCACCCGCGTCGACCGAGGTCAACTGATCAGGATCGCCGACGAGAATCAATCTCGTATCCGCGCGGACCGCTTCGAGAAGCCGACACATCATCGTCAGGGACACCATGGACGTCTCGTCGACGACGATCACGTCGTAGGGCAACCGGTTCGACGCGTTGTGCCGGAACCGGCTCTTGCTGCCTCGCTGCCAGCCCAGCAGCCGATGCAGCGTCATCGCAGTAAGGTTCGAGGGTAAACCGAGTTCCGCTGACTGGTCTGTCACCGACTCCTGCAGCCGCGCAGCGGCTTTACCAGTCGGCGCGGCCAGCCCGATCCTGATGGACGGACCCAGTTGCTCGACGAACATTGCCAGTACGCGAGCGACCGTGTGCGTCTTACCTGTTCCCGGACCGCCCGCGATGACGGTCGTCCATTGCGTGGCCGCCAGCGCCGCCGCTATGCGCTGACGGTCCGGAACAGCCGTCGGTCGATTGGAGCCATCCACGAACAGGGAATCCAACAATGCCCGAACCGCTGCCGTATCGACCTCGGGTCGGGTGCCCTCGCGCGTATCCAACACCGTGCGGATGGTTCGTTCCTGCAGGAAATACCGGTCGAGGTAGAGCAACTCGCCTTCGTCGGTGTCGACCAGCCGAAGCGGCCTGAGTGGACCGCGCTGTCCGCCGACGACGAGCGGACTGGCGCGCAACGCTGCCAGCACGTCGGCGAGTTCCGGCCAAGGAAGAGCGTCTACGTCGACATCGGATTCCTCGTCGACCGTCACATCTCGAAGGCGCCGCAGATCCAGGCATACCGAGCCCGACCTGACTGCTCGCACGGCCAGAGCGGCGGCAAAGAGCACATCCTCGTCCGTCTCGCCACCGAGGGCGCCGAGCCTGAGCGCGACATGCACATCGGCAGCGGCGAGAATTCCTGCACCGTTGAAGACCCCGAGGCGACCCCGAGCACGCTGAACCAACTGCGCGTCGATCATGCAGGCTCCACTCCGGCTAAGAGGTCGGATACGTCGGCCACCAGTTTCGCCGGCGGGTACCAATCGAAAACTCCGCAGCCCGAAGGTGTTTCAGGACCGACCATACCGCGCACGAAATGGTACTGAACGCCACCGAGATGGTGCTCGGGGTCGTAACCGGGCTGGCGCCACCGCAAGTAGCGATGCAGTGCCACCGCGTACAGCAATGCCTGCAGCGGGTAGTGCGAGCGCAACATTTCCTGCGCCATGCGTTCGCGAGTGAAGTGCATGACGGTGAGGTCTCCCCTGGACAATCTGTTGGTCTTGTAGTCGACAATGACGTACTTCGAGGTTCCGTTGCCGGTGATGTCGTCATCCGTGGTGTCGCTGTCTGTGGTGTCGCTACTAGGGCTTCCACTGATGGGAATGCGCAGTACGGAGTCGATGCTGCCGGTGAGATACCCACGCAGTGGCTGAGATTCGAGGTTCTCCAGTTGGTCTGCGTACGACCGCAGAGAATCGTCGGCCGGTAGATGCTCGCGCAGAAGTCGCGCGATTCCGGTGAGCATGACGGCGTGCGCGACAGGGTGTTCTCCACCGGCGAGCGGTAGCTCGAAGTCCAGTTCGGCCAGGTGATCGTTCGGTGAGATGTCGGCGAGCGTTCCGAAACCCAAGGGCGTCTTCAGCACTGGCATCAACGCATCCGCCAGCGCCTGGGGTTCGATGTCGGCCAGTCGTTCCTCGATCGCCTCGGTGCATCGTGCGAGCAACTCCGCGCCCAGATTCTCCGCCGCGGTGTCGAGATGCTCGAGTACTTCGTGCACGAGAGTTCCGAACGCGGCCCCGGCGGGAAGGCCGTTCATCGGTGACGGTATGCCCGCCAGCACATCGTCGACAGGAGGTGCCTCCTTCGGTTCGTCGTCCTTCTCGGGACGCTCGGGTTCACTGGTGACGCCGGGCCCGTCGTGTGCGGAGGCGGTCAGCGCCGAATACGACGTCCGACGCCACAGCATGTCGAGGGATCTGCCGAACGTTGCGGCTTCCAGCTTCGCCCCCGCGTTGTGAACGTGCTCGGGTATCGGTCGCGGACGCACAGCGCCGCCGGGTTCGACCGAGATCAGGCCACCTGCCGGGGACGCCCATGCCTCGAGCTGCCGGAGGGATACCGCGTCCTCGGGTACTTTGATCTTGTCCTCGGGCGCTGCGGACCCCAGTGCACGTCCGAAGAGCAACCGATGCAGTGGTGATACAGCAGTCGAGTACGACGGGGCCCACCACAAGACCACCTGGCACTGAGCACGGGTCAGCGCGACATACAGCAACCGAAGTTCTTCGCCTGCTTCTTCTGCATCTCGGACAATCTTTCGCGCAGCGTATCCGTGGCCGGTCCGACCGCCGACGTCGAGAACTCGCCTGCCGTCCTCGTCGTGCAGCAGCAGCGTGCTCGGATACGGGTTTTTCGACGCGTCCCACGCGAACGGCACGTAGACGACGGGAAATTCCAGGCCCTTGCTCGCGTGAACCGTAGCGATCTGCACGGCAGCGGCATCGCTGTCGAGGCGCCGGCTCCGATCGGCGACGCTGCCCGAGGCAGGATCCTCGACGCGATCAGCCAACCATCTCGTCAACGCGCTCGGCCCGAACGACTCCTCGACGGACGCACGATTGAGCAGTTGTGCGAGATGGCGTAGGTCGGTCAATTGGCGCTCGCCCGAGCGGTATCCGAGCAGTCGAGCTTCGAGGCGGGAATGCGCAGCCACCTTTTCGAACACTGCAGCGAAACCGGCCTGCGCGAACAACACGGCGTACTCGCGAAAGAGGGTACTGACTTCGGCTACAGCGTCGTCGCCTCGCTCGTCGAGAGATTCCGCCGTGAACCCGAGCAACGGGGTCAGTGCCGCAAGCCGTATGCGGTCGCCTCGGTGAGGTTGCTCGAGCGCTTGCAGGAACCAGAGCCACTGCAGCGCACTTGGCGTCTCGAACACGCTCGAACCGCCTGCGAGGACCGAGGGAACGCCTGCTCGATCGAGCGCTTCGCGAACGAGTGCGATCTGCGCACGGGTGCGCACGAGCACGGCTACGTCACCCGGTGTCACCGCGGAATCACGGGCTGGCAGAGCAAGTCTCGTGTCGGACTCCAAGAGATCGACGATGTCTGCGGCGAGATCGTCGGCGACTCGATCCCGCAGCGGCCCCACTGCGGGAAATCCGGATTTGTTCAGGGGTCCTGCCCCGGTTCGGGGCAGAACCCTCAGGCGAAGCGGCGGTCTTTCGGACATTCGTGAGCCGTCGTGCGTGGATCCCACCGGGTGCGCCACGATCTCGTCGTGACCCAATGCTGCACCGGCGTATACGCTTTCGAGTGCCCTCAGAAGTCCGGCGTCACTGCGCCAATTGGTGGTCAGCTCGAGGTGTCTGTCGGCGAGCGCGACAGCGTCGAGGTAGCTGAGGACCTCGGCGCCGCGGAAAGCGTAGATCGCTTGCTTGGGGTCACCCACCAGCAACAGTGTCGATGTTCCGTGAAACGCTCGGCGCAGAATGTCCCACTGCAGTGGGTCTGTGTCCTGGAATTCGTCGACGAGGACGACCTTGAAACGGTCCCGCACGCGAACACAGGCGGCTGCGCCGTGCACTGGGTCGGTCAGAACTCCGTGCAACAAACTCAACAGATCGTCGAAATCGCGCACACCCGAGGATCGCTTGCGGCGCTGCACCTCCTCGCGCGCCTCGGTAGCGAAGAGCACGCGGTGTCCGGCTTCGGTCTCCTCGCTGGGCTCGGGCACGAGTTGCGCTTGGCGATCGCGCACCGCTTCACGCGCCACCTGCCTGGCATCGGCCGGTCCGATCGGCGCTCCGAATTCCGAACGTCCGTACCGGCGCAGGTAAATATCGTCGGCGACTTCGTTGGTCACGTCGTCGACGGCTTCGACGAGAGTTACTTCGGGTTCGCGCTCGCCCGCGATGCCGAGGCCGTCGAGCATGCGTTGACAGAAACTATGCGTGGTGGCGATGGTTCCGGAGTCGAACTCCGACAGCGCACGGGCCAACCGAGCACGCCGCAGAGCCACCTCGCTCTCGGACGCGGCAGACAAATATGCGACCAATGGATCGGAGCTACGGATTGTCGGGTTTCCCAGCGCGGCTTCGACTTCGGCGAATCTACTTCGAGTGCGCTCACGAAGTTCCTGGGTCGCGGCACGGGAGAAGGTGACAAGCAGCAACTGCGACACCTCGGCGATTCCCTCGGCCACATACCGAGTTGCCAGGCCCACGATGGCGTAGGTCTTGCCCGTTCCCGCGCTGGCTTCGAGCACGGTGGTACCGGCCGGCAGCGGACCGAGAAGGTCGAAGTCCGTCACGGTTGCCCCTCGGTCTCAGCGTCCAGCAGCGGCACCCAGAGGGTGCGTGCAACGGTTCCGAACATCGTGCTCTCGTCTGACCATCTCGGGAAATGTTCGGGGACGTCGATGCCGGAGACAGCGGCGAACGGTGCGCCCTTTCCGTGAACGTAGACGATGCTTCGGTCGTGAACGTCGCCGAACTTGTCGGACCACTGTTTCTCAGCGGCTTCCATCGACTCCTTCACCGGTGTACCTCGGTAACGTCGCTCTGCGTATACCGCCGACGCGGTCGGTCCGACAGGCAAGAGAGAAGCCAATCCTCGATCGCGGAGTTCGACCAGCCGCTCGAGCTGAGCCAAGGCGTCGACGGGAGCAGTGATGGTGGACCGCCACGCCGCGCGACGCCCCGAACCACGCCCCGTGGTGACCGCGCGCCACACGCGCGAATCATCCTGGCACTGTGCGGCCAGGAGGCGCACCCAGGCCGCCAGACGATGTTTCGGTGCAAGCCGCGAGTACGAGGTTCGAGCGATCGTCGCGCCGTGCACGCCGGTCACAGACCCGGTGACGCGGCGACCCGACGGCAACAGAACCGAGATGTCGAGCACGTCCGCTTGTCCTGCGTGCACGTCTCGAGATACCTCCACGAGCGCGTCGACGGCCCTCGTGATGTCCTGCAACTGCACCTCACCTAGCTTGAAGGGCGGCAGAGTCCCACGTCGCCATTCGGCTGCCCGGAAATCTGCAACCGGGGTTCCGCCCAACCTTTCGGCGAGCATGCGGTCGCCGATGTCCCATTTCTGCAGGCCGTCCAGCTCGACGGTCAGCGAATCCGAGACGTCGTCGCCTGCCTCGGGGATACGGACACCGAGGCGCTGTCTGAGGAACGCCGAGATCGGATGCTCGACGAACGCGATCAGATCGTTCAATTCGACGTCGTCATGCGCCGCCGGGGGCAGGGGCGAGGCGAGAAGGGCCGGCATCGGAGCAAGTTCTCGCTCGGTTGCGCGCGCCCCCGCGAGAGCGGCGCGGTCGTAGCTGAACGGCTCCGCTGGATCGAAATTTCGAGCGTCGAACGGCTGCAACGCATGTCGTGTGACGATGTCGGCGTCGGCCGTGGTGCGGACGACGTCGAGCAGTTCACTCAGCGGGATGGCCGGGGGCTTGACGGCACCGCTCACCGGGTCTGCCCCCGTGTAGAACAGCAGCAGCTTCTCGCCGGCCGACATGACGGCGTCGAGCAGCAGTTGTCGGTCCTCGCTTCGCACGTCCCGCTCCCCCGGTGCCGGATCACGGCTCAAGACGTTGTCACCGTCCTCCGAACCTGCGCGGGGAAACACCTCGTCGTCCAGTCCGAGAAGAACGACGATCCGATGCGGCACCGAGCGCATCGGCACCATTGTGCATACCGTCAGCTCACCGGTTCTGAAGTTTGCTCGGGACGGGCGGCCGGCCAGCGCTTGCGTGAGCATCGCACGGACGTCGGCCAGTTTCAGTTCCGATCTGCCGCCGTGACGAGTCGCCTGCTCGATTTCCCGAAGTGCCTGCGCCCGCTGCCATGCATCGGCCGTACTGGTGTCGGTCAAGAGATCGAGTGCACGCACAAGTGCGGTTCGCCATTGCTCGACAGTCTGCGGGCCTTGCAGATCGCGGACGACCACGGCCAGACGATCGACGAGCTCTGCGAGACGTCCGGTGAGGTCGATGTCGTTGCTGTCGACGTCGTCGACCGGCAGCGCGAGATCGAGCCATTCATGGGCTGTTTCGTCCGCGGCGACACCGAGCAGCAATCGATCCATAGCAAAATTGAACGTGTTCTGCGCAAAGTCCCCGAGACCGAATCGACTCCGCTGCCGTGAGTTGATTCCCCACCGGGCGCCGGACACCTGAGTCCATTCTCGAAGGCGTTCGAGATCGTCGTCACCGAATGCGAAGTGAAGCCGGACCGGTTCGGACGCAGCGAGATCCAGGACCTGGCTTGCGGTCACGCGCCCCACGGCGAGTTCGAGGACTGTCGCCACTACCGCGAGGAGCGGATTGGTTCGCCTGAGCCCCCGATCGGCAAGTCGGACCCTCAGCTCGTGACCCGGGTGCCCGAGTCCGCGCTGACCGAAGGCCGCGCGAATCAGAGGTGCGTACGTCTCTACATCCGGGCACATAACGAGGACATCCCGCGGTTCGAGCGTTGCATCGTCGTCGAACAGGTGAAGCAGGCACTCACGCAGCACCTCGACCTGCCGCGCCGGGCCGTGGCAGGCGTGTACAGCGATCGTTCCGTCCGGCTCTGCGGATCGGATCGGCGTTCTGGCCTGCGCTATATCCGACTGGATGTGTCCCAGCAGCGTCGAGGGGCGCGTGGTCTCGGGCGCCACCGTGTAGACGGTGTCGACGGGCAGGCCCAAGATTCGAGTCTGGAGTTCGCGTACGTCGCGGGCAAGACTGGACAACAGCGGATGCTCCAGCAGGACCGCAGACTGATCGTCGTGACGTCGGACAGCAGGCGTGCGGCCGGCCAGTAGGTCCCACATCGGTTCACTGGGGTGCGGGATCCACATATGTACTTCTCGGTGGACGGCGAGCGCCGAGACGACACGCAACTGATCGGTGGTCATCCTCGTGGCGCCGAATATCGACAGCCGCTCGGGCAGGTCCGCGAGGATACCCGGATCCCCCTCCAACGCAGCGCAACTCGCATCCAACCTCTCCGCTGGACTCGGGTGTGCGATGCGCATCCGAAGTGCGCGCCACAGGTCCGCCTGCCACAGTAGGTCGTCCGCAAGTGCGCCACCCAGGCCGTCGGTGTTTCGCCCGTCGGCCCAGTCGACCAGCATGCCCGGCCGGTCCGCACCGTACGCTCGGAAGAGATCGGCGAGATGCGCTGCGGTGGACCATCGTCGACCTGCGCGGTGGTCGTCTTCACCGTGCCCGAGATGTGCTGCGAGCACGGAGCACCACGGTTCGTTCATCGATTCGTCGACCAGAACGAGAATCGTCCACAACATCCGCCCGCGAGACCAGGGGTCGTCGGCGGGTTCGACCCCTTCGACGGCAGACAGGGCACGGTCGACGAGTGCTGCGGGCGAGGGAAATTCGATGTTGGCCGAGATGCCGTCGGTTCGGTCACCGTCGGCACCGAGCGACATCGACAAACGCTGCGTCAGCCACCGTTCCACGCCGCGTGCAGGAACAGAAACCACTTCGGAAGCGAACGGGTCCGTCAAAGGCGTCGCCAACACCTGCGACAATCCCGACGCCAGTGCATCCGCACGTGCGGCGCGATGAACCCTCAGCACCTTTGCGTCTCCCCCTGCATAGCTCACACGACCGACCGAACCACTTGACCCTACTCGAGCCACCGACAAATTCTCGGTGCGAGGCTCGGCACCGCATGTACGACGCAGTGGAGTCGGCAACGTGCTCGACCCATCGTGGGTCACCTCTCACCGACCCCGTGTTCACCCGTAAAGCATGAAATCGGTCCACGCGCGCCTGTGGTCGGTTTGTCCGGCTCATACTCGTCTGCAGTCGAGCGAGGACGGTGGACACGTTGAGTGCAGATGTATTGATTGCTGGTGCTGGACCGATTGGACTGACGGCCGCGATCGAACTTCGACGCCGAGGAATCGGCTGCCGGATCGTCGATCCGTTGACCGAGCCGCCCCAGTACGCCAAAGCGGTTGGGATACAGCCGCGCACGCTCGAAGTCTTCGAGAACATGGGCGTCGTGAAGACCGTTCTCGACGCGTCGATCATGATGCGAGGTCAAATCGCGTACGACGGCAGTACAGAAATCGGTCGAATGGACCTGAGCCTGCCATCCGATGTTCCGTACTGGTTCGCCATGCTCCCTCAGTACGAGACGGAACGAATACTCGCGCAGCGGCTGGCCGAATTCGGAACCACCGTCGAACGAGGCGTCGGCTTGGTCTCGTTCGAGCAGGACGACAGCGGCGTGTCGGCAACGTTGAGCGACGGATCGATCGCCCAGGTGCAGTACCTGCTGGGTTGCGACGGCGCCCACAGCGTCGTCCGCAAGTCGTTGGGGCTCACGTTCGAGGGCGGGGCATTCGCCGAGGGATACATGCTCGGCGACGTCGAGGTCGACTGGTCGTTGCCCGCCGGATACGGCATCCGGAGCAACCACAAGGCTGCCGACGGCACGGTCGACGACCTACTCGTCGCCATTCCCCTTCCCGGCCACGGCCGCTATCGATTGTCGATGCTCGTCCCTCCTGAATTGACCGCACCTCCCAGCGGTGGAGATGGCATCGTGCATGGATTCACGGGCGGGCCGGCGCCGGAACTCCACCACATCCAGGCTGTACTCGATCGGCTCGCACCCGAGCCGACGACGGCGTCGAATCTGCGATGGTCGTCGGTGTTCAAGATCAGTCACCGCATCGTCGACGCCTACGGCCGCGGTCGGGTGTTCGTCGCGGGCGACGCTGCCCACATTCACCCCCCGACCGGCGCGCAAGGCATGAACACCGGCATCCAGGACGCGCACAACCTCGCATGGAAGGTCGCGCTGGCAGTTCGAGGCGTCGCCGCGGCGGGCTTGACGGACACGTACGACGCCGAGCGCAGGCCGGTCGGCGAGGAAGTGGTCGGGAGGACCGTCGTCGATGCCCGCGAGGGAGTCGGTGCGCACGAAAGTTCGTTCGAGACGGCGATGCGACGTCAAGCGCAACTCCTGATCGCCTACCAGGAGGGACCGCTGGTATCCGCCGTCGACACGGCGTCGGGGACCGTTCAGCCGGGCGAGCGGGCACCGGACGCACGGGGGCTACGCCGCGACATCGTGGCTTTTCCATTTCGTTTGTTCGACCTGTTTGCCGGCGTGAACCACACACTCCTGCTGTGGTCGGACGGCTCGGTCGCCGAGTACGAGGAGTTGGCCGCCCAGGCAGTCCAGGCTGCACACGACCTGCTCGATGTGTATCTGGTGACATCCGAGCGGGCCGAGTCGACGCTGCCTTCGATCGTCGACGCCGACGGCGAGTTCCGTGCGGCGTACGGAATCGATGGTCCGTCGGCAATCATCGTGCGGCCCGACGGGTATATCGGTCACCGAGGGCTTCCCGTGTCGGCCGAGGTTCTTGCATATTTGAAGGGGACGTTCGCGTAGATCTACCCCCGCGTTGTACGGCTTCTTGGTCGAAGTACACACAACCAGGGAGTGAATTCACGGTGAGTTCGGCCGTTCCGCCAGGTCATCATCTGTGTAAGAAGCACTGCCTTCTCGTGAACTGGAGACGCTCATGGCCCTCGAACACGTACTCGCCGTCGTACCGGTGACGGACATCGACACGGCGAACGCTTGGTACGAAGCATTCTTCGGCATGCCCGCCACCAACAACCCGATGCCAGTACTCGTCGAGTGGAAGGTTGCGGATTTCGGTTGGGTGCAGGTGACCGTCGACGAAGCACGAGCCGGCTCCACGTTGCTCAATTTCGCCACCGACGACCTCGACGCTCAGGTCACCGAACTCGCCTCGCGCGGCATCGTCGCTGGCGAGATCGTCGACGCCAACAAGGGAGTGCGCTTGTCGACGACCACCGATCCCGACGGCAACACCATCACCCTCATCGGCGGATTTCGGGTCGACTACTGACCCCGTGGTCCGTCCGTCTCACGGACACGCGCTTTCGGCCCATGGAGCCAGGCCGAAGATCCGAAATCAGCTGGGGGTAATCTCCAGTAAGTGACTCCGCTCCTGACCTCTCGACGCTACGTCGACCTCCGTCTGCAGGCGAGTTCTCTCTGTCGCTGACCGATTCGTCTCGGCGACACATTCTCTGATTCGGGGACTTCCTCGGCTTATCTTCTTTTCGAAAGGCATGTCCATGTCTGCGCCCAGCGCTACCCGCACGTCCCGCATACCCACGTGGGCCAAGTCGTTCGGGCCCCAGATCGTCGCCGGGTTGATCCTCGGCGTCGTTCTGGGCCTCATCGCTCGATCGATGCCCGACGCCGCCGACGGCAACGAGAACTGGCTGGTCGGCACCGTCGCAACCATCGGCTCGAGCTACGTCAAGCTCCTCACCGTCGCGGTGGTGCCCCTCGTGTTCACCGCGATCGTCTCCTCGATCGCCAACCTCCGCCAGGTTGCGAACGCAGCCCGGCTGGCGGTCCAGACCCTGCTGTGGTTCGCCATCACGGCCTTCATCGCGGTGATCATCGGCATCGTCATCGGCCTCGTGACGCAACCCGGCTCGCGAACCGGTGTCGACGCAACAGCCGCCAAGGATCCGAGCAGTGTCGGATCGTGGTGGTCGTTCCTGACCGGCCTCGTACCCAACAACTTCTTCGCGCTCGGCTCGAAGACGTCTGTCACGACACAGGCTGCCGGTGACGGATTCGCCAGCACCGCAACATCTTCGCTGAGCTTCAACATTCTTCAGCTCCTCGTTATCGCCGCTGCCATCGGTATCGCAGCGCTGAAGATCGGCGACAAGGCGGAGCCGTTCCTCGCCTTCAACGCATCGCTTCTCGCCATCGTCCAGAAGGTCCTGTGGTGGATCATTCGGTTGGCACCCATCGGCACTGCAGCTCTGATTGCCAACGCTGTGGCGACCTACGGCTGGGATGCGATCGGCTCACTCGGAGTGTTCACGGTCGCGATCTATGTCGGACTGGCGATCGTGTTCTTCGTGGTCTACCCCATTATCGTTCGAGCGCATGGCCTTTCGGTCCGGCAGTTCTTCTCGGGTGTGTGGCCGGCGACCCAGCTCGGGTTCGTGTCGCGCTCGTCCATCGGTACGCTTCCGCTCACCGAACGGGTCACCGAGCGCAACCTCGGCGTTCCCCGCGAATACGCGTCGTTCGCAGTTCCCCTCGGCGCGACGACCAAGATGGATGGCTGCGCTGCAATCTATCCCGCGATCGCAGCGATCTTCGTCGCCCAGTTCTACGGTGTCTCGCTGACGTTCACCGACTACCTGTTGATCATCGTCGTCTCGGTCATCGGTTCGGCTGCTACCGCCGGAACCACCGGCGCCACCGTGATGCTCACGCTGACTCTGTCCACTCTCGGTCTTCCGCTCGCGGGCGTCGGACTGCTCCTCGCCGTCGAGCCGATCGTCGACATGGGCCGCACCGCCGTCAACGTTACCGGTCAAGCACTCGTGCCCACCATCGTTGCCAAGCGCGAAGGGATCCTCGACGAGGAAAGGTACAACGCTCCCCGAAACGGCGATCCTTTCAGCGACGACGAAGTCGAACCGACGGCTGCCAAAGAGGCTCAATTGTCCAGCTAGAGAGCATCTTTGCGCGCTTTGCGGCGTAGTCCACGACCTGAACCCCCTACACGAACGCAGTGCGTTCGAGTAGGGGTTCAGTGCCACGTGAGCATTGCGGCAATCACAGCCATTAGTCTGTCCACCATGGGATCCAAGGGACCGGCAAGTCGAGGACAGAAGCGCGCGGCCAAGACGAAGGCACGTCAGCGACGTCAGCAATCCACTCCGTCCTCACATCAACTCCCCACATTCCCGGCCGGCGTTCTCGAACATTTCGCCGAGTGGCTCGCCGATCGCGACATGGGCGAACATGCCGAGCGCGTCGTCGGTCTCGTACGCACTACCCTGACCCAGATCGACCGGGCCAATCCCGGATTCTCGGTGACGTCGTGGACCCCGAACGACGCGCATTTCATCGTCGACGCCGTGGAGCGCATCGAGGAATCCGACGAAGAGAACGGCGCGGCCGCAGCGACCAACATCGTCATCACGCTGCTCGAGTTCCTGACGTTTCTGGACGAGACCGATACCTGGACCGGCACCGACGAGGACTTCGCACACTGCATGGAAGACCTCACCGACTTCATCGACAACGACCCCGACGTCCTGGATCCCGAGGACATCGAATTGCCGGTCGTCACCGAGCAGGACGAGCTGGCCGCGCTCTCGGCCCTGCCGCTCGTACCTGGCGTCGAGGCCATCGTCGCGCGTGTCGGGACCGGGTCGAAGGTAGCCGACGTACCCGAACTCTCCTCGGCTCTCGCCGAGGACCACGACCACGACGCCTCGCCCGAGAACATCGTCCTCTTGGATCACTGGGCGGCTGCCATAGCCGCGGACGTGCTCGAAGTAGATGCCACTGACGTCGCCCCGGGACCTGCGCTCGACGGGTTCGGTACGCGCTCCGCCGAGGTCCTGCGTTCACTTCTCACCCATCACATCAGGCATCAACTCAGCCTGAGCGAGGTCGACGTGTCGATGGCGCTGTCCAATACGTTCGCTATCCAGACACTGCTCGCCGCAATGACCGAAGATCTACCCCTCGACAACGCCGAGGAGAACTACGACGGGCTCGAAGGCGAGGATCTGCGAACGGCTCAGCTGATCGACTATCGCATCAGGTCCCTTCAGGAGCAGGGCGTTCTGGTGCCGGTCGGCGACGCATTGTCGGTCCCGGACCCGTTGCGAGCAGCCGTGTTGGCCGGCATCGAGCTCGCCGAACCGTTCGGCGAACACGATCCCGAGGAATCGTTCTAGTCGGTTTGTAACGGCGGGGCCGTCGCCGCCGACATGGTGCTCGGATAACAGCAACGACCGTGGTGAACCAGTCCGCGACGGTCGATTCCCGCTTCGAGCCCCTCGGTCGATCTGCAGCAATCACCTGCGGTGCTCATGCGTCGCAATCGCAAGCCGATCCCGAGGAATGCCACTATGACCGACCCCTTCGCTCAGCCCTACGTCTTCCCCGGCGCCAAGCGCCCCGAACCTGCCCGACCCGTGCTCGCAAAGATTGCCGGTTGGGTCGGCCTTGTGCTCGGTCTTCTGATCCTGCTCTCGTCACTGATCACCTTTTCGATCGCGGGCATCGTGCTGGGGCTCTGTGCCGCTGCGGCTGGTGCGCTCTACTTGTTCGGCAAGCCGTCGCAGGGCCGGTTGATCTGGGCGACCCCAGCGGTCGCGACCATCCCTGCACTCATTGCTTTCGGGATCGCAAGTCCAACCCCCGAACCCGAGAGGCCCGCCCCTGCCGCATTCGCGGCGCCCGCGATCGCCGAGGTGACGACGTCGACGGCACGTCCCACGACGACCTCTGCTCGACCGACGACGACGCCTGCACCGACCACCACCGTCGCTCCAGCTCCCGAGACCGTCACCGTCTACGCACCGCCTCCGACCACCACGTCGCAGTACGTCCCGGCACCCGCTCCCGCCTACATTGCCGAGCCGGAGCCGGTGTACGTGCCGGAGCCGGTGTACGTGCCGCCTGCGCCGGTGGCTGTCGCCGAAGTTCCGTCGTCCGTGTCCTACGCGAACTGCACTGCTGTCAAAGCCGCGGGTGCAGCACCGATCTATGCCGGCGAGCCGGGGTACAGCTCCAAGCTCGACCGAGATGGTGACGGAGTCGCCTGCGAGAAGTAAGTGCGGCCCCCGTGCGTGCGTAATGACAGAGGGACGTAATTACGCACGCACCGCGTAAAGGGATCGGGAGCGGACGGTCAGCGCGTTTCGCGCCCGAACAGGGAGCTGCGGGCGAGCCTGCCCTGTTCGACGCCCGACCCCCTTTACTCAACACTGCGCTAAGCTCCGTTCGTGGCCGAGCACGCAAAGACCGAGACGGCACTGACGGACTACCCGAGGCCGTCGGTTGCAGTGGACGTGGCCGTGCTGACGGTTCGACATGACGCGCTTCGTGTAGTTGCTGTCCAATCCCCCAGGGGGCTTTCACTTCCCGGAACATTCCTTCACCCGGGAGAACGACTCGCGGAAGCTGCAAGACGTGCGCTCTCGTCGAAGGCCGGCCTTCAGGCCCTCGACTTTCACCAGATCGGGATGTTCGACGCACCGGACCGCGACGACCGCGGTTGGGTTCTGTCGATGGCCCACGGGTCGGTCGTACCGCACGAGTCACTCGCGAATTCGAACGACATCGTCGAGGTCGAGATCGAAGATGGCTCTGCCACCTCGCCGTTGGCGTTCGACCATGCCGAAATGGTGACCTTGTCGGTCGAGGACATGCGGCGACGATATGCAGCAAGCATCGACCCCGGGCGGTTGCTCGGGGATGCGTTCACCTTGCTCGAGCTACGCAAGCTGTACGAGGTCGTTTACGACCGGGAACTACCCAAGGACACGTTCCGTAGGCATGTGTCCAGCGCGCTCGAAGGAACTGGAGACACGTCCACGGCAGGCGGCGGCCGCCCGGCAGAAATGTACCGGCGAAAGACCGAAATATCCCTACCAGAGTCGGCCGCAGTACTCTTCAGAGCCTAAGTCAACAGTCTGGCAGTCGCGTCGACGATGGTCATGCGCGTTCTCCCGTGATGTCGGCGGCCAATGCGACCAGATCGTTTCCGTCCAGTGTCGGATAGCCATGGAGCTTCGCGCGCCAGCGGTCCGGTACGGCCGATGCTCCCCAACGTGCGCCGACCAACCCGCCCGCTATTGCTGCAGTGGTATCAGTATCGCCGCCCGCGAGCACACAGCGCTCGAGAGCCAAGACCACGTGGTCCGGTCCGTCCTGACCGGCCCCGAAGATCGCCCACCACGCAGTCTGCAGCGCGTGCACCACCCAGCCGTTGTTGGCGAAGTCCGACGGCGTTCCCTGCTCGGCTTGGTCGATCAGTGGAGCCCAGAAATCTCTGGACTCCGCCGTGTCCAGCCAGAGACGAACTCCGTCGAAAGTTCCACACAGGACAGCGTGTCTGATTGCATATGACCACAATTGGCAGGCTTGACCTGCACGAGGATCCGAGTGGGTCAGTTCACTGATCACCAGCGCAGCGTCCATACACCGGTTGACATCGTCCAGGTAGGCGAGCGCAACGGGCGCCGTGCGCATGAGTGATCCATTTCCTCCGGTGCGTCCGGTAAGGCCCGCCGCCCGCCGCGTCATCTCCGCAGCCGATCGACTCCGGTAGCCCAGCACTGCCCGTGTCTGATTGCCGATATCGGCAGGTTTCGTGTCGTACCAGGAAACGAAGTTCGCTGCGACCGCATCGAGCCCGGTACCGGAGCCGATGTCGACACCGCCTCGCGCAGCCAATGCAACTGCCGCCGCCATCGACGTGTCGTCCGTCCACTCTCCCGGAGCCCAATCGAAGGGTCCTCCCCCGATCATGTCGACGACGGTGTCCGCCGACGGATGAGTGAACTCGTAACCGGCGCCCAGGGCGTCACCTGCTGCGGTACCGAGCAGTACTCCAGCGGCACGGTCGATCTGTTCGTTGCTCAAGTTCATGGAACTCCTTAGCTCGTTTCTGCGCTTACCTTAGCGCACATTCGAGCAATGGTCGAAATCGCAACTCCTCTCTGGTCGACATGGGCGCAGGCGACCGATTGCCCCGCCCAGATCCGACAGACCGCCCGAGGCAGAGGAGTTGAATTCAGGAAAATTCCTGATTGGCTTCCATTTGGTGATACTTCGAGTTACATTAACTCTATGTTCGCACCACGTAGGGAGAAGCGATGACAACGACGTCAGTAGCCAAGGCGCGCGGGATCGACACCGACGCGGAGACCGAGCAGTACGACGCGGAGACCGAGCAGTACAACGAGACTCTGCGGCTTCTGTCCGAGGGATCGGTGCACAAGCATTTCGATCCTTATGTGGACATCGACTGGGAATCCCCGGAGTTCGAGGTCACCCCGAACGATCGACGCTGGATTCTTCCGTCGAAGACCGATCCGATCGGCAGCCACTCCTGGTATCAGGCGCTGCCCGAGGACAAGCAGATCGCAATCGGCATGTGGCGCCAGGCCAACGTGGCGAAGGTCGGCCTGCAGTTCGAGAACATCCTCATTCGCGGAATGATGCAGTACGTCTTCTCCCTGCCCAACGGCGATCCGGAGGCGCGCTACTGCACCCACGAATCGGTCGAGGAGTGCAACCACACTCTGATGTTCCAGGAGATGGTCAACCGCGTCGGCGCTGATGCACCCGGGATGAGCCGCCCGATGAAGATGCTCTCCCCCATCATTCCACTGTTCGCGACGCTGACGCCCGAACTGTTCTTCGTGGGAGTCCTTGCCGGCGAGGAGCCCATCGACCACATCCAGAAGTCGGTGCTGCGGTCCGGCGAAGAGATTCACCCGATCATGCAGGGCGTCATGGCTATTCACGTTGCCGAGGAAGCACGCCACATTTCATTCGCGCACCAGCTGCTGCGTCGACGCGTCCCCAAGATGTCCAAGGTCGGTCGGTTCTTCCTCTCGCTTCTCTTTCCGATCACCATGCGAATCCTGTGCGACGCCATCGTCATTCCGCCGAAGAAGTTCTGGCAGACATTCGACATCCCGAAGTCTGTCAAGGACGACTTGTTCTGGGGTTCAGAGGAAGCGCAGCACACCTTGCAGGACTACTTCGGTGACGTGCGCATGCTTGCCACCGAAACCGGAATGATGAACCGCGCGGCGAAGCTCGTGTGGAAATTGTGCGGAATCGACGGCAAGGCATCACGTTTCCGCAGCGAGCCCGACCGCAGCTCCGCCCAGTTCGCTGCCTGATCTCCCTCCCTCACAGCGCCAGTTATCACCACAGCAGCGCCTGCCGTCAGGAATCCGTCATGCCCCACGTAGTCACTCAATCTTGTTGCAGCGACGCGTCATGTGTCTACGCGTGCCCCGTCAACTGCATCCACCCGACTCCGGACGAACCGGACTTCCTGACGGCAGAAATGCTGCACATCGACCCGGCGTCGTGTGTCGACTGCGGCGCTTGCGTCTCGGCGTGCCCAGTCGATGCCATCGTCCCGAAGTCCAAACTGACCGAGTCACAGCTTCCGTTTCTCACGATCAACGCCGACTTCTACAAGCAGGAACGACCGAAACGACCTCTCCTGGCGCCGGTGTCACCTGCACCCACCGTCACCAAAGAACGTCAGCCGCTTCGAGTCGCAATAGTCGGATCCGGTCCATCAGCCATGTACGCAGCGGACGAGTTGCTCACTCAGCCCGGTGTGAAGGTCGACGTCTACGACAAGCTCCCTCAGCCACATGGCTTGGCGCGACTGGGTGTCGCCCCCGATCACGAAAAGACCCGTCAGGTCTCGCGCTTGTTCGACCAGATCTCCGCGCAGGCCGGATTCGAGTTCCACCTCGGAGTGGAAGTCGGTAAAGACGTCACCCACGAACAGTTGCTCGAGAATCATCACGCCGTGATCTACGCCGTCGGCGCATCTCGCGATCGTGAACTGACGATCCCCGGAGCAGACCTCCCCGGCCGTTCCTCCGCAACGGATTTCGTCGCGTGGTACAACGGCCATCCGGACCACGCGCACCGTCGCTACGACCTCTCCCACAAGCGAGCGGTCGTCATCGGTAACGGCAACGTCGCGCTCGACGTCGCCCGGATCCTTACCATCGATCCAGATCGTCTCGTTGGCACGAATGTTCCCCCGCACGCGCTGAAAGCGTTGCGAGAGTCGAACATCGAGGAAGTGCTTGTCGTCGGTCGCCGCGGTGTTGCACAGTCGGCGTTCACCGTTCCCGAGTTCGCCGGATTGCTGGCAACACCCGGTATCGACGTTTCGATCCTCCGCGACGAAATCGTTCTGGACGCGGCAACCGTCGCGCTTGCAGAGACGAACGATCTGCCTCACGCCGTCGCTCAGAAACTTCAGCTGTTGCGTCGCGTCGACAATGTCCCGGGGACCGATCACAAGCGAATAGTTCTACGTTATTTGCTGTCTCCCACGCGAGTACTCGGCGAGACTGCTACGACGGGTATCGAATTCGCCAGAATGTCGCTCGACACAGCCGCTGACGGGTCGATACTGAGCGTCCCCACTGGCGAGACAGAGACTGTCGAGACCGGGCTTGTCCTGACATCGATCGGCTACAAGGGCGTAGCACTCGCGGGCGTTCCGTTCGACGACCGACGCGGCATCATTCCCAATCGCGACGGTCGTGTTCTCGACGCCGCCGGTGGCGAACCGGTTCGCGGGACGTACGTCACGGGCTGGATCAAGCGCGGACCGTCGGGGTACATCGGCACCAACAAGTCGTGTGCGCAGGGCACCGTGCTCAACCTCGTCAGCGACTTCAACAAGGGCGTGTTGCCGGACATCGAACTCGCGCCCGAGCGTAGGCGCCGCTGGCGCATGTGAACGAAAATACATAGGGCACTATGTATTTTCGTTCACATGCGGTGGAGCAATTTCAGTCCGGAATCATGTCGAACGTGTCGGGATTCGGGCCGGTCCGGCCTTCCTCGCCCTTGTCCAGCGCCGTGATTGCATCTATGTCGGATGCGCTGAGTTCGAAGTCGAAGATGTCGAAGTTGGCCTTGACTCGGTCCGGCGTGACGGACTTCGGGAAGATGATGTCACCGCGCTGCAGATGCCAGCGCAACACGACCTGAGCAGTCGACTTTCCTGCAGCCGACGCAATCTTCTCGATCGCCGGATCGTCGAGCACCTTGCCCTGAGCAATCGGCGACCACGCTTCGACCGCGATGGCGTTGTTCCTGCTGTAACTCCGGGCTTCTTCGTTGACCAGGTACGGATGGACCTCGATCTGGTTCACCGCAGGAACCGTGTCGGTCTCCTTGGCCAATCGCTCCAGATGAGCGGGCTGGAAGTTCGACACACCGATGCTGCGGGCACGCCCGTCCTTCGCGAATTCTTCGAGCGTCTTCCACGTCGAGACGAAATCACCGTCGTAGCGAGTCGGCAGCGGCCAGTGAATGAGAAACAGATCCACGTAGTCGGTGCCGAGGTCCTTCAGGGTCTGCTCGAACGCCTGGCGAGCCTTGTCCGGCTCGTGAAACCCATTGTTGAGCTTGCTTGTGACGAACACGTCGGCGCGGTCGACCCCGGCGTCGCGGATGCCCTGGCCAACTTCCTTCTCGTTGCCGTACATCTCGGCGGTGTCGATGTGCCGGTAGCCGATGTCGAGGGCGGTCTTCACAGCATCGGCGGTCTTGTCCGGGTCGATCTGAAAAACGCCGAATCCGAGCTGCGGAATCGTCTGACCATTGTTCAAAGTGATGGTGGGTACAACGCTCACGAGTGTTGTCATCTCCGTTCGGTAATCGAGTAGTCGCTCTCGGGTACCCGCGGCACGGAGATCTACACGTCGGGCGAACGTGTCGGTGCCTCTTGGTACAAATTCCCGGACACCGATGCTCCAGCACCCCCTCACTGGTCGTCGAACCGAAACTTGGACGAGGGGACCCATGAACGTTCACCAGTTGAACCGAACCATCGACGCCGAATCACTGATGCGCGCTGCAATGGCGCTGGCAGCCGATCCCGCAACCTCGCGTGGCGCACTCGGCAGAGTGGTCGACCAGATTCTGCAGCTGGAGTCGAGTGGGTCGTCGCTCGGTCTGGACAGCAAGTGCGTCGACTACGCGGACTCCGTTCTATCGGACACCTTCGAACGCGGATGGCAGCCAGCCGAGCTGGTTCACGTAGTCACCCGGCGCGTCGACAAGACCGCAGTCCCGATGCTCGAAGCCATGATCGGCTCGCACTCGCGAAGAACGCTTGCCCTGTCGAGCGCACCGCCCGAATGGCGCTGCCAGTTACGTTCACTCGCAATCGATCCCAGCACCGATCTCATTCGACATCGCCGAACCAGTAGGATTCATCCCCGGACATTTTGGACGTCGCTGTTTCGCCTGTTGGTACAGCTCAGGTACATGGGGTCGATGACGATCATCGCTCCCCCACCATCCAGGTGGGTGACCGGCGCAACCAAGACCACCGGTCAACGTCCGGATCCGAAGGTACTGACCAAGATTCGCGGCCTGTTGGCGAAAGCCGAGTCGACCACGTTCACCGAGGAATCCGACTCGCTGTCGGCCAAGGCTCAGGAATTGATGACGCGATATGCGATCGACAGCGTAGTCCTCGACGCGACCGAGAGCTCGAAGTTCGACGAACACGTCGTGACGAGGCGAATCGTGGTCGACAATCCCTACGCCGATGCGAAGATGCAGTTGATGTCGAGTGTGGCGCACTCCAACGGCGCTCGAACAGTGCGATACCGGAAGCTTGGTCTCTACAGCATCACCGGTCTGCCGATCGACCTCGATTTGTGCGAACTTCTGTACACCTCACTGCTCGTGCAATCGGCGCAGGCACTCGCCCACGCTGGTGTCGACTCTGCCACTCGGAGCAGGGGTTTCAGACGCGCCTTCCTCTTCGGGTATGCATGGAGGATCGGCGAGCGTCTCACCGAGGCGCGCGCACGAGCGGATCGAGCGGCAGGCGAGTCGTACGGACCCTCGCTGGTACCGATACTTGCCGAACGGGACCGCGCGGTCACCTCGGTGTTCGATGACCTTTTCCCGGACCTCGTCTCGAGCACGATCTCGGTATCCAACCGAGGTGGGGTCGCTCAGGGCAGGTTGGCTGCGGAGCGCGCAGATCTGACCGGTGGGCGCGAGACGATCGAGGATTGAAGTCAGTACGCCGACGCCTCTCCTGTTGGAACGATGCCGTGATGGAGCTCGGCGACGTCGGGGTGAGCACGTGTCCGCGACTTCCAAGCGTTCTCTCCGTAGGTCGAAAAGATCGGATTGGTCGGATCGGTTTCCACGCCTCGCGACCGCGCGGCGAGCTCTTCCGGTAGCTCGATGATCGGAATCACCTCGTCCAGAGCAGGATTGAGGAAGAAAGGAATCGACACACGATCGGCGCCGGGTCTGGGAGCAAGGACCCGGTGCCGAGTTGCGCGCAGATATCCTTGCGTCGCCACTTCGAGCAGCTCGCCGATGTTGACGATGAAAGCCCCTTCGACGGGAGGTACGTCGATCCATTCGTCGGGACCCAGTTCGACTTGCAGCCCCAGCGAACCTGGTTCGACGAGAAGGAGCGTCAAGACACCCGAATCCTTGTGCGCCCCGACTCCCTGAGGGTTCTCGGCGCTACCGGGATAGCGCACCACTTTCATCAGCGTCGCGGGGTAGTGAGCGAAGGCCTGGTCGAACACGTCCTCGGATGCCCCGAGCGCACGCGCCCATTGACGCAACAGCCGTAGGCCGACATCGGACAGTTCGTTCTCCCATGCCTCGAATGCTGGTTGCAACCGCGGCAGTGCCGACGGCCACAGATTGGGACCTTGGAGGTTCCAGTACCCGTCGGCATCGGCGATGGCTTCACGCTCGGGACCGATGTCGATCTGCTCGCGCCAGTCGACGGCACCGTTGGTCAGTTCGCCGCCCAGCCGCGAGTAGCCACGAAAGTGACGACTTTTCAGCTGCGAAATCTCGTTCTTGCTTGCGTCGCTCAGCGTGAAGAACTGGCGCGCGAGTCCAAGTACCTCGGTAATTCGGCCGCTTGGTACCCCATGACCCACCAGGTAGAAGAAGCCGGACTCGTGACCGGCGGCCAAAAGTTCTGCGCGAAAGGTGTGGGGTTCGGTGTCGGCTCGCGCCAAATCGAGTACCGGAAGCATGCATTCCAGTATCGGCAACTGGCTACACGAACGCCACCGTTTCCACCATCACTTAGCCCTTGCGCTAACTGTTCACCGACTGATACTTTGCCTTATGGCTCAGTATTCGAACCTGCTCGACGATGTCTTTCAAGCTCTGTCGGACCCCACACGCAGAGCCGTCGTCGACCGGCTCGGACGAGGACCGGCCAGCGTGAGCGAGCTGGCCGAACCGTTCGACATGGCGTTACCTTCGTTCATGAAACATGTCCGAATGCTCGAATCCGGCGGACTGATCACCACACGCAAAGTGGGACGAGTTCGGACGTGCACCCTGCAGCGATCGCCGCTCACCACCATCGAGGAATGGCTGCATCACCAACAACGAGTGTGGGAAGCACACACCGACCGCCTCGAACACTTCGTCACCTCACCCGTCGCACATCAGGAGGATCCCCTATGACCCAAACGACAGATTCCCAGCTCGACCTCACCGTCTCGCGCATCATCAAAGCGCCGAGAGCGCGGGTGTGGGCAGCCTGGACGACACCTTCACAGCTCGAGCAGTGGTGGGTACCCGCGCCTGCGCGTTCCAGAGTCGTCGAACTCGATCTCACCCCCGGTGGTTCGTTCCTCACCGAAATCAGCGAGGGCGGTGGGGAATTCGGTCCACACATCGCTGGTTGCTTTCTCGCCGTCGATCCGCTGGAGCGGATCGTCTTCACCAATGCGCTCGTGTCCGGTTGGCGTCCAGCCGAAAATCCGTTCATCACCGCGTCCATCACGTTCGCCGAGCACCCCGAAGGCACCGAATACACTGCGCTGGTCAAACACAAGGACACGGCGGACGCCGCCCAGCACCGAGATCTCGGCTTCTACGACGGATGGGGAACGGTGACCGAACAGCTGGCCGCTCTCACCGAAGCTACTCACAGCGGTTAACGCCTACGTCCACATGCATAGCGGTCATGTCGCACCCACACGCTCGATCAGCGCCCTTAAGCTTGCGACGACAGTCCTAACTCTCGACATTCCGGGCCCTTTGGCCTAAATTGAGCTAAAGCATGCCGACGCAAGCCCAGGAGTCGAAGATGGCATTCCCCCGGCGGCGGACCAAGACGTCACCCAGCCTGTTGGCCGAGGCTTTCACCCAACGCAGGCATCGACTCGGACTGACCCAGGCCGACTTGGCTGCACTTGCCGGCGTCGGGCGATCTACCGTGCAATCCATCGAATCGGGAAAGGACTCGATTCAACTGGACGGCGTTCGAGCCGTTGCTGATGCACTGGGCTGCGACATCACCCTCGTCACGCGCGCGGGGGCACCGATCGCGCCCGGTCCATGAGCACCACAGACCTGCGCCAGGTGGACGTCGCGGACGTCTACAAGGCGGACAGATTCGCCGGAACTCTGACGCGCGCAGGCAACAACGTCGAGTTCCGGTACTCGCCCGGATACCTAGACGATCCAGCGTCCGCCGATCTGGCCTGGTCCATCCCGAAATCGTCGGTTGCGAGCATCGCGACCGGCGGTAGTGTGCCGCCATTCTTTGCAGGCCTTCTACCGGAGGGGGCGCGATTGTCCGGCGTGGTCACAGCCGCCAAGACTTCGGAGGACGACCATTTCACAATTCTGCTGGCCGTCGGATCGGACACCGTCGGCGACGTTCGAGTTGTTCCACACGGAGCGCAACTCACCACCACAGTTGCCGCCTTCGACCCACGTGAGCCCAGTCCCGATTTCCGCGCGCTGTTCGACGCTGTAACCGGAGTCGGATCCCTCGACCTCGACGCAACGGCGCTGCCCGGCGTGCAGGGCAAGGTGTCGGCCCAGATGTACTCGACCCCGATCGCGACGACGACCGGCCCGGCGATCCTGAAACTCGCGCCGCCGGCGAGGCTTCCCCTGCTCGTACAGAATGAACACTTCTTCATGAATGCGGCGCGGGCCGCCGGCATCGCCACACCACATACCCGAATCATCCACGATGTCAACGGAATAGCAGCGCTCCTCGTCGAAAGGTTCGACCGGAGCGAAAACCTCCGGATTCCGCAGGAAGACGCGTGCCAAGTGAGTTCGGTCTATCCGGCCGCGAAGTACCGGATGAAGACCGAAGGTGTCGTCCAGACCTTGGCTGGCACCGTCGAACGGGGCGGTGGCTCCGCACGTCAAACAACGCTTCAGCTTTTGCGGCTCACCGCATACTCGTACCTGATCGGCAACGGCGACCTCCACGGTAAGAACTATTCGATTCACCTGAACGAGCGCGGACTCTGGTCGGTGACGCCCGGCTACGACCTCCTCTGCACTCAGCCGTACGCAGGATGGAAGGATCCAATGGCACTGAACCTCTTCGGCCGCGCGAACCGATGGAACCGAGCGCACGTGGTGGAGTCCGCTACTCGACTCGGGCTACCGGAACGAGCTACGCACCGCATGCTCGACGAGGTAATCGGAGGTGTTCGCGCGGCTATGTTGTCGGTGGAATCGATTGGCTTCGACGACCGCGAGACCACGCGGCTCAGCGACTTCGTCACGACTCGATGCCGCGAACTGTCCTCGTAAGCCCTTGACGCCGCAGACCTCGCGTCGTAATCTACAACCAAATGGTTGTAGATGAAGTCAGTGACGCCGACCTCGACCGCCTGTTCCAGGCGTTCGCAGACACCACTCGTCGCGACATCGTGTCGAGGGTTCTCTCCGGAGAGCACTCGGTGTCCGGCCTCGCTGCTCACTACTCCATGAGTTTCGCAGCCGTGCAGAAACACGTTGCGATTTTGGAGCGCGCTTCGGTCGTGACGAAGGAGAAGCGTGGACGGGAGCAGATCGTGCGAATCCACCTGCTGGGCATAGAAAGAGCGCGATCACTGCTGGCCGAGTACGAAAAGATCTGGCGACAGCGCGTCGACCGGATCGCCGACATTCTCGCCGAAGAACAGGGAGACCTTTCATGACTGTCATCAGCACCACGCAGAACCCAGAACAACTGAGTTTCACGATCGTGGCCGAGTTCGACGCGAAAGTCGAACGCGTCTGGCAGATCTGGGAAGACCCCGCCAGCTCGAACGCTGGTGGGGCCCACCCACCTGGCCCGCAACGTTCGAGCTGCACGAGTTCACCCCAGGCGGCAAAGCCAACTACTACATGACCGGTCCCGACGGCGAAAAAGCCCGCGGCTGGTGGGTTTTCACAAAGATCGACGCGACCAACTCACTGGCTTTCAACGACGGTTTCGCCGACGACAACTGGGATCCGGTCGATTCTCTGGGTGTCACACGGGCCGTCGTCACCCTGGAAGACCTCGGCGGCCGGACCAGGATGACGACGTCGTCGAACTTCGACAGTGCCGAGCAGATGCAGAAAATGATCGAGATGGGCATGGAAGAGGGCATGAGCCTCGCGATGGGTCAGATCGACGAGATTCTGCGCTGACGCCACCGCACGGGTCATTCCGCAGGCGGCACTCCCGCCCCCACGGGTCATTCCGCAGGCTGCACTCCCGCCGCACTCCAGATTCCCAGTTCGTTTCCGCTTGGATCAGTGAAATGGAAACGCCGGCCACCAGGGAATTCGTACGGTCCGTTGGTCACCTCTCCACCGGCAGACGTCACTGAGTCGACAGATGCGTCGAGGTTGTCCGAGTAGAGAAGCACGAAGGGTCCGCCGGACAGTGGCGGTTCAGTCGAGAAGGCCAAGCCCCCGACCTCCTCGCCGTCGGCGCCCTTGATTCCGGCGTACTCGGGCCCGTACGCATTGAACTCCCATCCGAACGCATCGGCGTAGAACGCCTGCGCTGCGGCCAGATCGGTGACCGTCAGCTCGATGTAATTCAGTCGATGGTGCTGGTTGGTAGTCATGCCGAAACCCTACCCACGTGAACGAAAATACGTAGTGGGCTATGTATTTTCGTTCACGGGCGCGGAGCCCCTATCGAGCTGACGGTGAACGGCTCCACAGGTTCTCCCCCGCGCTTGTCGAACTGACTGTTGACTACGAGGAGTCGGTCTTCTGTTGCAGCCACGGTGGTCGGGTACGCGAACGACTCGTCGGTGATCTCACCGAGAACACGACCGGTCCGTCCGTCGTCGGACAGATCGACCCGGGAGATGAGCCCGTCCCGGTTGCGCACGACGTAGAGCGTGTCGTCGTCGAGCTCGAGCCCGTCGGCATTCACGAGCGTCTCGCCCCCGAGGTCTACCTGCGTGATCTCCTTCGAGCGCGCGTCGACACGGTACAGATTGCCGGTCGAGGACTGCGCGACCACGAGCGCGTCGTCGTCGACTTCGACGATCCCGTTGGCGTTGAAACCCTCGCCGTAGACAAACGGCGAACCGGTGAAGTCGACGAACGCTTCGAGCGGTCCCTCTTGAGCGCCGTCACGCACCTTATCGGCGGGGATACGGAACAAGGCCGGGCTTCTCGAATCGGTGATGAACGCGTCACCGTTGTCGGCGATGACCACGTCGTTCAAGAAGGTGGCGTCCTCACCGAGTCCGTTGGTGAAGGTTCCGACCAGGGCACCGGAAACGCTGTCGTAGACCCACACCTTTCCGGTCGCGCCGCCTGCGATGACGAGCCGGTTCACGTCGTCGACGTCGTTGTCATCCCCGTCGTCGTCGCCGTCGGTCACGTCGATGCCGGCCGCACCGATCCGGCCGTCTGCCCCGCCGGGCAGGAACACCTGCAGCTCTGGTGTCCCGAGCGTCCCGCGGAACACTGTGCCGTCTCCGGTGGCTGTCACGTAGAACGTCTCGTCGTCGGCGGTGATGCCTTCGGGAAACACGCCCGTGCCGGGCAGCGTGTAGATATCGGCAGTCGACGCCGGGGCGGAGGACGCCTGCGTGCTCGGCGAGCTGCTGGTCGGGGCACCGGTGGTACTGGACTCGGAGGAACTGCATGCGCCGACGAGCAGCGCGGCGGTGGCGAGGGCAGGGACGGCGAGGAGTGCGCGATTCACACTCACCAGTGTTCCATATGTCCGAATATGCTCGGCGGAAGTCGAATCGGCGGGCCTACTGCCGGCCTTCAACCCCGAGCGGACGCACCTGCCGTAATCGTCCGTACAGCACCGATGGCACCGTGATCCTGAAGCGCACGCTTCGCTCGCTGATAGGCACCACGCAGCCGAGGACTCGACGCCATAGCCCCGAACAGCGCGGGATTGTCGAGGAACTGCCCCGGATTGTCATGATCGGTCCAGGACAGTCGACGTAAGTGCTCGGCCTCTCCATCGATCATCGCCACATCGCCGCGCTCGTAGACACCACACCAAGCTGCAAGAGCAAGTGCTGCATGCTCGATCGAATCGTCCCGCGCAAGTCGGTCTCGAACCACCGGTAGTACGAACTTAGGGATTCGGGCCGAGGCGTCGACGATCTGTCGTTCGAGAGTATCGGCCACCGCGAGGCTGGAAAAGCGCGCGAGTAGCTGATCGATGTACTGCGAGATGTCTATCCCTGGCACCTCCGCCAGCGTGGGCGCCGCTTCGTTTCGCATGTACGACTCGACGAAGGCTCCCAGGTCTGGGTCGGCCAGAACCTCGTGAACGTAGGTGTACCCGGCGAGAATACCCAGGTAGCTCATGACCTGGTGCGACGCATTGAGCAAGCGCAATTTCATGTTCTCGTACGGCACCACATCGGCGACGAGTTGGACTCCGACGTCACCGAAAGGCGGCCGTCCGAACGAGAAGGTGTCTTCGAGTACCCACTGTGTGAACGATTCGGAGCGTACCGGCCACTGGTCGACGATGCCGACACTGTCGCGAACCGCATCGAGCACATCGGAAGTGGTTGCGGGAGTTATACGGTCGACCATCGAGCTTGGAAACGCAACCTCGGTGTCGATCCAGGCGGCGAGATCGGCGTCATGATGTCTGGCGAACGCAGTAAGTGCCGTCCGCGCAACAACACCGTTGTGGGAGATGTTGTCGCAGGACATCACCGTGAACGGTGGGATGCCGCGGTTACGCCGCAGTCCGAGGGCTACGGTCAGAAATCCGAACACGCTCGACGGTACCGACAGATCCAACAGGTCGTGCAGCACTGCTTCGTCTTTCGGCTCGAACGCACCGGTCGCATCGTTGACGCCGTATCCCGCTTCGGTGATGGTCAGAGACACGATCATCGTCGACGGACAGCTGAGCAACTCCACCACACCTACCGGATCATCGGGGGCGTAGACGAAGTCAGCGATCGAACCGACGATTCGCGCATCGCGGTTCCCCTCGGGATCTACGGTCACCACCGTGTAGAGGTGGTCCTGGGCTTCCAACACGTCGGCGATCCTGCGATCGCCCGGCAGTACGCCTACTCCGCAGATCGCCCAGTCCAGGTTGCCATTGTTCAGTAGCTGCTCGACGTAGACGGCCTGATGCGATCGATGGAATGCTCCGACTCCGAAATGAACTATCCCGCAGTGTAGCTCGTCGAATGCGTAAGCAGGTCGCGAGACCTCCGATCCGATCTCACCCAGCGTGCTGCGTCGCAAATCGAACATGTCCGTTCCTACCTCGATGGTGGCGCCTCGATGGTGACAGTTGGTGAGCGGTGGCGCTCCCGGGCATCACTGCCGCCAGGAGCACCACCGCAGTATCGGGGATCAGCAGGCGGATTTGTAGACGTACTGGGCGCCGTCACCGTCGATGTTCTCGGCGGTGATCACGTGGAAACCGGTCGAGATCTCAGCGGTCACAGGCTTGTCGTTCAGGGCAGCCATTGCCTGCTCGACTCCATCGGTGCCGATGGTGTCCGGCTGCTGCGCAATGAGTGCCTGCACTGTGCCCTCACGGAGCTGCTTGACCTGCGCGGGGCCTGCGTCGAAGCCGACGATCTTGACCTGGTCCTGCTTGCCGGCCTGTCGCACGCCGGTTGCCGTGCCCTCGGCAGCGAACGTGTTGGTCGCGAAGATTCCGATGATGTCGGGATCCTTCGACAGCGCGGCGGAGACCAGACGAGCGGCTTCGGCCGGATCGTTGTGGCTGTATTGAACTCCGAGGTATTCGAACGCCGAATTGGCATCCGCAGCTTCCTCGAATCCTGCAACGCGCGCATCTGTGGTGGAGACACCCGGATCGGTCGAGATGACGAGAATCTTGCCGCCCGACGGGTTGAGACCCTCGATAGCGTTGAACGCTTCGGCGCCGCCACCCTTGTTGTCCGACGAGATGGCCGAGACAGCAATCGACGGATCGTCGATAGTGGTGTCGACGAGGACCACCTTGATACCGGCATTCGCGGCTGCGGCGAGCGGGGCTTGCATGGCGGCCACGTCGGTCGGCGCGATGAGAATCGCCGAAGGGCGTGACGCCACAACGGAGTCCACGATCGGCTTCTGCAGCGTCGGATCGAACTTCACCGGTCCCTGGACGTCGACGGTGACGCCGGCTTCCTGAGCGGCGGCTTCGATTCCGCACTGCATGCTGATGTAGAACTCATCGCCGCTGACGCCTTGGATGAACGCGATCTTGTTGCTGTCACCGCCCGAGTCGGACGAACAACCCGCGAGGAACATTGCAGAGACGGAAGCGACACTCAGTGCAACGACAGTGGTGCGTGATGTGAACATGGTCGACTCTCTTGTATGGGATGAGGTGAGCTACGAGGAGGTAGAACTAAGGACTTCGGGACCAGAGTTTTCGGAGGGAGCTCGTCGATTGGCCGCGGCTAGCCGCATCTCGACGACGCTGGTCGAAGTAGACGGCTGCGATCAGAACCGCGCCGACTGCGACCTGCTGCCAGAAGGGCTGAACGCCGACGATCACGAAGCCGTTCTGGAGGACGGCGGGGATGAACAATCCGACCACGGTGCCGAACATGGTGCCGATTCCACCGAAAAGGCTTGTGCCGCCGATGACGACGGCTGCGATCACGTTGAGGTTGGTCTGCGATTGACCGGCGATGGCTGTGGTTCCGTACTGCGACAGCGACAGGATGCCTGCGAGTCCGGCGAGGGCACCGGAGAGAGCGTAGATCTTGACCAGGTGCATGTCCACCTTGATTCCGACCCGCCGCGCGGACTGCTCCTTGGAACCCACGGCGAACGTGTACAGGCCGAACTTGGTGCGGTGCAAAATGATTCCGAAGACGACCACGAGAACAAGAGCGATGCTGGAGATCAGCGGGATCGTCGTGGCGGGTAGGTTGCCGTATCCGATCGTGTCGACCAGCACGGGTGGAACGTCACGGATATCGACGCCACCGGTGATGACCTGCGACAGTCCGAGCGCACCGCCGAGAGTACCCAAGGTGACGATCAGCGGGGGCACTTTCGCCTTTCCGATGAGAAATCCGTTCAGCAATCCCCAAGCGAGACCGCACAATACGGACACGACGATGCCGATCGCTGCAACGCCCCAACCGTCTCCGCCGATGGCGGCCATAGTCTTGGCGGCAACGACACCGGAGAACACAAGTACCGAACCGACAGAGAGGTCGATACCGCTCGTGACGATCACGAACGTCATCCCGATGCCGAGCACGGCCAGGATGGAGACGTTCTGGATGATCTGGCGGATGTTGCCCCACTCGGGGAAGCTCCCAGGTGCCATGATCGAGAACACGATGAAGATCGCTGCCAGCACCAGCACGATCTGAAATACCTGGATTCGCGCAAGCTTGCCGAGAGATTCGACTAGATCGAACGAGTGTCGTGAGGGCTTCTCGCTCGGCGGCAACGGCTCGAGGGATGGGGAAATCGTCTGACTCATCGTGATGCTCCAGTAGTTGCGCCGGTCATCGCACCGACGAGTTCTTCCATGGTGGTGTTCTTGGCGTCCAGGGTTGCCACTCGTTTGCCCATCCGCAGCACCTGGACTCGGTCGGCAACCTCGATCACATGCGGCATCGAGTGACTGATGAAGACAACAGCCACTCCCCTGTCCGCAACTCGGCGGATGGTGTCGAGTACGTTACGGGTCTGCACCACCCCAAGCGCTGCAGTCGGTTCATCGAGGAAGACAACGCCTTTCGCCCACGCGACGGCGCGAGCAATCGCTATGGCCTGTTGCTGGCCACCGGACATCGACCCGACCGGCACCGACAAACTCCGCACGGTTGCACCAAGTTCGTCGAGCGCGTCCTGGGATTGCTTGCGCATGGTCGCGACATCGAGGAATCCGAGACTCCCCAGCACACCCTTCGCCGGCAGTTCGCGCCCGAGGAACATGTTCTGCTGCGCGTTGAGGTGAGGCGCAAGTGCCAGATCCTGGAATACGGTTTCGATACCGAGATCTGCTGCAGCGGTGGGGCTGCCCAGGTCGACTTCGGTGCCGTTGAAGAGGATCGAACCGCTGTCGAGCGCGAGGGCCCCCGACAGCGCCTTGACCATAGTCGACTTGCCCGCACCGTTGTCTCCGATGAGCGCGACGACCTCACCGGGGAAGATGTCGAAATCTGCGTCGTCGAGGGCTCGGACGTTTCCGAAGCTACGCGACAACCCCCTCGCTTCGAGGATCGGTGTCGCAGCTGGTGCAACGCTTGTCATGAGTACTCCTTGATTGACCGAGATGATTCGACGTATTGGTGGGGCGATGCAATTGGGCTTCCCAGTCCGGGGAGGGTCACTGCGAGTCCCCGTCCGGGGAGGGCCGATCAGGAACGACGACGATCAGATCGGCGCGTGACCTGGCGCCGAGGCTGAAGTCGGAATTGGGGAGGTCGACCGTCTCGGTCCACCGCTGTGCGTCGGCAAGCGACTTACCATGTCCACGTTGGCGATCGATCAGTCTCCGCGCCCGTACATCCTCGGCGACGTCGAGGTACCACACCTCATCGAGCGACGGAACGACGTTCTCCCAACCACCGTCCGGCATCAAGAGGTAGTTGCCCTCGGTGACGACGAGTGGGGTCGTTCGAGAAACGGCGATTGCGGACCCGATCGACTGCTCCAGGTCGCGATCGAACCTCGGGGCGTAGATCACATCAGTGCGCTGGTCCCGAAGTCGTTGCAGCAGAGCCGCATACCCGTCGACATCGAAAGTATCAGGCGCACCCTTACGATCCCGGCGGGACATCCTGATCAACTCCTCGTTGCTCAGGTGAAATCCATCCATCCCTACCACTACGGAATCGACACCCAGCGCGTCGTCGAGTGCTGCGCACACCGTGGACTTACCCGATCCGGGAGGGCCCGTAATGCCGAGCAGACGCCTCTGTCCACCGGAGACGATCGTCCGCGCACGAGCCACGAGATCGGAGATCATCCGATCGAAGGACTCTGGCCGGTACACCGGCCGATCGCTAGTCACTTGCATGTTCCATCTTTCGCCGACGCCCGCGCACTGCATCCACGAAAGGTGGGCTGCGGTGCCGCCGATCCCCGTGTCGAGGTTCGCTGTTCTAGCAGTGTGACCCACACAACTCCACTTGTCACGTGTTTCGCCAGAATTCATGTCACCGGTGACATGACGACGGCGTCGGTTTTCACCGCAATGTCCACCCCAGCCCTGACCCATCCGTTCACAGACCCGTCTTCAGCTGGGCAAACAACCGGAATCGATCGTTTGCGAGCGCCCGAACAAGTCGCTGCGGTACGGTTCATGACACCGATGACATCAAGCGATTTCATGCCGCCTGTGACATCGATGACATGATCAGTACGAACAGAAAAGGCAGACCCTCATGGCACAGTTCGACGGCCGAACGATCTTGGTGACAGGCGCCAGCGGGGGCATCGGCTCCGCGACGGTACGAAGGCTGGTTGCCGACGGCGCAGACGTGATCGCGGCAGGCCAATCCGTGGACGCGCTCGACAAGTTGGCCGCTGAGACCGGGGTGCGCACACTCCCGTTCGACCTCACCTCCGAGGACAGCGTCAAGGCGGCTGTCGAGGGGCTCGAACTGTACGGCGTGGTCAACTGTGCAGGCTTCGGCGGGGAAATCGCCACACCTCAGGACACCGACATCTCGGTGTTCGACAAAGTCATCAGCATCAACGCCCGCGGCAGCCTACTCGTCATCAAGTACGCCGCACCGGCGATGATCGCGGCCGGGACGGGATCCATCGTCAACGTCTCGAGCCAGGCCAGCCTCGTCGCGCTGACCGGCCACATCTCCTACGGCTCGTCCAAGGCTGCGCTCGACAACATCACGCGCGTCGCAGCACTCGAACTAGGCCCACACGGAATCCGCGTCAACGGCGTCAACCCGACCGTCGTCATGACGGAGATGTCGGCGTTCTACTGGGGACGCCCCGAGATCGAAGAACCGTTCCTCCAGCAGATGCCGCTCGGCCGCTGGGCGACCGAGGACGAGATCGCAGCGCCCATTTCGTTCCTGTTGAGCGATGATGCTTCCATGATCACCGGGGTGTCGTTGCCGGTGGACGGTGGCTACACCAGCCGATGACGAGCAGACAGGGGTAGGACCATGACCACCATGCAGGATGTCGCCGCCCTGGCCAAGGTCAGCGCGAAGACCGTCTCACGTGTGTACAACAACGATCCGCACGTGGATCCGGATACTCGCGCGCGCGTCACCGATGCCCTCGAGTCGCTCAACTACGTTCCGAACACGATGGCGACGTCGTTCCGCACCGGACAGTCCGCTGCGGTCGGCGTCGCCGTGCCCGATATCGACGATCCGTTCTTCTCTTCCATCGCGCGAGCGGTCGAGGACCGAGCGCGGGTCGACGGCATGGCCGTCCTCGTGACCAGCCTCGGCCACGACGGCAGCCAGGAACAGGCGCTGGTCGAGTCACTGTTGCGCAGGCAGCTGAGCGGCCTGATCATCGCCCCGACCGGGAACGATCACGGGTATCTGGAACGGTGGATCGACAGAACACCGACGGTGTTCGTCGACCGCGCACCGGACGGCCTCAAAACCGACAGCTTCGTCGACGACGATCATGGTGGAGCTGTGCTCGCGGTCGCTCATCTTCTCGATCTGGGGCACACGCGTATCGCGATCATCGGCGACAGCGCAGGCATTCCCACGAGCCGGAACCGATTGGACGGCTACCGAGAAGCGCTGGCTTCTCGCGGCATCGCGTTCGACGACGCCCTGGTGGCGCTCGGCGTGCAGAATCGCGACGACGCCGGCTCGGCATTGGCTGAGCTGATGGCGCTCGGGACTCCGCCGACAGCGCTGTTCCTATCGAACGCCCGCGTGTCGATGGCGTGCGTACCGGTACTGCAGCAGATGAACCTCTTGCACCTGGCGTTCGTCGGATTCGGTGATTTTCCGCTCGCCGACGCTGTGCGGCCCCCGGTGACAGTGATCGATCAGAATCCCGCCGAGCTCGGACGGCTCGCGATCGAAAGACTGCTCGGACGCATCGAGTATCCTTCCAAACGCTATCGGCGACGCAATATCCTTGGCGTCGAACTTGTCGTACGCGAATCATGCTCGCCCAAAAGCGATTACACTATTACCTGAGCTGCGAAAGCACGCATTCGACCTGCGTGTCCGTCGACAAGGACGCATCGACGCGCACGTGTGGAACCTTCGGGCGCGGTACAGGCACGTCGATAGGCCGGTGCAGATCGCGCGACGCTTGCCGCTGGGCACGCCTACTCGCGAGAAGCTCGGGCGAGCCGTCGACGTAGACCACGAGAGTCTGAGCGGGCGCCAGACCACGCGTCAGCTCGTCCCATTCCGGTCCTGCCGTAAGTTCACGAGTGAACGGCGCGACAAGCACCGGCCGCTGTCCCAGGCTGACCAAATCTGCTGCAGCCGAACGGAGTACGCCGTAACGGCCTTCTCTGATCGCCTCCGAGTGCGGACCCGCACTGTTCCAGTGCGGACCGTCGATCAACGGATCGAGTCGATCCAGCAGCGGATTGGTCAGGGAGTCGAGGTCCAGTAGTGCGACCGAAAATATCTGTGCCAGTTGCTTTCCGAGCGTCGTTTTGCCACTGCCGGCAGCCCCCGCCACGATGAGCACGGGCCTGACTTCTCGATCATTTTCGGGAGCGCCTTGACAGGAACGAGTCATAGTGT
Organism: Rhodococcus sp. P1Y; assembly: GCF_003641205.1. Taxonomy (NCBI): domain Bacteria; kingdom Bacillati; phylum Actinomycetota; class Actinomycetes; order Mycobacteriales; family Nocardiaceae; genus Rhodococcus; species Rhodococcus sp. P1Y. The sequence continues at coordinate 4,729,558 of NZ_CP032762.1, forward strand.
GAATCATACAAGACAACGTTGTCTCACCACCACAGTTCGCCATCGAACCGATCCAATCGAGAGTTCCCGTGACCGAGCGTGCAAGCATCAAAGACGTCGCCGCATTGGCAGGCGTCAGCTTCAAGACGGTCTCCCGCGTCGTCAACGGGGTGGACACCGTTCTCCCCGAATTACGCGAGCGCGTCGAAGCTGCGGTGCAGACGCTGAATTACGTGCCCAATTCCGCGGCTCGGTCGCTCAAGTCCGGGTCGGGCAACACGATCGGCATCGTTGTCGACTCCATCGACGACGTGTTCTTCGCGTCGCTGGTCAGCGCAGTCGAGGACCGCGCACTCGAACACGGCCTAGCCGTCATCGTGGGTAGCACCGGCTTCGATCCGCAGCGCGAACGGGACCAGCTGGCATTGCTCGCCGGCCAGCACGTCCGCGGAATCATTCTGGCGCCGGTGGGCGATCACAGCGACTTCCTCGTACCGCGGCGTCGAACGTTGCCGACCGTCACCATCGACCGTTCGATCACCGGTTTCGACTCGGTGATCGTCGACGATTACGGCGCCGCCCGACAAGCGGTGGAGAAACTCGTCGAGTCGGGCCACACCTCGATCGCGCTCATCGGGTTCGACGACCGGCTACAGACTGCACGACGCAGACGCGAGGCATACCTCGACGTTCTGAAAGACAACGGGGTGAAGTCGACCGCGTCCTTCGTGCCGCAGGTCTCCCACTCCGTCGGTGCAGTGCGGGCTGTGATCGAGAAGTTGTTGGCCGCCAAACGTCCTCCCACTGCTCTGTTCGTCGCCAATGCCAGGCACGCGACCGCCGTCGTCTCGGTCCTGCACGCCATCGGCCGCACCGAAGTCGCGATGGTGTCGTTCGGCAATTTCTCCCTGGCCGACGCCGTGAATCCGGCCGTGACGTGCATCGACCAAGATCCGTACCGCATCGGCAATCTTGCCTTCGACCGGCTCGTCCGGCGGTTCGAGGACCCGTACCTCGAACCGGAGGAACAGATCGCGCCGACAGTTCTGAAGGAACGACTCTCTCACGCACTCCCCCCGACTCCCTAGAAAAGAGACCACGTCCGTGAATTCCAGACTTGTTGCGGGACTTGACCTCGGGAGCACCGGCGTCAAAATACTCGTGACCGACGAGACCGGCGCCGAACTGCTCATCGAGCAACGCCCGACGCCGTGGCGTCACGGCCCGGGCGGGACCACCGACCTCGCGGCTGCGGATCTGCTCGCGACGATCGAGGACCTGTTCGACGCCGTAGCGCGCCGATTGCCCGAGGAAACAGGTGATTCCGCGGCGCGCATCTCCGCCATAGCCGTCTCGGGCATGGGTGAAACGGGATTCCTTCTACAGCAAGACAACGTTGTCTCGGTGCCCGCCTTTGCCTGGTTCGATCCTCGGGGTCAGCGGCAGGTCGACGCCCTCCCTCTGCATCTGCGTGACGAGTTCGCCGGCCGAACCGGACTTCCCGTCGGAGTTCAGGTGTCCGTCGTCAAGATCCTGCACCTACGCGACAACGGACTCGACCTGACCGGACTACGGTGGTTCAACCTGCCGGAGTTCGTGGTCCTCTCACTCGGCGGCCGGGCAGTCGCGGACTATTCACTGAGCTCACGCACCGGCCTTCTCGATCAGGACACCGGAGAGCCGTGGGCGGAGATGCTCGCCTATCTGGGCGTCGGCGCAGAATTTCTGCCACCGCTGACGGACGCAGGAACCGATCTCGGAACTGCCTACTCCCCCACGCTTCCCGACGCAATAGCCGGTGCCCGCCTCACCGTCGCAGGTCACGATCATCTGGTCTCCGCAGTGTCCGGTGGAGCGATCGGACACGACCGCTATCACGTGTCGATGGGAACTGCGGAAGTCCTGCTTCGAGTTCTCGACGAACCGCTCTCCCCCGCTGCACGCACTCGTTTGGCAGATCATCTGATCAATTCCGTGAGACACGTGGTTCCAGGGCAGCACGTCCTCGTGGCCGGGGTGAAAACCGGCCTGTTGATGCGAAGAGCGTTGCAGCTCTGCGACATCAGTGATCGAACCGGACGCGACTTGCTCGACCGACGCGTCTCGGCGCTCGGTTCGGACGGTTCGGTCAGTGAGGGCGGCATCGAGATTCACGGTGCCCGCAACGACGACGGCGTTCTGTCCATCACACTGCGGACCGACGGGGTGGATTCGGCGGAGCTGTTCCGTGCGATTCTCCTGCACGGAAACGACGAAATCGCCCGGCTGATCGAGGCTCTCGACGCCGAGGTGCCCGCCGCTCGGAGCACGCTGCTCACCGGCGGTTGGGCCGGGATGACGAGCGTTCGAGACGCACGGTCCGAGGTACTGCCGGACGTCAGCGTGTCGACCAGGTCTCAGGACACTGCATTCGGCGCAGCGCTCTTCGCTGCGCGACTGCTCACGCTCATCGAGATATGAGCCCACATTTCTGCACTGAGACAACGTTGTCTTCGTGCGTTGGAATCCATTACAACAACAGGAGAAGATCATGAACGAGCTCACCACCCTCGAACGCCGCGGAATGGCCTCCATCTCCACGCCCGAAGGCAACATGCTCATCGTCGCGGGCGATCAGCGCAACGGCATGAAGGCAGTCATGACCGACGCGCCGGACGGACCGGGCTCGGTCACGTTCGAGCAGCTCGCCGACGCCAAGGCCGACCTGGTTCGCTATCTCGGCAACTACGCGCCTGCAATCCTGCTCGACCCTGAAGTCGCGCTGCCGAAGATCGTCGACGACGCCACCCTCTCGCGGAACACAGCGCTCGTCGTCGGCATGGATGCGTCAGGCTTCGAAGAGACCGGCGGCCTGCGCTACACCCGCTACGTCGACGGCGTGACTCCCCGCGTGGTACGTGACCTCGGTGGCGACGTCGCAAAGATGCTCTTCTACATGCGCCCGGACAAGCAGGGCGCAGATTCTCGCGTGGCCGAGGAGATCCGCGAAATCGTCAAGGCATGCTCGTCGGAGGGTTTGCTTCTCATCGTCGAGATTCTGACCTACAAGCTCGACGGCGAGTCCGACGAGGACTACAAAGCTGGTTTCGGCAAGCTGATTGCAGACTCGGCTCGTATCTCGGTCGAGTGCGGCGCCAAGGTTCTCAAGCTCCCGTACCCGGGTTCGGCGGAAGCCTGCACGGCCGTCACCGGAGCGGCACAGGGCGTTCCGTGGGCAGTGCTGTCCGCGGGCGTCGACCACGAGACGTTCATCGAGCAGGTCCGCACCGCCGTGGCCAACGGTGCGAGCGGCGCGATGGCGGGTCGCTCACTGTGGAAGGACAGCATGGCTGTCTCCGCCGAGACCCGTGAAGATCTTCTCACCAACCGGGCATTGCCCCGGCTGAAAGAACTTGCGGTAGCGGTCAATTCCTGACGCTGCCCCCAGGGCCGAGCCCACAGTTCCCGCCGGGCTCGGCCTCGTGTTCAGACGGTCTTCGGCTCACCCAGCTTCACGAAGATCACTCCACCGAGAATAAGCGCCCCGCCGGCCACCTGGATCAGCCGGGGCGTTTCGCCGAGGAGTAGCCACGCGAAGAGGAGGGCCGACACCACTTCGGTCAGTCCGACGAACGAGGCGAGGCGCGAACCGAGGCGTCTGATCGCCGCGATGCCGCAGACGTAGGCCAGCGCCGCGGTCACCACACCGAGCCCGAGGATGGACAGCCACCACGGCATCGTCAGACCCGCGAGCAGCACGTCGTCGGCGTTGGCGACGAACGGAACGATCCCGACCACGCCCGCCAGCAGCAAAATAGCTCCGCCGCAGAGCAACCCGGCCGCGGCGAGGGTAAGTGGAGGCAGCCCATTGCCCTCGTCCGCGGACATGATCCAGTACACCGCGGCGCCGGCCATCGCGCCGAGTGCCCACAGCACCCCGATCGGATCGATGGATGCGCCTGCGACCAGATCGAGGACGAGAACCAACCCGACTGCCGCCAGAGCGGTACCCCCAACCGTTTTGCGAGTGGGTCGCTGCTTGTGGCGCAACCACATCCACCCGATCACCGCGACCGGGGACGTGAATTCGATGAGGATGGCGACACCGACCGGCATGTATCCGACAGCATTGAAGAACGCCAACTGACATCCGGCGACCGCGATGGCACCGTACGCGAGAATGATTCCGGCATTGCGCTTCAGCAGGATCCAGCGTCCGCGCAGCGCCAACGCACCAGGTATCAGAAGAACTGCCGCGGCAATGAGAATCCTGCCCGTGACCGCAGCCCCCGCCGACCACCCGGCGTCGAGCAGGCTTTTTGCCAATGGCCCCGACAGCCCGAATGCCGCCGACGACGCGACGGCGAGGCCGAGTCCCGACGCGATCCGGGACGGCGGGGAGGCGGTGATGTCATCAGTCAACGCGGTCATGGGTCATTACGATAAACAGAGCGCTGTAAGGTGTCAACATGGTTTTCACTCATGACACGGAAAGCGCGCTCGCCTCTGCCGTCGCTCTGGTGAACTCGGCCGAGGAACCCGATACGTTGACCAGCCGCGAACAGCTGTCGGCGTTCTTCATCGAGCAGGGCTACACCGGACGGTTCGACGGTGACCAGGCCGAACTCGATGCAGTGCGGGATCTACGACCCTCGCTTCGCCTGTTGCTCACAAGCGACCGCGACGCCGCGGTGGAACTCGTCAACGAGATCCTGGCCGGCGCCGACGCCCTGCCGCGCCTTGTACGTCACGGCGACATGGACTGGCATCTTCATGCCGTCAGCGACGACAGCCCGCTTGCGCAGCGAATCGCAGTCGAAACTGCGATGGCGATGATCGACGTCATCCGAGCCGACGAACTCTCACGCCTCGACCTCTGCGCCGCAGACTGCGACGGCATCGTTCTCGATCTCTCACGCAATCGTTCCCGCAAGTTCTGCAGTACTGCGTGCGGAAATCGAACCGCGGTGGCGGCGTACCGATCTCGGAACGCGGCTTCGCCGCCCGTGCGTGAATAAGTACCGCCGAACGTAGCTACCCACGCACGACCCTCGTGCGCGCGTAATTACCTCCGGGTGTCACTACGCGCGCACGGGCCGCGCAGCGGCACGCACCCACAGCGCCAGCGAGATCAGCGCCGCCACTTCGGCAACCACCAGGATTCGTTCGACGTAGCCGAGCGTGACGACGCGATACCACGGCGTGGAGGTCGTCAGGCCGATCACCAATGCGTAGACGATCGGCGACAAAGTGGCCACCGACAGCGCCGCCAACGACGCCGTCACCCGTGCCCAGGTCTTCCACCGGGTATCCCGAAGCCAGGGAATCGCGAACGCCAGCACGGCGATCGGAATACTCACGAACGCCACGGCTGCGCCGAGCCGGTGGATCGCTCCCCCGATCCCGAGCGTGGCGTCGTTGCTCCAGTCCTGCTTGGGCACTGCCACGACAGCAACGAGCCCAACCGTCCACAGCGTCAGCGCGATAGCGGCGACAGACGTCGCGGGCATAAGGGAGAACCGAATCGCCGAGACGAGAGTCGCCGCCGATCCTAGGGCAAGGGCCAGAACCCCTGCGGTGAACACCCACTGCTGCGCACCGAGCCCGTATTCGCTGATCGTCCGCCGCAGGTGTGCCGCGTTACTGGACGCGGTGTGCAGATCGAGTGCGAGAACGACGAATGCGCCGAGGACGATGGACAGTGCCCCGAACGAAGCAGGCCTGAGAATGCGGTGGGTATCGAGCGTCACCGCTTCCACTGTGCCCGAAAGTTCGACTCACGGCTCCCGAGCGGCGCGCACGTCACACACGTCGAACATGCCTCGCTCCACCGCATCCACGAGTAATCGGGGAAGCACGTACAGCAGATACGAGCGAAGCTTGTCGATGAGTGCGAGTCCGACCGCGCCGTGGGTGCTGAGGTAGGCAGTCAGGTGTCGATGATTCGGGTCGGGCACGGTCCGCAGGTCAGCAAGACCCGCCCAAGCCACGTCCGTTCGGTTGTACGTCAGTTCTTGCAGACGTTCCCACATGGCATCGGCAACCGCCTGGCGCAGGCGCTTGCCATCGACGTCCGCCGAGCACGTGCAGCGCGCGACCACGATCTCGCACACCGAGAGATACGGCGGGATCGGAGAGGTCATGAACGTCGACCATCTCGGGTCCGGCTGCGTGATATCGGGATCGACCATGCGGACCTACGACGACGTCATAGCTCGTCGAGTCCGATCAGTCCATCCTGAACGGCTCGCGCCAGCAACGCGGCCTTGGTCGACGCGGGCCGACCCACACCCGAGTATTTAGCGCGAATCCGGCTGAGGTGCGTATTGACGGTGCCTGGCGCAATGAAAAGAGCCTCGGATACCGCCGTCTTGTGGTCGTTCGTGATCCACGCAAGAAGTACTTCCACCTCTCGCGCGCTGAGGCCGGGGTCGGTGCGGCGGGGCGTCCAGGTGAAGGAAGAACTGAATCCGGTGAGGGAGGTGGCGACGCTCATAGCGATGTCCTTTTGTCCGGGCGACATCCGTCCTTCGACGGTGACGCGAGTGCGCGGGCAGTCACCATGCAATCCCAGCGTGGCCGACGGGTCACTCCGAGTAGTGAGTGCATCGACGCTCGAGTGACAGCAACCACTCTCATCGACGCTGGGAACTGCACGAACATGTCGTACAGTGACGATTCACAGGGGTCGATACGGGCATCAGGGGGTAGACGTTGGCCGAGGACGCAACACGAGTCCTGTTCGTCGATGCGGGTGTTCGCGCCCTCATCCAGCAGCCCCGGCAGGTACTCGAACGCGGACTTCGCAGCGAGGACATCGTCAATCAGGCGAACGCGTCGCAAGCCACCTTCTTCCGAAAGTTCAGCACCAAATCGGAGTTCATCGAAGCCGTCGTCGCCAAGCTCACCGAAGCGGAACGTAGTTCGGTCGACACCGTCAGGGACGACGTCCTAGCCCGAATGAAGGCAAACGAGGGCAACCTGCGCCCTACGGTCATTTCGCTGGTCGCGGACTCGTTCGCGAACCTCACCGACGAGGCGATCACGGCCACCGACTCCCTGGCCCGCGTCTTCGGCAATACCTACGCGATCAAGAGCAACTACGCGCGACGGGACGCCTTGGTGCTCGCAGTGTTCGAGGCCCTGTTCGAGAGAAGTGATGCCGCCCTGCGGCGACCGTTCACCACCCGCACGCTCGCGATGTCCGTCGTCGCCCTGCTCGACGGCTTCCGCATCCGCAGCAGCGCCGACCCAGCTGCAGTCACCGCCGACGTCGTGTCCGACGCGATCCTTGCTCTTCTGAGTTCTACGGTCGACACCTCGGGCGGCCACGAGCACCTCGACGACATGGTCGAGCCGATCGAAGGATCGGCGCCGAGGGCGGTTCCCCGAGACCCTCGTGCAGCCATCATCGCTGCAGCCCGCACCGAATTCGGCAAGCGGGGTTACTTCATGACACGTCTGGACGATATTGCCGACGACGCAGGCGTTCCTCGCGACGCGATGAAAAGGCTGTTTCCGACCAAGCCTCACATCCTCGTCGCCGCGCTGCAATCGAGGGTCGACGCGTTACGAGAGAGCGTTGCCGACGACCTGCTCATCGGTCTGGACGAGCTCACGATCATGAACAACTTTCTGCTTCGCTGCGCGCAACTCGCGGCCGACGAAAATGCGTTCATGGATGCACTTCTCGTCGCGGTCGCTCACGACACCTACGGCGAGCCCGAAGGGCTGTTGTCGGTCAAGCAGAAGCTGAACATCCCTGCCATCATCGGGCCGATCATTCAGCAAGGCCAGGACAACGGAACGCTCGCACCTATCGGCACTCCCGTCGACCTCGCGGCCGGAATCACCAACACATTGCTGATGCGATGCTTCACCCGGCGAAATGTCAGCCCCGAGGAGAATGCGACGTTCATCGGAAACCTATTGCTGCGCGGTCTGTCTCAGTAGACGACGCGATACCAGCCCTCGGTCTCGTCCGGCAACGGCTCCAGTTGGATTTCGGCCCCACCAGGTTTGTCGAACAACCGAGTTCCGTCGCCCAACAGGATCGGAACGGTGAAGACGAGAATCTCGTCGAGCAGCTGTTCCTCGATGCATTGACGGGCCACGTCGGCGCCGAGGATGTTGACGTAGTTCTCCCCTGCCGCGTTCTTTGCCCGATGCACGGCGTCGTGCAGATCGGTGGACACCTCGACGCCAGGGATCGGGTTGTCCGGAGGACGATGTGTCAGGAGTACAACCGGGCCGTCGTACTGGCCACCGAAGGCGCCTTCTGCGTCGGTCCCACGATTGGGATCGTCGCCGAAGAACGTCACTGCGCCGCAGAGAATTGCGCCGACCTGCGTCAGTAGCCGATCCGCTGTGTCGTTCTCCTCGCTCGCGTATTGGCTGAGCCACGACATGTCACCGCCGGCGCCCGCGATGAACCCGTCGAGCGACATGGTCGCCGAATACAGAAGCTTGGCCATGATGATCCTTTCCTAGGTCGTCATGATGTACGACTCGGAGAGCGGGCGAAGATCATCGTTGGATTGCCGACGGTGCGTGAATAGTGACACCCCGCGGTCATTACGCGCGCACGACCTGCTCACCGGGTCGTGCGCGGGTAATTACGTTCGGCTGTCACTACGCGCGCACGGGCGCGAAGCGCCTTTCGGCTACTATGACGCGCAGCATAGAACCGCTCGCCAACCCAGGAGCCCGATGTCCGACGCCACCGCCCCACACCCGTTCGACGACGCCCTCGAGCTGGAAAGACTCAGCCCCGGCACTTACATCGGTAGGACGTCTGCGCCGTACAACAACATGGTCGGGCCGTTCGGCGGGCTCACTGCAGCGACGTTCATCCGCGCGATCGAGAGGCACCCCGACCGCCTCGGCGACCCGATTTCTCTGACCATCAACTTCGCGGGACCGGTCGCCGAAGGCGAGTTCGAAATAACTACACGCGCGGTGCGTACGAACCGCAGCAATCAACACTGGTATCTCGAGCTCAGTCAGAACGGCGAGATCGCCACGACAGCAACAGCAGTGTTCGGTAAGCGTCGCGAAACGTGGGACGACGACGAAGCCACTGCCCCAGCAGCACCCGCGCCCTCCGAACTAGAGCTCGGTGGGTTCCCGGAGTTCATCGCCTGGGCTCGAAACTACGAGATGCGTTTCGCTGCAGGCGCATTGAGCGAGGAGAAGTCCGAGGACTCGACCATCACGCTGTGGGTTCGCGACACACCCTCCCGGCCATTGGACTTCGCCTCGCTCACCTCGATAGCGGACATCTTCTACCCGAGGGTCTTCCAGCGTCTCGGAACCTACGTTCCCGCAGGCACGATCTCACTGACCATCCACTACTTCGCTACAGCCGAGGATCTGAAAACGCAGGCCGATTCGTACGTCCTCGCCCATGCGCAGTCGCGTCGCTTCCACAAGGGCTACTTCGACCAGTCCGCCGAACTATGGGGAAGCGACGAGAAGCTTTTGGCCACAAGCCATCAGGTGGTGTACTACAAGGTCTGACGCGGGTCTACCAGCACCTTGGCGTGGACGCTTTTCCCGGAGTCGAGCTCGTCGAACATCGCAGTCAAGCCATCGAGTCCGATGGTTCCGGTGTGAAGCGACAGGACGTCGATTCGCTTCTCGGCGATCGCCGTCATCGATCCGACGAAATCCTCGTGCGAGTACGCGAGCGAGCCGATGACCGTCAGCTCCCGGCTCTGCCAGTCGCCGTAGCTGACCTGCGAATCGGTCCCGGGGTATCCGAGAAGTGACAGGATCCCTCCGCGCCGCACCAACTCGGCGGACGGCTGTAAAAGGCTTGCGACGCCGGTGCATTCGAAGAGCACGTCGGCACCGAGTCCATTGGTGGCCTCGCGGAGAACACGGTTCAGGTCAGCCGGTTCGACCACATCGGTGAAACCCAGTTTCACGGCCTGCTCGCGGCGGTGTGGTGACGGTTCCGAGACGATCACGCGTCCGGCGCCCGCATTTCGAGCGTGCTGAGCAGTCAACAGCCCTATTGGCCCGGCGCCCTGCACAACGACTGTGGATCCGAGTGTCATCGCAGTTCGCTTGACCGCGTGAAACGTCACCGTGGCAGGTTCGACGAGCGCGGCTTCTTCGTCGGTGAGTACATCGGGAACGGGGATGACCCTGCGTGCAGAGACCGACAACGTGGTACCGAACCCGCCGTGTGCAGGTGCGTCGTCAGTGATGCCGTTGGCCTCGGCGAACGCGAGATCGCACTGGGCAGCGTGCCCTGCCGTGCACTGAGGGCAGCGACCACAAGCGGGACCGACGCCGCCGACAACACGCTGACCGACAGCAATCGTCGTGACATCTCTGCCTACAGCGGTGACCGTTCCGGTCCATTCGTGACCGAACACCGCAGGCGGGAGGGCCGCCGAGGAGTACCCGTGGGTGTCGGTCGCGCAGATGCCGCAGTACCGAATATCGACGACTACACCGTCGTCCGCGGGCGTCGGCACCTGTGCTTCTTCGACGGTTTCCGCCTGTTCGGGGGCGACGATGCGCATGTAACGATTGGCTTCCAGCACGGACATGACGGCTACTTTCTTTATAGGCACTCCACCTAGGAACACCGCCATCCTACGCTCAGGCCATCTGGACGCCCGCGATCTCCTCCACCCCACCCTTGCCGTCGAACGACAGCTGCCGGAACGCCACCTTCTCGACGAAGAATCTGTCGTGACTCACCAGAATCACCGCACCCGGGAATGCCATGAGGGCGCGTTCGAGGACCTGAGTGCTCTGCAGGTCGAGGTGGTTGGTCGGTTCGTCGAGCACGATGACGCCTGCTCCGAACAGCAGGCATTGAGCCAACGCCACACGCGCCTTCTGCCCACCGGACAGCACACCGATCTTCGTCTTGAGGTCCATCTCGGAGAACTGAAGCAGGGTCAGAAAGCGATTGACTTCTTTCTTCGTCGCCGTCAGCGCAAGACTGTCCGGCATGGCGTTGACCGAGTGCGTGACGGTGTCGTCGGGGTCCAGATCGGCGAGCACACGGTTGTAGTAGATGAACGACGGCGCCTTCGTCTTCCACTTGATCTTGCCGCTGTCGGGTTTCTCGGCCTCGGTGAGGATGTCCACCAGAGTCGTCTTGCCACAGCCGTTCGGTCCGGTGATCGCAATCCGATCACCGCGGTGAACGGTGAACGAAACATCGCGAAAAAGTTGTTGATCTCCATAGCTTTTCGAGATCGACGTAACCTCGGCGAGGTTATCGGGAACATTGAGGCCCCCGTAGATGGCGGTCACGACGGTATCGACGGGCCTCGGATTTTTGCTTTTCTTGATGTTCGCGAGGCGACGCTTGAGGACACCGCTGGGGTTCTTGACCGCTTCCTTGCGGTCGCTGATCGCCTCCTGCTCGTAGGCGAGGAGCTGCTGTTCGTTGCTGAACTCGCGTTCGAGATTCTTGAGCCGGAACTGCTTCTGCACAACGTATTCGGAGTAGGAACCGTCGTAGCTCTGGAGGTGGTGGTTCTCGATCTCGACGATGCCGGTGACGACCTGCTCGAGAAACGCACGGTCGTGGGATACGACGAGCAGGGCGCCGCGGAAGTCGCGCAACCATCGTTCGAGCCATGCGATACCCGCGACGTCGAGAAAGTTGGTGGGTTCGTCGAGCAGCAGAACGTCGGGTGATTCGATCAGAATCTTGGCCAACGCTGCGCGGTTCCGCCAACCGCCGGACAACCGCTCGACGGGGAGTTCGCGTCGTTCTGCGGTGAAGCCGAGCATCGACAGCACGGTGTCGATCTGCTGGTGATAGGTCCAGCCGCCGCTGTTCTCCATCGCGTCCAGCAGTTCGGCCTGGCGGTCGACGAGCTTGTACATCTGCTTCTCGTCGAGATCACCGCCGAGCGCGGCTTCCACCTCGGCGAGTTCGGTCTCGATCGCGTGGACAGCAGTGAACAGCGATTCGAGCTCGGCCTGGATGCTGCGTCCACCGTCGAGTTCCGAGAACTGCGAGAAGTACCCGATCCGCGCGCCCTCGGTGACGTCGACGGTGCCGGAATCAGGCGTCTCTCGGCCGAGAAGCAGTTGCAGCAGCGTTGTCTTGCCGGTGCCGTTTCGGCCGATCAGACCCACACGATCACCGTCGGCGAGCTTGAAGAACACCTCGCGCAGCATCACCTTCCCGTCGTATCCCTTGGCAACGTCGTTCAGGCGAATCCAACTCAACGAAATACAACTCCTGGGAATGTGACGGGTGGTGACGGCTCACTCTATCGGTCGGCAATCGCGCGTCCTTAACAAAACGAATGGTATGACTAATCGGTGTCCACACAAGCGAGCAACGTCGACGACAACACACCGCCGGGTCGGCACAACACCCTCATGACGGCGCTCGTCATCACCTCGATCGTGGCAACCGGCATCGTCGTCGCAGGCCTCACCGCAACACCGGAGGAACCCGCGCTGACGGTTCAGCCCGTTACCCCGACTCCCACCGAGCCCCTCCCGCCCGTCGAGGAGTACGTGGTGGTCTATCCGGAGGTCGAGTATCCGACGGCGATTCCGGGGTGCGACACCGTCGACGAACCGATCGAGCCTCAGTATTCGTCGTATGCATCGAACGGTGAGGAGTTGTACGACAATCCGGTCGCGCCATGGTTCAGCGGCCCGAAAGCTCATCTGATGTCGGCCGCTTTGGTCGCCGCATTACCTGCGGACACAACGTTTTCCCGCAACACTGTTCCGTACTTCGGACCGATTCCCATGATCGAGGGCTCGGGCGAGGAGGACCCGGTCGACTCCACCAGCGCGTACGCCGACATCTCGGTCGACGGCAAGTCCGGGTATTTCAGCGTCGGCGTCGCACAGACCGCCCGCGGCGTCCCGTCCTGTGTCGCCGGCAACCTCGACGAACGAAAATCGCTGCCCGACCGCACCGTCGTCGACACCGATGACACCTGGCGGGAGGTGAACGGCGCCCGTACGTACGAGCGGTCTGCCACGGCCTATCGCACCGACGGATCGTGGATCACGGTGTACGTCTCCGGCGCCGACCAGCAGAGCGAGCTGCCCTTGTCACTCGAAGAAGCGACTCGAATCGCCCTCGATCCAGGGCTCGCCACGACGCCCGCCCCTCCCGCCGGGACCCCGGGCAACGTCGCGGAATGCACGTACGGCGCGGCGACCGACAGCGGACGTCTCTACTCGGCATCCGAGACCGAAGTGCTGAACACCGCTTTGCAACGCGCCGATACCGGAGCGTTGGTTCCGTCGCCGCCGCTCGGCGCCCTGACCACTGGCTCCTGGGCAGGCGGGCTATGCCAACTCGTCGACAGCGCTGCCGGACGTTTGTCGGTGTCGTTCGGCGATACCCCCGCTCCGGCTGCGGGCGATTCCGACTCTGTTCCGTTGAATCCTGGTTCGTTCGGCGGCGGCACGTCGGTCTCGGTCACCACCCCTTCCGGCAAGGGCGTCACGGTCGAGACCGAACAGCCCTGGGATCCAACAGATTTGGAACGAATTGCCTCGACTCCCGGATTGGACCTACCGTGAATCAGACTGCCCGCCTGACGATAGCGGCCGGCGTCGCCGCGGTGAGCGTGGTCGCTGCGGGAGTCGTACTGGCGCAGGACCGCACGACGACGATCAAGCGGGTCACCGACGCATCTCCGGCGGCACCCGGTCTCGCCTGGTCGACCACACCTTCCGACCTCGGCGTCGAAGGAGCAATGTTCGCCGACCCGCGGACGGGCTCGGAGTACTCGTGGGGCGTCGGTTCTATCCACATCGACGACACCCTGATCACTCTCGCCGTGGTTCCAGACGAGTATCTCGGCAACTCGGACGCACACATGATCGGGCTCGACGCGCACACCGGTGACAAGAAATGGTTGACGCCGGCGCCCGGATTGGCCGCATGCTCGGAACAGCCTTTGGACGGCCAACTCGTGTGCCACCGTCCGTCGTACGGCGAGCAAACTGGTCTGGTCACCTTCGACGTCGAGACCGGCGAGTCCCGCGAATTCGACACCGCGTCAGAAATTTTCGCGGCAACAGTAGCCAACGAACGCCTGTACGTCGCCGAAGGCGATCTGGAAGGCGCCGAGGTCACTCTGCATCGCGGGACACTCGAAGATTTCGACGCCGACTGGAGTGAGCCGATCTATGTGTGGGCGGGGTGGGAGGACCAGTATGCGGACCAACTGAAAGTCGGGTCCGAGGTGGGTTACTTCGACCTCGGCGGCGGATTCGCGACCTTCGACGCGGTGACGGGCCGCGAGACATGGTCGACGGATGTGCTCGACGACTGTCTGACAGCTCAGTACCGAACCGCGGGCGACCTCGCGATCGCATCGACGTACGAGTGCGGCAGCACCTCCGGCGAGGTCACCGGGACAACCGCATTCACTCGGGACGGCGACGTTCTGGCCAGCCGCGAGGGACCGGCCGTGCACAGCCTGTCCACCGACCAGCCGTCGGACATCTCGATTCCCGTCGTGTTGGGCGACGCCGCTTTCGACCGAACCACCGGAGAACAGCTGTGGCAGAACGACCTTCTCGTATTCGACTATCCCGGTGACGAATACAACGAACCGCGCACGCAGGGAACCCTGACCGCTGTCATCGGCGACGTGGGTCTACTCGGATTCGACGGCAGCACCATCGGTATCGATCTACGCACCGGTGAGCAGCTCTGGAGAACGGCTGAGACGCGTTCGCTCATCGGCACGGACGCCGACACCGTCATCTTCTCGTCCGGCAGCGAACTCGGCGCAGTCGATGTGCGCACCGGTTCGGTCCTGTGGACACTCGAGCCGGGCAAGCTTGCACCCGACGCCGACTCCTCGCTCGACACTTTCGTCGAAGGCAGCGGTGGCTCGTACCTTCTGCAGTCCGGGTCCACAGTGGTGAAGCTGGAGCCGCTGCCCTGACTTGTCGGTCAGCGCACGGATCGGTCTGGCTCCCCACGAAACCGTGAGACGCTGCCGTCGATGCGGAGCTTCTTCCACAGGTATCGTGATGCGCGGTTCATCATTCCGAGTTCGACTGCGAGCATGCGGACGTCACCGAAGTACGACTGCAATTGCTCACTCCCAGTCGGCCCGTCCCAGTAAGCCTCTTTGACTATTTCGCGCGGAATTCCCAGGTCTTTCGCGAGTTTTCGCGAGGGGGCCATGATCACTCCGGCGAGCCAGCGCATGATGATCGGCGTCGACACCGACACAAGCCATTTCGTCGCCCGGCCCTGGTTCGGATAATGCTGACGAAGGAAGTGGTGCGCAAACGAGATGTGCCGAGCTTCCTCGGCGATGTGAATCTCCATGGTGCGCAACATTGCCGGCGGAACGTCCTTGCCCTGACGGATGACTTCCTTCTGCCAGTGATCGATCGGCTCCTCCCCAGCCAGGATCCCGACGAAGAAGATCAGCGGGAGCGAGGCCCCCAGCATCCCCATCACCGGCGATGCCAGGCGGAAGTCGGTGCGCATGCCCGGCACATCGGCGCCCGACCTGTTCACCAGCTCCTGGAACATCTGGATGTGGTTGCACTCCTCGGTGATCTCGTGGAGGCAGTATCGGAACTCGAGCGAATTGTTCGGCATCGCCATGATGAACTGCATCATTCCGCGGATAAGGATGCTCTCGAAGGCCGCGCCGACCTTGACTGCGTTGATCAGCAGATGATGGCCGATCTCGATTCGACGATCCGCCGGTAAGCCCTGATACCAGGCTGTACCGCCGAGAGGGTGGTAGTCGGGCAGCGCCCACCTGGGATCGTCGGGAGTCATCTGGAACTCGGCCGAGTCCCAGTCGATGTCCAGGTAGGGATCGAAGTTCCGCCTGACCGACCCCTCCGACAGCACGTCGAGCATCTCTCGATAGGACTCGACGGATGGCCTCGTATCCACGACGGTGCGACGACGCTTCTTGCTGCGACTAACGGTAACCATGCGCCCTCTTTCTCTCCAGATACTTGGCTTCGACGTGGTCCGAGCTCGACCATGCGAAAACAAGCTACGTTGCTGGTAATCCAAGTTACACACAACCTGCATGGATGGGAAGGGTGCGCACATACGACGAAGCCCGGACGCAGCAACGGTCGCTGCGTCCGGGCTTGATGCCTGGGCTTGATCTATCCGGTGACGCCGGTCAGCTCGTTCGGGGTGTGCGCGAGCTCCCCCGTTGCCGAGATGGTTCCGGACGCCAAGTCGACGGCATGGACGGAGTCCGTGGCCGGCTCGGAGACGTACGCGGTGCCGTCCTGGACGAACAGCGCCGGACGCGGTTCCTGCCACTTGACGGGCTCTTCCCACGCGCCGACGACGGGGATGGTCTTGGTGACGGCCTTGGTGTTCACGTCGATCACATGAAGCGCACCGTCGGTGCCGAGCACGATCGCCTCACCGTTCGGTCCACGCCCGAGCGAGCGAAACGTGTAGCTGGTGCCGAGGTCGACGAGGGTGAGCTCGCCAGTCGCCGTGTCGGTGAGCGAGACGCGCGTCGGACGCTCGAGTTCGGCGTCGGGATCGGTCTTGTAGTCACCCAGGAGAACGGGCGAATTTTCGTCGCCGGCCTGGTTTCCGATGCGGCCGTAGGCATCCGGACTCTGCACCTTGCTGATCGTGCCGTCGCGGTAGATGAGCAGGCCATCCTGGCACCCTACGACGACGGTTTCGTTCGCGGCGACGGCCTCACCGTGCACGCCGGGGCAGTCTTCGTTTCGAGCGATCTCGTTGCGGTCGGCGTCGAGTACGACGATGCCGGTGCGCTCGTCCTCGTTACCGACGGTAGTCAGCAGCGATCCGTCCGAAAGCTCCACGGCTACACCGTGATGAGCTTCCGGGGTGGTGTAGGACTCGGCTTCGGGCTTGGTGCCCTCCAACAATGCAGCGGACTCGAACACCTCGACCTTGCCGGTACCGTCGTCGAACAACACGGTCTTACCGTCGTGACGCACGACGTGACCGGGAGTGGTGGCGTCGAACTTGATGTCGGTCAGCGCGGGCGTCGAGGTGTAGTACTGCGAACCCTCGGTCCACGTTCCAGCGTCCAGGGCGGTGAACGCACCCGATCCGCTCACGAACACGTGGCGTCCGTCGCCGGCCGGGTTGAGCCGAGTGAAACCGTCGATGCCGGTGATGTCCTCGACGGTGTCCAATGTCGTGGCATCGAGAATCAGAACTCCGCCGTCGTAGCTGGTGGCGATCCGGGGAGTTGCCTGCGACACGCTCTCCGCGGCAGCGGTTTCGGTAGGCGCGTCGGCGGCTGCGTCGGTCGAGGATTCGGATGAACAGGCTGCGAGCAGTGCAACCGAGGTGCCCAACGCGACGACTGCGCCGAGCGAACGATAGGAGCGAATGGTCTTCATACACAAAGAAGTACAGGTCTTTGCAAATGATTGTCAAAGCCTATAGTGCGCACAGTTGCATGTGTGGCGCTCCGCGCCCGTGCGCGCGTAGTTACGCCCCGACGTAACTACGCGCGCACGGGGAGAGGTCAGCTCAAGCCTGCCGCGATTGCCGTCGAGTTGAATTCCATCATCTTCAGATAGGTAGGGGCTTCGGAGTTTTCGTCTCCGAGCGATTCGGTGAAGAGCTTCACAACCTCGACCTGCACGCCCGCTTCCGACGCCATCACCTGTGCGAGCCGATCCGGCTGAGAGGAGTCGACGAAGATCGTGCGCACGCCTGCACCTCGGACGGTGCTTGCGAGGTCGGACAAGTCCGATGCACTCGGCGATGCGAGCGTCGTTCCACTGGGGATTACCGCACCGATCACCTCGAAGTCGTACCGATCGGCCAGGTACCCGAAGACGTGATGATTCGTCACCAGCTTCCGTTGCTCGGGCGCTATGGCGCCGAACTGCTCGGACATTCGGGCGTCCGATTCGACGAGCCGCGAATCGTATTCCGCTGCAGCGTCGTCGACGTTCACACCCTCGACGTTCGAGTTGACGGCGTCGCGGATGAGACTGACGACGGCGCGCATTCGCTCCGGATCTGTCCAGATGTGCGGGTCCTCGGCGCCGGACGACTGCCCACTCGCGTACTGGATCGGATCAGCCGCCGGTCCTGCTTCGATCACCTCGATACCCTCCGATCGCGCGGCGTCGATGGTTTTCGCAACGCCTTCCTCCAGCCCGAGACCGTTGGCTATCAGCAGGTCGGCGGATTCCACGCGGGCAGCTTCCGAAGCGGAGATCTCGAACGAGTGCGGATCCGAGTTCGGGGGCATCAACACCAGGACATCCGCCTGATCCCCGACGATGTTCGAGGTGATGTCACCGAGGATGTTGGTCGTCACGACGATGACGGGTTTACCCGAACTCCCGGTGCTGGAACAGCCGGCCAGAGCAAGCGCGGCGACGATTAAGAGCAGAAGCTTTTTCACGATCCCACCACGCCGATCGACGCAGGCGAGAAGCCGATGTCGAAGGTCCGAGCGAGTCGGCCCGAATCGCGGTAGTCGATTTCGAGGACGGTGTCGGCCGCCGGATCGGAGACGTAGGCGCGGGTACCGGCGACCTGCATCGTCGGTTCGGGATCGCCGTCCTTCCACCGGGCGCCGAGCACCGGCGTCGAAGACAGTTCTGCCCCGGTCACCGCGTCGAAGACCCGGAACGTGCCGTCGGCCTGAATGGAAAACACTGTCTTCCCGTCACTCGAGATTCCCGACGCCAGTGCCTCGTCCGCCGTTCGGGCCGAGGTCCACTCCCCTGACCTGGTGTCGAGCACGAGCACACCGGTGGCAGTCGGCGCTGTGACGAGCGATCCCCTGGTGCCGTGTTCGAGCGACCATGCCCTGACGTCAGCAGTCGGGTAGGCGAATTTGGCGGTAGTGAAATCCGAGTCGACTTTCAGTACCCCGTCCGCACATGCGACGACGAAGTAGTTCGAGAAAACCGCTTCACCGTGCATTTCGGGACAGCTTCCGTCCAGTGCTTTCACGACTTCGCCTGCCTCGTTGCGCAGTTCGAGCCCGGTCGGGAGGTCCTCTTCGGTGCCGCCCGTCGAGACGACGAAGTGGTCGGCCAGGGCACCGCGATGCCATGGTGCGGTTCGCTGTCGATCGTCGCCGCAACCGTCGATTCACCCTTGCTGAGGGAATCGAAGTCGACGACCTCGGCGGTACCGCTGCCATCGAAGAACACCGCAACCTTCCGGTCCCCCGCAATGACGTGAACTGGCTTGTCGCCGTTCACCGTTCCGATCTCACCGGGATCTTTGGTGTACGAGTGAGTGTGGTCGCCGTGGTCGATGGTCCACGATCCCGGATCCAGCAGACGCGCACTCTCGTCATCGGTGGCGACCACGTATCGATTGTTGACAGTCGTGAGACTGGCCGGGTTCTCGCCGTCGAACGTGTGCACGGACTCTTCCGTCGCGACATCGATGACCTCGATGCGCCCGGAGTCGGCGTCGGCGATCACGAGTCGGGGCTCGGGCCCCTCGACCTCGGTCGATCCAGCTTCGGCCGCCAGGTCACTGCCCGCGCGTGCAGCGCCGGTCGACGGTTCCTCCGTGGGCTGTTCTGCACTGCTGCACCCCGCAATGGTTAGGGCGACGACGCCGACGGTCAGAACACTCTTGCGCGCGAACACAGACTCCCCTATCAGGAATGATAACGATTGTCGTTAATGTTAAACCATTGTTCAAGGTTCACTCACATTGGCCGTCCGGGGGGTGACCGAATGTCTCATTCGGTCACTTGGCCGGACCGAATGTCTCATTCGGTCACCTGGCCGGACCGAATGTCCGTCTCAGTCACTCAGAGTGTGCGACTGTCTCATTCGGTCACCCGCGCACTAGCGACCGACTCATTCGGTCACCCCGAGCACTAGCGAACGACTCATTCGGTCACCCCGAGCACCCGCCCGCCCCGGACCCACGACCCCGCGCAGATTTGACGCCCGCAATGAGGAAGAACTGCAGCACAGCAAGTCCGGCGATGGTGGCGCCGGCTGCGGTGTTGGCATGCCAGGACACCAGCAGTCCGACGAAGGTGGCCGACCATCCGAAGAGTATTGCGATCACCATCGACGGCACGATCGACCGCCCGAACAGGAAGGCCGTCGCCGAGGGTGCGACGAGCAAGCCGAACACCAACAGTGTCCCGACGATCCGGAACGACGCGACCACCGCCAGCACCACCAAGGCCAGCAGAACGATGTGTGCAAGGCGCGGACGGAAGCCGAATGTCTGGGCTTTGCGCTCGTCGAACACCAGCGCCACGAACGGTCGGTACATCACCACGGACACCACCAGCGCCACGATCGCTGCGATCGACAGAAACACCAGGTCCGCAGACGTCGCGGACAGCACGTCGCCGAACAGGAACGACGTCAGGTCCACCGCGAAGGACCGGGCGCGGGAAACGATGACCACCCCCAGTGCGAGCATGCCGACGAACAGCAGTCCGATTCCGGTGTCCTCGGACAGCTTGGAATTGCGCGATACCCAGGCCACTCCGCCGATCATGACGACCGCACTCACCGCCGCGCCGATCAGCAAATTGGCGCTCATCAGGTACGCGATCGCCACGCCGGGGAGCATTCCGTGCGACACTGCGTCACTGAGAAAAGCCATGCCGCGCAACACGACCCACGTCCCCACCAGCGCGCAGAGTATCGACACGAGCATGCCCGCCCACAGGGCGCGCTGCACGAACGACACAGCGAAGGGGTCCAGTAGCCAGTCCACGGCGCTGAACCCTATGCGATAATGGTTGTCGTGAGCGAATCGGTGTCAGTGCACTCCCTGTCCGTGCGATACGGGTCGACCATCGCATTGCACGACGTCGATGCCTCCTTCGAACCCGGAACAGCCACCGCACTCGTCGGGCACAACGGGTCCGGCAAATCGACGCTTCTGCAGTCCCTCGCCGGGATCATCAGACCCTCGTCGGGCAGCGTGCGCACAGGTCGTCGACGCGTCAGCTACGTCCCGCAGCGCAGCGACGTCAACGACCGTATGGCGTTGACCGTCGGCGAGGTCGTGGCGATGGGCACATGGCCGAGACGCGGAATCCTCGGCCGCGCCACCGCAGCGGATCGACGCGCCGTCGACGACGCCATCGCCAGACTCCAACTGACGCATCTCGAGTCACGGCGACTCTCCGACCTATCCGGCGGCCAACGCCAACGCGCACTTCTCGCGCAGGCTCTCGTCGAGAACGGCGATCTCGTCCTTCTCGACGAGCCGACGACGGGTCTCGACGCCGAAGCCCGCGAGATCATCAACGGCGTCGTCGACGACGAGGTGTCCCGCGGGGCCGTCGTGGTCATGGCCACTCACGACGTCGACGATGCGCGTCGCGCCGATGCCACCATCACCCTGGGACGAGGAGAGATTCTGTCCGTGGGGTGACGACTGCCGGGTCCCGCCCCGAGAGCAGATCCAGTATCGCCTTCGGGCGCGCCAACCACTCTCGTCCGAAATTGCGCAGCAGCGCAAGGCGATTGCACTCGCACGCGGCGTCGATTCCATCGGTATCGATTCCCGCGTCACGACACAGTGCTACGGCCCGCGAAACGTGCAGGCCTTGGCTTACGACCAGAGCCCGTTCGACGCCGAAGGTCTGGGACGCCCGCGCGCAGGAATCGTAGGTGTCGAGTCCGTAGTCGTCGCCGACGATGACGTCAGGATCGATTCCTGCATCGACCAAGTACTCCGTCATCGCCTCGATCTCGTTGCCGGAGCGGCCGTTCGCATCCCCGGACACCAGTATCGCCCTCGCCTGTCCCGAATCCACCAGCGCGACCGCGGCATCGAGCCGTCCGGACAGATACTTCATCGGCTTGCCGTCGCGTACTTGTGAACCCAGAACGATCACCACCGGAGCCTCGGGAGCGTCCGCGATTTCGTGCACTCGCCCGAACGAGACGAAGGCGATCCACGCAGCCGACCCGAGCACAACGACGAGAACCCCGACCACCCCGACGACGAGAACCCGAACGACCGTCCTGAACATGCACACCCTCACCTCGACAACCACGACGCCGAGGACAGTAACGACTATGTCTGAGGGATCTCTGAGGCACGCAGAATCCTCGCGACGTACCCGTCGGGACGCACGATGACAGCACCACCCGGCGTCACGCCGTAGCGTCCGGCGATCTTGCCCTCCGGATCGTCGACGACAAGTGTTGTGCACCCCGGAATCGAAACCGGTTCAGCGTGAAGGGTAATCAACACATGATCTGACGGGTGCTTGCGGCGCACATCGGCAACGGCAGACCACAACCCCGTCCCCGGAACCGGCGGGGCTGCGTCACCGGGCACAACGTGACCGTGCACGCCCTGCTGCACGATGGGACTGCCGTGATACGCGACCGTGAACTCCTCCATCTCGTTCGCTATCCGATGCTGGGCGAACTGTGTACCCGCGATCAGTCGTAGCGCCTGATTACGCACTACTCGAACGACTTTCGACTCCACGGTGGCGCCGTTCGTCATCACCGTCGTCTCCTTGATCACGTGCGCTGCGACGGGGTGGCGTTCGTCGTGATAGCTGTCGAGCACAACTTCGAACCCGGTGGTCCCAGCCACCGCGGCCGCGAGCTTCCACCCGAGGTTGAACGCATCCTGCATCCCGGTGTTCATCCCTTGGCCGCCCGCCGGACTGTGCACGTGGGCGGCGTCGCCTGCCAAGAACACTCGCCCGGTACGGTACCGAGCAACCTGCGCGTGGTGGATCTCGAAGGTCGTGAGCCACCGCGGCGAACGCACCCGCGCCTCGAGGCCACGCTCGTCGCACACCCGCTGCAGCCACTCCAGACTCGCGGGCCGCCCATGATCGGCCTGCCCGATCGCCGCGATGATGCGCACACGATCGCCGATCATCGGGAAGATCATGATCGGGCCTGCGCCCGAGGAGGCATTGATGTGCATCGAGCTGGTGTCGAGATCGTAGGTGGCGTCGACGTCGCCCATCAGGAAGTGCTCGCCCTTGAACGAGCCCTCCAACTTCAGGCCGAGATGGTGACGGACTGCGCTCGACGCCCCGTCGGTCCCAACCAGATATCGACACCGGATCGTCTCCTCGCCCACTGTGGCCGTCACAGAATCCGCGTCCTGAGTGAGATCGATCAGCTCGACGCCTCGCTCCACTTCGACGCCAAGTGCGCGGAGTCGTTCGGTCAGGATCCTCTCGGTCTCGGTCTGCGCCGTCGTCACCGAGAACGGATAAGGACTGTCGACGGTGTCGAGCGGAATGTGCGCGAGTTCCTTGCCGTCGGCGTGGAAACGAACCCCGGTCGTCGTACGTCCCGACGCGACGACCTCGTCCTCGACACCGAGAATGTCCAGCATTTCGAGGCTGCGTGCATGGACGACGACCGCGCGGGATTCGTCCGTCGGTTCGGTGCGGCGGTCGATGATCCGGAACGGAACCTGGCGACGAGCAAGGTCCACGGCGAGGACCAACCCGACCGGTCCCGCACCCACCACCAGCACTTCGGTGTCGTATGACGTCATTGCTCGATGATGCGGCCGAACCGACCCGTCGGAGTGATCATCCGCCCGAAAATCACCCGCCGACGACGCATCGAATCACCCTACGGTGGCAACGCCATGTGGTCGACGGGGCGCTCGACCAAATCCCCGTGCTTGGGCACGCAATGTACGTACTGTGAAACTTGTGACGCAGAGCACTATGCAGAGGAGTACGGCTTCATGAAAAGCACCATGCAGGACACCCCGCTGTCGATCGGTCAGCTGGTCCGGTTCGGGACGACGATCCACCCCACGGCCGAGGTCACCACGTGGAGCGAGACCGGCCCGACCACGGTGAATTTCGCGCACCTAGGCAAGCGAGCGGCCCAACTCGCCCATGGCCTCAGGTCCATCGGCATCGATGGCGACCAACGCGTCGCGACGTTCATGTGGAACAACGCACCGCACATGGAGGCCTACATGGCCGTGCCTGCGATGGGCGCCGTACTGCACACCCTCAACATTCGACTGTTCCCCGAACAGCTCACCTACATCGTCGACCACGCCGAAGATCAAGTGATCATCGCCGACGCCAGCCTGCTCCCCCTCCTCACGCCGCTCCTGCCCACGATGAACACCGTGCGTCACCTGATCGTCGTCGGGATCGACCCGGCCGAGGTGAATGCACCCGATGGCATCGAGGTCCTCGGTTACGACGCTCTACTCGCCGGCCAGCCCGAGGACTTCGACTGGCCGGAGTTGGACGAGACCTCAGCTGCCGCAATGTGTTACACCTCCGGTACCACCGGCGATCCCAAGGGCGTCGTGTATTCGCATCGCTCGATCTGGCTTCATTCGATGCAGTCCTGCATGTCCGACGCCATGGGGCTCGGCCAGGCCGACAAGGTCCTGGCGATCGTGCCGATGTTCCACGCCATGTCGTGGGGATTGCCGTACGCGGCGCTGATGGTCGGTGCGTCGCTGATCATGCCGGACAAGTTCCTGCAGCCCGCGCCGTTGGCGGAGATGATGTCGACGCTTCGTCCGACGGCTGCTGCGGCGGTTCCGACGATCTGGCAGGCTCTGCTCGTCCATCTCGACGAGCACCCCGCGGATCTGTCGAGCTTGCGCGACGTCCTGGTCGGCGGCAGTGCATGTCCGCCGAGTCTGATGCGCGCCTTCCACGAGAAGTACGGCATCCACATCACCCAGGCCTGGGGTATGACCGAGACGTCGCCGCTCGGTACGTCGGGAAAGCCCGATGCAGGGTTGACGCCCGAGGACGAGTTCGACTTACGTTGCACGCAGGGCCGTTTCGTGGCTGCAGTTCGAGCACGGCTCGTCGACGACGCCGGGAAGGTTCTCGCTTGGGATGGCAAGCAGGTCGGCGAGCTCGAGGTGTGCGGCCCGTGGATCACCGGTAGCTACTACCGAAGCGACGCAACCGACAAATTCGACGACGGTTGGCTCCGCACGGGCGACGTGGGGACCATCAACTCCGGCGGATATCTGACGTTGACGGACCGGTCGAAGGACATCATCAAGTCCGGCGGCGAGTGGATCTCGTCCGTCGAACTGGAGAACCACGTCATGGAGCACCCCTCGGTCCGCGAAGCAGCGGTCATCGGCGTTCCCGACGTCAAATGGGACGAGCGGCCTCTCGTCGCCGTCGTCGTTCGCGACGGAGAAACCGTGTCCGCCGAAGACCTACAGAAGTTTCTCGCCGGCCGAGTTGCCCACTGGCAGCTACCCGAACGATGGACGTTCATCGAGGAAGTGCCCAAGACAAGCGTCGGGAAGTACGACAAGAAGCGCCTGCGCAGCTCTCACGCGGACGGCGCTCTCGAGGTCATCAATCTTCTCTGAGGTGACGTGAGAGCAGATCCGGGTTAGACGTCAAAGATTTGTGAGAGCGCGCAATTCGCCGAAGATGTCTTCCGCGATGTCGGCGAAGGCACGTTGCTCCCCGTCGGCGATCCACTGCTTGAACGTGACGCCGAAAACTGTCACACCGGTTTCGGCGGCGAGAGTTGCTCCTGGCTCGGCGACTCCGTGCTCGGCAAGTGCTTCGGTTATCTTCTTGGCCAACCAGGCCATCTTGAGCAGTTCGCGTTCCTGCAATCCTGGGTTTGCGTCTATGACGACCTGACGCGCCCGTGAGTACTGCCGCTTCTCGTCGGGAAAGAATGTCGCTGCCGCCGCGATCGCGCGCGCGACCAGCTCGACGGCCGAGGACGGGTTCTTCGCCGCGGCGATGACGTCGACAAATATCTCCTGCAGCTGTTCCTGTCCGTCGAACAGAACCTCCCGCTTGTCGCTGAAGTGCCGAAAGAATGTGCGTTCGGTCAGGCCTGCGGCCTGGGCGATGTCTGCCGCCGTCGTCGTGTCGAAGCCGCGTTCGGCGTACAGATCGAGCGCTGCAGCTCGCAGGCGGTCTTTCGCGCCTGGCTCCCATCGGACCATGACGATCATCTTAGTGATGACAGCAACTGTCGTCAGGTGTACGTTGATGTCAGTTGCTGACATCAACGTTCGAGCTAGAGGCAGGAAAACATCGCAATGAGCATTTTCGTCACCGGAGCGTCAGGGTGGATCGGTTCGGCCACCGTGGACGAGTTGATTTCTGCGGGATACGAGGTCACCGGCCTCGCACGCACCGATGCGGCCGAGACCGCACTGAAAGCCAAGGGCGCCAACGCACTTCGAGGAGACCTAGACGACGTGGATTGCCTCCGTCAGGGTGCGTCCGACGCCGACGCGGTCATCCACCTTGCCAACAAGCACGACTGGACCGATATGGCGGAGTCGAACCGCGCCGAGCGCACTGCTGTTCAGACGATGCTCGACGTGTTGGAGGGCTCCGATCGGCCGTTTCTCCTGGCATCGGGTGTGGCCGGTTTGGCGCAGGGACGACCCAGCACGGAGGCGGATGCGTCGCCGTTCAGCGGGCCCGAGGCCATGCGCGGTGGCACCGAGAACCTCGCTTTGGACTACGTGGACAAAGGGGTTCGCGCGGTTGCGCTGCGATTTGCGCCGACAGTGCACGGCGACGGTGACCACGGGTTCATCTCGTACCTCGTCGCTGCTGCTCGCGCGACGGGTGTGTCGGGCTATGTGGGCGACGGGTCCACCGGGTGGGCAGCAGTGCATCGCGCGGATGCCGCCACGATGATTCGACTCGGGCTCGAGAAGGCGCCCACGGGTTCCCGTCTGCACGCAGTAGGCGAAACCAGCGTGTCGTCCAAGGAGATCGCCGAGGCAATCGGCCGCGGTCTCGATCTGCCGACCGTATCCATCGCACCCGAAGACGCAGTACAGCACTTCGGATTCATCGGCCGCTTCTTCTCACTGGACCTTTCCTCGTCGAGCTCGATCACCCAGAAGTTGTTGAACTGGGCACCGATGGGACCCACTCTGGCAGAGGATCTTTCATCGGGCTCGTACTTTCGATCTTGACTACTTGGGCCCGAGCTGGCCGAGACCCGATGCGTTGTCCTGATCCACGGCCTCGGCGGTGGTGAAGAACTTATTGAAGACCACCTGCATCTCGCGAACGACTTGAACATGGCTTTCGAGTACGTCGACGAGGTTGTTCTCGCCGCCGACAGCTTTGTCACGAAGAATCTGCCTGAACTGCTGACCCATCGCGAACTCGCCCCAGCCGTCGGCGTTTGCCAAGTCTGCTGCTGAGGCTTTATGCAGCTGCAACTGTTTGATGTAGTTGTCGCATGCGCGACTGCAAGCCTCTGCGGCCTCCGGATTCAGATATAGATCCCCCTGATCCGCGGACACGGCGAGCGACTTCCAGTACGAAACTGGTTCGACAGGACTGCTCACTGTTCCTCCTACTTGGTCGCCGAAGGCAACGCACTCTTGAGATCGTTCGTGTGTCGAACCAGTATTGGGCAAGGATCGACGCCGTCATCGACCCTCATATAGTTGACGGTAAACACCACGACACCTGGGTCCAGGTCGATTGCGATATTGCAGTCAATGATCGAGTCGGCGACGTCTGTGGTGTATTGGAATGCGTCCAGCTCGTCGATTGCGAGATTGCGCCCGGTTAGATTGGAAGGATCATCGCGTGCGTCCTGAATCGTTCTGACGTCAGAAGACTTCACGCTGAGTAGATACGGAACATCGAAGCCGCGCGGTGAAAATAGGCACCGCGCCCAGTCCTCGACTGCAATGCCCCTCCCCCAACCGACCTCACGAAAATTTGGATCCAACCCCGTCGCAGCGATTTGTTCGGGCGTGATGCTGCACGGATCCCATCGCGTCGGCTCAGCGACAGCTTTGGGCTCGACGTCGTCACCGCACGCCCCCAGCAGCACGGTCGCAGCGCACAGCACCGGAACCCACTTCCGCACACGGACCCCCTCCGTCGGACTCGTACGTCAGGTTAGACGCACCGTCGTGCCGAATGGTTCCATCTCCACCGAAAGTTCACCAGCCCTGGACCGGCCGCCCAACTGTTCGGTCGCGTGCTCAATCGCCAGTGCGCGTCGCCGCGATCGTCCACGCAACTTCGCCGGGGCAATCGCCTGCGTAAGTCTTGCGCACTTCGCCCGTGAGCGCTTGGGCAGGCGACGTGGACGCGTCGTTGTTCGTGAGGGACACACGGATCGTGGTTTGCTGCTGGCCCGAGCCGTCTTCGCAGGGCGCGGACGCATAGGTGGCGTCGGATGACCATGCCCCATCGGCCCATTCCAACGTCGGAAGGATGTCCGTCTCCGCATCGAGTATCGAGACGCAGCGGTCCCCTGTCCGGGTGCATGAGCTCTGGTAGTTGCCCGACTCCGTGACCTGTTGCGCGTTCACGTTTCCTGGTTCTGGCAACGGCGTCAGGTCGAGATCGTACGTCCCGGACAACGCCGAACCTGGCGAATCCACGAGCGGCGGCAACTCGTCGGGTGACGGAATCACCATGACTGGATCGAGCGGCCCGGTGCGGGTGAACGTGTACGCGGTCGAGTACTCCTTCAGACACGGAGGTCCAGCGTGTGTTACTCCCGTCCCCGTGATCAACGAACCGTCGTCCACCCCGTCGGCCTGTTCGAAACTGGACACCTGCCAGCCCGACGCCTGAAGCGGAGTCCCGCTCACTGTCGAGCAGGAAAAACTAGGCAATGCGAGGTTTGCGATCCATCTGCCGTCGACGAAGTCGAGCACGACCGGTTGAGGGGCAGGCGGTGGTACGAAATCGGGGTACGTCACCAGAGCCGACGCTACACACGGTCCGGATTCGTTGGCACAGAACGATTTCACCGAGAACACCGACGTTTGGTATTCCGCCGGCGTGGGGGCCAAATCTGGCCGTTCCTCCTGAACCTGTTTGGCCTCGTATGTTCCCTCGAACACCGATCCGGGGTTCGGCACCGATTCGCTACTCGAAGATGGCACATCGGTGCCCGAGGAGTCAGTCGTTTCAGCGCTCGAGCAGCTGACGGCAAGCACGACCGAAGCCGTCCAAACAGCGATACGAAACCCTGGCTTCACATTCATGGCAACGAGTCCTCGCTGGCAGTCCCCGCGACGACGCGGAGGGTGGGGGCCACTATCGCACAGTGGTGTGAGCTGCGGGTTCGAATCAACGTAGCAATGAAGTTAGTTGTAGCAAGGTTGCGTCGGCGAGTGTGACACTGCCGCCGTACACCCGATCGCTACTCCGTCAAGCGCACCTTCCGTAGGGAAGCAACTCGGGATGGTCTGCGAGCATCTCGGCGACAACGTCGAGCATGACGGTTCCGTCGGAGAAAGATCCGGATTCCGGCTCGGCGGCGATTGCCACCGCGGTGAAACCGTCGGCCACGTCGACGATTCCAAGCTGGCGAACCAAATAGCTTCCATCCTCGGCGGGCCCCCAGCCTCCCTTGAACGCAGACCCGGCGATGTGCCCGAGGCCCCAGGACTGGTCCGACGAGATCTGGTGCATGAGTTCGACTACCGAAGCGCCGCCGTCCACGCACTGCAGCTCTGAGGCGAATTGAGCCTGCGACGGAAGTGACCACTCGGTTTGACCGAAAGGTGTGTAGCCGGATCGGACTCGATTCTCTTGCACGTCCGTCGAACCGTCCCCGCCATCGATCAGCACCTGTTCGACGGCAAGGGCGGCCGATGATGGATCTCCCAAACTCGACCACAAATCCTCGGCCGAACCGTTGTCGGAGTCGATGATCGCCGAAGTCGCCGAGGACAAGCTACTCGATTCGACTTGTCGCAAAGCTGCTACGGCAAGCGGGACCTTGATGGTCGACCAGGCCACACCTGTCGACCAATCACCGAGTACCTGCACTTGACCACCCCCGACCGGCACGTAGGCCATTCCGAGCCGACCGGAATACGAGGACGCGATGGCCTCGAATTCGTCACGCAGCATCGACGACGCAGACGGTGGTGGCGCTTCGAGCGCATTCGCGGTCGGCACGATAGGCGGCGGCGTCCCCGAGTCCGATTGCGCGACAGCACTGCCGTCCACGGTGTTCGTCGGGATCGTGCATGCGGCAACAAGAATCAGAACTGCGGCACATATCCCGACGTGTCCCAAGCGCCAACGCCTAGTAGACATAGACGACTGCGTTCTCACCACCGGTACACGTCACGAGCCCCGCAACCGGTGAGCAGTTCATTGCGTACGACCGGCCGGTCACCGGACTCGTAGCGTTCAC
This sequence comes from Rhodococcus sp. P1Y, assembly GCF_003641205.1. Taxonomy (NCBI): domain Bacteria; kingdom Bacillati; phylum Actinomycetota; class Actinomycetes; order Mycobacteriales; family Nocardiaceae; genus Rhodococcus; species Rhodococcus sp. P1Y. The sequence continues at coordinate 4,759,600 of NZ_CP032762.1, forward strand.
GGTTCGCGCCACTCCGGGTTGCCCGCTGCCTGCATACGCGACGCGCACAGCCTCCGCGAAAGGACATGAGGTGATCGTCGTGCCCACCGCGGACGAGATGTACTCACCTGCCGGACCGAAATCAGCCGGACACGTCTGCGCGTTCGCAGGCAGAGACGCACGCGGCACCGTCGTACGGGTCGGTACCGCCGAACTCGGATTCGCTTGTCCAGCAACAGCCTGTGGCGTCGGCGGCGGTGATGCGACGTCGTCGGCGACGTTCTGTTGCCAGAGGAACCACCCTCCCACGCCCAACGCGGCCAGCAGCACGACCATACCCACAACGACTGCGACGATCACGCCGACGTTTCTGCTGCCCCCGGGACCCGGGGGTCGCGGGACCTGAGAAGGCGGCGCGTACGGCCCACCTGGTCCGTTCGGCGGATAACCCGGGCCGGACGGAAAGCGCTGCGGTGGAGGGGGAATTGGACGACTGGGCGGAGGCGGGATGTTCGGGGCCGCAGGTGAGCCGTACGGGCTGTACGGTCGCTGGCCCTGACCATGCGGTCCTGGCACGTTCATCGACTACTCCTCAACTCTCACCATTTGCGCTGTTCGACGAGAGCACCTGCCCACGATGCCATCACCGGCACGACTGCGCTATCGGTCGAACAACCGACAGGCTCTTGGAGTCTGGGATTTGTTCGAACGCCCACCGCTACCGAAACCGCCCGAGAGATGGCTGTCTGCAGGGGATCAGCAGGCGACGATGACCGTCGGATCGGTCGTGAGGTCCAGCCACTTTCCGTAGGAACCGGAAGGTGCCGAGGCGACAGCGGCGCAGATGGATTGTGTCGTCGACCCCGCCGGTTGGTAGACCGCGTAAATGGGATTTCCTGCGTCGGACTGTTGCCTCAGCGACGGGCAGGAATTGTCCGTCCGCAGGTATGAAGCACCGGGGTTCGCGGCCAACGCCGACGAGATCTCCTGTGTGTAGGACGCTGGCTCCACCGCGGACTGGATAACCACTATTCCGGTTCCAGTGCAGGCGGGCACACTGATGGGGACCGTCAGTCCGAGGTCGCCGCGGGCAGGCTGCGCCGGAAGCGTCGGTGTCGGCGCAGGCGGCGCGGACGTCACGGACTGCTGCACGCTCGGTGCCGATCCGGTGGTTTTCAGCGACGGTGCCGAGTTGACGGCTTTGGTCGGCGTCAGTGATTCGTCGATGGCGGTCGCAACGCCGCCCGTCTCGCCGCCGACCAAGCGCAACACCGTAAACCCGATGCCCGCGAGGACGACGACTGCGGCCACTACCGCAACGACAATGAGGGCCGTGGTGCGGCGTCGGCTACTTTGCTGATTCACGGTGCCAACAATGCCATCGTTACAGCGAGATGGGGAATGACGCGCATGTGATCATCCCCCATTTCGTAGCAGATTCGACCTAGTTCCGCCCCTAGCGCGTGGTGACCACCGACGAACCGGCGAGCTTGTCGTGAAAGCCCTGCAGAACAGGCGAGTTGCTGATCGTGACGATCACCGCGATCGACAAACCGATTGTTGCAATAGTTCCCAGCACTCCCACCGTCCCTCCGTAGTACAAGGAGGTCAGCGCGCCGGCGAGGTCCTGGTTGCTACCCAGCAACACCAGCGCAGAGATCGCCGAGCCGAGGTACATCGGCAGGACGAATGCATTCCTCTTGAACGCTTGCGCAGGACTGAGCTGACCACCCTCGACCGATCGAACTTTCAAGCCCAGAATCAACTTACCCAGAGTGGTTCCGAAAACGGATTCGCCCACCAGGAAGTACGCAATGGATCCGAGAGCGACGACAAGACCGATGAGGCCGGATGTGACTTTGTACGCGTCGTAGTCGAGGGTGCTCCCGAATGCTGCTGATGAGATCATTCCGCCGATCATCGAGACGAGACCGAGCAGAACGAAGTCGATCAGCCGCGCTGCAACCCTGACACCGGTGGTGGCCAGCGGAACGCCGTCGTGGGTGTATCGCTGCTGTGGAGCAGGATTGTAGTGTGGCGGCTGGGCCGGTGCACCGAACTGGGGTGCACCCGGTCCGTTCTGCGGCGCGTGCGGCATGTACTGCTGCGCCGCGAAGTTGGGAGGCGGAGGCGGCGGCGGGGGTGTCGCGTTCCGCGGCAGATCGGGGTTCTGAGATTGTTCATAGGTCACGAGGGATCCAATGCTCGAGGGTCTACTTCGAAGCCTCACAGGACTTACGACCGTTTGCTATCTGTCGTTCGAATGATCTGCACGCCGGTGAACCGGCCCAACCTTATGGCGACGTAGCGTCCGTCCACGTGACCCCGTCGAACCAGCGACGCTGGTGGGGATTGCTTGGATCTGGATACCAGCCGGGCGCAGCACTCGGCATAGGCTGCGGCGCCGGCGACCTCTTGTTCGAGTTGACGACTGCGTAGACGATCGCTCCTATAATGATGACTGGAATAGCCACCACCACAAGAACAATCAATAGATGGAACGGACTGACTGCACCCACAGTTGCACCTCTTTCGAGACCTCGAGCATCACGAAAACGAAATTCCTAGGAGGCCACCGTAAACGATGAGCACACCGATGTAGATCACTACAGCGAGGTATCCGAGAATGAGCCCCGCTGTGGCCATTCCGGACCCCCGCTCCCCCGTTCGCCGAAGCTGCCCGTGAGCGACATGGCCGAGAATCACAGCGATGATGCCCGAACCGAAGAGGCCGAAAACCAGTGACAGAACTGCCAGGCTGTTGGTTGCCTGCGTGTGCGGCGCGAAACCGTACGGCGTTGCCTGCCCGTAGGGGTTGCCTGCGTACCCGTACAACGGTTCTCCCGACGGCGTCTGACCTACCTGTACCAGCGCGGGCCTAGCGTAGTCGGGGTGCTCAGGAACGGCGGGATCCTTGATCAATTTGTCGATTCCCACTGCGATCCAGGCGAACACCGTCACCGAGAGAATCATCTGAAGGAAAGTGAGGCTAAATCCGGCACCTGACACGCGGTTCCACAGGACGATGTTGAGCGCTGTAACTCCCACGACCGCGAACGGCAACACGAACAACGGAACCAAGGATCGACGCCGAAGAAGAATCCATGCTCCGACTACAAGACCGGTGGACAGCGGCCAAATCGCCAGGACCGCCAGTACCGTTGCCCATACTCTGCGTCCGACACTGACATCCTGCATCCAGGCGAACCCAATGAATCCGACGATGGACACCGCCCCGCCGATCACGACAGCCCACTCGAATTGAACTCGGATCGTCATCGACGCGATCAGCCCAAGAACAGTGGCCACGACCAAGATCGCGATCGACAGCACTGACGGCGACTTCGGAGTGTGCTTCAGAGCACTTCCGGCCGTGTGCACGTATGCAGGTTGATAGCTCGGCGAATGTGCATACAGCGGCGGCGGAGGGGGCGCAGGCGTGGTACCCGATGTGAGGCCAGGCGGAGGTGGCGGCGGCCCGAAATCAGTCATCGCCGCCCGGCCAGAGCGTCGTTCACTGCTGAATCACCAAGGCCCGCGAGCCATTCGAGCAATCCCGGATACGCGTTGGGATGAGCTGCAACAGTGGCTCGCAATTCTGGCCGGTGTTCGGCCACGCGGAACAGGATTGCCGCCGAGCACGTCGGGTCCGCAATGGCACGCGCATCCTCGTCCGCGTCGATGACCTCGGTAGGTGCGACAGTCTGAAGTACACCCGAGGTCGCAACTGTCTCTGAGGTCTCTGTGGTTTCAGATTCAGCAGACTCACTACCGGCGGCATTCTCACCGGCGGACATTGAATCATCGGGTCCGGACTTTCCGGAACTCCTGCGAGCCAAGGCTGCATCGACGGACGGGTCCCCGAGCTTGCTCAGCCAGGACAACAGATCCGGGTAGGTCGACGGGTTCGACGCAATTGCGGCCCGAAGTTCGGGAGAGTTGCTCGCGATCTCGAACAGCGTGGCAGCGGGCGTAGCGGTATCCGCGGCGGCACGTTCGCGGGGCGACTGCGTCGTACTCCCGGGGTCTCCGTTCGTGCGACGCGCCAGTGCTGCGTCGACCTCAGGATCTCCGAGCTTGCCCAGCCATGTGAGCAGATCGTCGTACGTCGATGGGTTCGCTGCGATCGCCGGTCGAAGCTCAGGAGAGTTCGTCGCGAGTTCGAAGAGGGTGGCGGCAGGAGTACTGGGGTCCGCTGCTACCAACTCGCGAGAATTCACCGGAGCATTGGTCGCCGCCTGCTGAGTGTGGGTGTCACCGGCGGACGCCTTGGAGAGGTTCGGTCGCGCAACGGATTCGGGCGCTATGCCACCAGTGGACTCCGAGCGCGATTCCTGTACTGGAGCCACCGTCTCGGCAGGGAGGCCGAACTGTCCAGCTGCTCGACGAGCAAGCGCTGCATCGACCGCCGGGTCACCCAGCTTGCCCAACCACGCAACCAGATCGTCGTACGTCGACGGGTTCGCTGCGACGGCAGGCCGAAGCTCGGGCGAATTCGTCGCGATCTCGAAGAGAGTGGCTGCGGCTGTTCGCGGATCGGACGCTGCAGCAGCTGGTCCCGCGGTCTGCTGGACGGGCTGCGCGTAGTGCTGCTGGGGCACCTGCTGGCCGAATGCGGTGACCGGTGAAGGTCCAGCCGTGACCGAGGCAAACAACGGGACACCTCGGTAGAGGTCACGAACGGCGGGTGCGAGCGCAACCGCGAGTGCGATGAAGATCGGTGAGGCCGTGGCCGCCAGGTCGATCGTCCACACACTGGGATAGCCGTAGTCGTACATGATCGACTGGGTGACGAGGCGACCGATCATGAGCACGAGCAGTCCGAGGCAAATTCCGATTACCACTTCACGGGACGGCCTGGGATCCGCCGTCGAGTATCGAAGCGCCAGCGCCTTCGTTCCGACAACAGCCAGGATTCCGATCAACAGCGAAAACACCGCCAGAGCAATGGATTCGCCCACCGACACCAGACCGAACCCGGTCGCCGCCATGACAAGTTGAGAAATCGCGACTCCGAAGCTCCATACGGCGATGATCCGCACGCCGTTTCGGGCTGCGTCGAGCCACACATAGCCGGCGTGAGTTGCATCGGAGTCCGAGGGAAATCCGAAGGGCAGAAAAGCGATGGTTCCAGCCGCAACCAACAGTGTGATGGCGTAATACGGATTGATCGTCACTGTGTGGAAGAGCTCGACGCTCGCGAGGTCGTCGAAGGACAGGAAGAACCCACCGACCAGAAGCGCAACAGACAACCCAGCGATCGTCAATCTCCACGAGTCGAACCGCCGCGCCACGCCGAAGGCAACGACACCCAGTACGGCGACGGGTACTGCACCCGAGGCCAGGGACACGATCAGACTCTCCAGGGTCTGGGCACCGTCCGCGTAGTCGTACCGACCAGCGGTCACCAGAATGAAGATCAGGGCCAGCAGTCCGGATACCGCAGCAAGTCCGGTAGCGACGACCGTCAACGGTTTGATCCATCCCAACCATCGTGGGCCCGCGCGGGAGTCGAGCTTGAGTTCCGCGGCCCGCGGCTGAGCGGCAAGCAGAGCGCCCGCCAACCCGAACCACGCGGCAGAACCTATGCCGTCGCCGGTGAAGACCGTCGACGTCTCACTGAAGCGAAACATCCCCCGAATCACGTCGTAGAACAGGAAGACGACGACCATCGATATGAACGGTCCGTTGACCGCCAACCGAAGAACTCGAACCTGGCTAACCTGCCAATTCTGCCCCAACATGCCCAGTCGGGCGAAGTACGGCAGACCGAGCGACGCCAGAGACAGCAGCGTCAGCAGGACTACCAACGCAATGATCCCGCCTGAACCTCCCTGGGCGATACCGAATCCCGTTGTCCAGGGCAGGAAGAACGACAGGAAAAGAAGGACCGCGGCAACGCCGTCTCGAATGTAGTCACCGACAGGAATGTCTGTGAATGCCGACTGTTTCGGCTGGTAATTCTGCTGCTGGATCGGCGGAGTCGGCGCACCCGGGTAGCCGGGCGGAGGTGGATAGAACGACGTGGGTTGCGGCGCACCGTTCCAGGTCGACGGACCGTATTGGTTCTGTTGACCGTACTGATAGGGATTTTCTCCGGGCACGCGCCGAGCTCCTCGAGGGTGTGGACAGTGGGCTGAATTATGCGGCGGGATCGCCTAGGAGAACAGTCATTCGAACAACCGTTGACTCTGCTTGCGTCATCTTCGGTATTTGGTGGTACCAGATGAATCTCGGTTGTTGCTCACGATCTTGGCGTAACACTGATCCAGTGCAATTCCTTTCGCATCACACCAGCCGTTCGCGGCATCGGCGTCGGCGAATGTCAGTCCGGCGACGGTGATCCACCAACCTTGCAGATCGAAGGTCCGCCATTCATCGCTCCACAGCAGACGCACCTCGGGGTACATCAGTCGTAGCTGCAGATGTTGGCGCAGAATCTGTTCCGCTGTCCAGCGCACGGGAGCACCGTTGATGTCGGCCGCGTCCAGCCCTATCCGCTTCGCCGAGATCTGTGCGACCCACTTATCGGACAAATCACCCTGAACGAAGGGGAAATCGGCGTTCGCCTGTGCTCTCAAGGCGTCGAAACTGGTCTTCTCGACGTCCGCTGTAGTCGGCGCCGCACTTCTCACCGCCTTGATGGACGTGTTCGTTCGGCTCTGCGAGGGCGCACCGGACGTGAGGCTTGGATCGCTGGTTCCCTCGTCCTCGCACTCGACCAGTTGCGTCCCCGACGCTGTCGAATTCGTGAGACTCGACGCCGAGCCGAGGCTGTTGGGGAGTCGCCAGAAACTGTCGAGCTCGTACAGGAAATCGCGTTCGATCGAGTTGGTCGTATTGGTGCTGTCGGTTTTCGGAAGGTAGATCGGTGAATCGGAAAAATCGAACACTGCGGATGCGACGCTCGCGCCGTTGTCCGTGATGGACACACGCATCGAGTTCGTGGAAACGATGTCACCGCCGGGGCACGACGCCTTCATCTCCATCCTGACGACGAGACCTGCTGCTTCCGTCCGATATTCGACCGGAGTGAGCGTCGGGGTCTTGCCGCATTTGGTGACGAACTGATCCTCACCGCCACCCTCGTCGGCGGTTGGCAGCTTTCCGGGCGCACCGGACGGACCACCCGTCGGCGGGTAGTAGGTGAGGGTGTCGTTGGTGATGTTGGCAAGCCCGTCGTTGGCTTTGCCCCACGACCACCTGGTGCCTTCGCCTGCCATCGTCCAACTCGTCGACCCGTCGGTTAGATCGACTGCGACGAGGCCGTCCTCCGCAGACAGAATGACGCGTTCTCCATCAGATCCGGCAAACTCGAAATAGTCCTCCACCTGGATGGACCAGAGTTCCTCACCGGTGTCGATGCGATAGGCCGAGAGCGTATCCACATTCTGACCGAGGACGATGTCGCCGATGACTTTCTCGAGCGAAAAGTACTCGCCACCTTCTACCGTCCAGAGCTCTGTTCCATCCTCGATGTCGTACGCGCCGTGCGAACCGATGTACGGGCGACTGTCCGATTTCGATACCAACCACGGCTCAGCGGGGAAATCTTGCTCGACGCGAAACTTCTCCTCGCCGCCTCGCGCTGCGACGATGGTCGTGTATCCGTCGCTCGGCGGCGGCATTTGGCAGTACGACCCGGCGAAACCCTGGCCCGGAAGTGATGCGAAGCTGCCCAGGTTCGAGTCGGAGACCATTCGACCATCGGCAGCGCTGAGCACGAAGTCTCTGATGCTTTGGAAGTGAACGAGACCGTCGAGCACTTCGAAGGAGTGAGCGTCACCGGAGCCGACGCAATCACTGTCCCAGGACTCGGTCGTCGACCATTGGGCTTCGAGGTCGCCCGGGGTCCCCCGGCTGAATGTGTAGCTCCCCTGAGTGCTGTCCACTGTGAACACGGAACCATCGGAGACCTCGACCATCGAGGCAGACGGTCGGTCCACACGTGAGGTGACATCGCCCGAAGCAAGGTCGAAGAACTGAACGCTTGCGGCGGTCACGCCTCGCGGGCTGATCACGCACGGTAGAGCGCCACCGATGGCTTGGGTTGCGCAGGTGATGGTGCCGTCCACCGGGGTAGTCCACTTCACAGCGCCTGTCTCGGCGTCGACTGCGACGACCTCGCTCTGTTGCCCGGGCCCGCTACCGGCAGTGGTCACCAGAGTCGCGCCGAGATCGGTGAACTTCGCGGTGCCGTACGTTGCGCCCAGTGAATCCGGCCACAGAAACGCGCCACCTGGAAAGACGTCGTCAACCGCCAAACTCCAACCGGGTTGCGGCTGAGCCGGATACGTGTTCGTCAATTGCCCAGCTACCGGGCCTTCTGCGTCGGATGACCGCAGCAGGTTGACGACCGTGAGCCCTCCGGCGGCCAAGGCTCCGACCACTACGACCGATACGGCCGCGACGATCCAGCCCCGCCTCCGTGTCCCTGACGTTCCGGCAGCCGGGGCCGGCGGCTGCGGCTCTCGCGACGGTTGGTGCGGGGTGGTGGGGGCGGAGGAGGCGGAGGGGTGAGATTGTCATCGATTCACGCGTTCTACTCGGTGCGTTCGGTCATTCTTCGACCAGACACAGCACGGTGAGGGGGCTGTCGGTCTTGACCCAGTCGCCATTGCAGGACGACGTAGAGGTCCCCACACTGATCACCCGGTTGGTCGCACTACTCGAACTACAGGACACCGGTGTTACGAACGTTTCGCTGGTCCCGTCGCCGTTGTCCTTGCCCTCTGTGCGGATGATGCAGTCACCGACAGAAGCATTGGAGATGACGGCGGACGTGTCGTCGACGTCGTACGACGGGGTGGTAGTCGTCGTGTACGTCGAATACGTGGGGTACGACTGGGATGTGTAGTAGTCGGACGAATAGTCCGACTCGTAGTCGTCGAATGCGTTGGTGACTGCGTTGGCAAGGGCAAGAAGCCAAATAATCGAGAACACCCAGATTGCGGTGAAGATGTACCCGATCACCAGACCCGCGATAGCCAGTCCGCGTCCTTGCTCGCCCGTCCGTTTGATCTGCGACAGCGAGATGTGCCCCAGAATGATTCCGAGGGGAGCAAGAAATATGCCGCCCACCAAGGCCGCGATAGCAAGACCGTTGGTGGTGGGCGGTTGCTGGTACCCGTACGTCGGCTGCCCGTTCCAGTACGGCTGCCCTTGACCTTCGGATGGGGCTGGTGGCGGTGGTGCGGGAGGGGGGGGCGGCGGAATAGTCACCGAGAAAGCCGTCCAATGCGCATGACGGAAATCTAGTGCGCAGAACTGAGATCCGGCAGTCGTTCATTCGGATGATTCGGAGCTCCAACAATCGACGGGTTCACGGCAACCGCAACGGTGGAACTCATCCCCCGAGCCGTTCAGTTCTTGTGCATCGACAAGGACATACCTTCGATGTCCGGCTCGCTCGACCAGGTCAGACTTCCTGTGAGCGTATTTCCAGCCGATGTCAGCTGCCACTCACCCGAATCAGCACACTCCGAAAGAGAACCTGCAGTGGTCCGCGTGTCCACGTAGATAGTTCCGTACTGCCGACTCGTCTCGGAGACATCGACGATGCAGTCTTGGCCTTCGAACGTGAAGGTGAACGACCCGCGTATCGGATCTGAGGCGCTCAGCACGGCGGAGATCGTTGCCTGATTACCACTCGGATACTTGGTCGAACCTTCCCATGTGCCGGTGAGGTCGGGGCCGGAAGAGAGTGGCGTGATCGATTCGGCGATCAACTGATTCGCTCGCCACGAGCTGTACCCCCAGTACCCGAGGCCGATCACCAGCACCGATGCGGACACGGCACTGAAGATCGCAATCACGATCAGTAAGTTCTTGTTGGAGCCATCGTTTCCCGTGGGCGGCGGCGGCGGAGGAGGTCCCGGGCTCGGGCCGTCGACCTGGCGTTCAGGAACAGGCATTCGTCTCCACATCTTCGGTACCGAACAAGCAGAGTATTCGACTGTGTATGAATCACGCAGTCGCTCAATCGAATGAACCTCGGCCACGTGACTGTGTGTACATTCCCATCAATGCGATGCCGGAATGGTTCGATGCGATCGATACTCGTCGTGATACTGGCACTTGTCGCACTGTTGACACTGACGCAATGCTCTACGTTGGCCGAGCTCACGAAACCGGATGACCAATCGTCCTCCGATGGTTCAGCTGTCGATATCGAGGTCGGGCGGGACGGTTTCACCGCCATGGTCGATCGGGTGACGGTCGAGGCGCCTGCCGGCGTCGCAGCGGCCGGTACTCGAGTCAAAATCGAAAAGAACGAAAGGCCTCTACCGGGTGTGTGGGGCCAGTTCGCCGAAAGTGTGGGACACGGCGTCGAAATTACTCTCGGTGCTGGCGAGCAACCTAAATCTCCCATCACTCTTCGATTCGACGGTGTGGACGCGGGTTCCGACATTTTCGTACTCAGCGAATCGAACGGAAAAATCGATGTGCTGTCTCCAAACCGAGCCGGCAGCCTTGTCGTCGAAACTGACCATCTGTCGTGGTTCTGGCCAGTCCTGGTCAAGATCTCCGACCTGGCGGATACAGTTTTCACTGCTGCAAGCGACGCGCTGCAGATGACTACTCCTCGCCCTGACTGTTTTCGGCCTGACGGGAACTACTCCGATCTCGGTGCCAGCATGACGAAGGTGCTCGGCGATGTCGTGTGGCCGTGTCTAGAGCAGGTGGGAAGCCAGATTCGTCTGTCCGTGCAATCCAACAGCTCGGTGGCATGGCGACTGTCCAGTACTCCTGCGTGGGAAATGCGCACTCCCACTGCGTACACCGCTGCAAACCTCCTCGCACTCAGCACATGGAGGACCACGTCGCCTGATGTTCTGGACGAACAGATGATGCTGCCCGGCGAAACGTCCGAATTCGAAACGACAACGTTGTCGAGCACGACAATCAACATGACCGTCGATCCAGTCATGTCACAGGTCAGGACCTTGGCGCTCGGCCTCGGATTCTTACTTCCCGACGAGGCAATCGATTCCATCGGGCGCGCCGAATGTCTTCCTGATCTCATCAATTCCGGTGCCGTCGACGATGACCCGAGCGCAACCGGATTCGCAGCGATCCTTCGTTGCTTCGGCGCGGCAGTCGGTGGTGCGGCAGGCGCGGTCGTAGGGCTTCTGGCCGCCGCGCCGGCCGCGCTGTGGTCCGAACTCGAAGGCCTGCTACGGTCCGCAACGGGGCTCGATCAGCTGGCATTCACTGTGTCTGCCAAAGAAGCCATACCACTCCCCGTCGGTACTGGCAGTCCGATCGAACGCGCGGACGTCGAGCCGTGGCTCGGTGAGTGGAGCGGCCCGATCGATCAATCTGGATCGAAGCCGTATTCGGTTCGGATGACGCTTGCTCATGACGGCACTACCGTCGTCGGACTCGTCGAATACCCGGAACTATCGTGCAGTGGGGTGTTGAACAAAGCCGACTTGATCTCGGGCGTGCTGACGATCCAGGAAGAAATCACGAAAAACGGCGGCTGCCTGAAATACGTCGACCTCACTCTGAAACTCGTGCCGGACCGAATCGACTACAGTTTCGACACAGTCTATTTCGGGTCTGGACTGTTGAGCCGAGTTGGCAGCTGACCCCAACGGCGATACTCCCTCCACCGTCGGATCGGACAATCAGGAGTCCTCCAATCGACCGACAGACCTGGCTGCCTCGTAGAGGTAGCTTCGGGTTCGATAGGAACCTGACATCGATCGAGGAACTCGTGAACCCGCTGCCACCGCCCCTCCTCCGCCACCACCTCCCCGCCGCCTTCGCTACTTCAGCTGGTCACTCGCCTTATCCTGCTGCGAAACCGCACCGCAATCGGTGGCTCTGGGCGGTTCCGGTGCTTGTCGTCGTGACCGCGCTGGTAGTAGGTGGGGCAATCTGGGGCGTTCGATCGTTCTCGGCGTCCGATTCTGCGACGACGAGCTTCACTGTCAATGATGTTCCAGCCGGAACCTATCCGCAGTACGTCGCACTGAATCCATGGAACCGAGAACTGTACGTGACGACCGGATACGACATTCGCGTGATCAACAGCGACAGAACCGCGCTCGACCCCTTCATCGCAGTTCCGAGCGGATCGAAGGACATCGCTTTCGACACAGTCGCAAAGACTGTGTGGACACACAACAACACTAGGGACAATGCACCCGACAGTCACGTGGTGACCGTCATCGATACAGCCACGCGACAGGCGACCCGGACGATCCGGTTCCAGCGACCGGTAATTGCCCTCGGTATAGATTCCGAGCTCCGGCGCGCATTCGTCGTCAACCGCCCCGACGACCAAACGCAGACGCCGAGCAACGAGTCCTGGGTGTCCGTAGTGGACACCGACACCTTCGACGTCATCAGCGAGTACACGATCGATCTGGCTGGGTACGGTGTCGATATCGACCCGGCCACGCATATCGCGTTGATCCGAGGCTGGATGGGGACCCTGGTTTTCTCGACCGAGAGCCCGGGAACACTCTCGGCGCCCAGAGCGGTCAAGGCGTCGAATTCGAGTTCGGTCAACGTGGCACTGGACAAACAGCAACAACGTGCCTACGTCTACACCGATACCGACATGGTCACGTACGACACGCTCAGCGGCGACGAAATCAGCCGGAGCGCAATGGATATCGACATCTCCGACATGGCAGTCTCCCGGGAGGGAATGTTGTGGACGGTCGATTCCGAATCCGACTCGATCACGGTGTACGACCCAGCGACGTGGGCGCCGATCACGTCGATCGACGTAGGAGATCAACCGATCTCTATCGCGACCGATCCTGACACCGGCTTGTTCTTCACCAGCAACAATGCCGGGCAGTCGGTGTCCGTCATCGAGCCTGCAGGCTGATCGGTAGATCTCAGGCGGCCACGCACCGAGTGATGGGCTTGCGCCGACTAACTTAATCACTTAAGTTAGTGCCATGAACCTTGCCCACGAGCTCCACGATCTGGTGCGCACGCTGGACAAGTGGGCCGAGCGCATCCTCAAACCCGAGGGCCTCACCTACAACCGGTACGTCGCACTCGTCATCGTGTCCGAGCATCCTGGCGTCACCGGTCGAATCCTGGCCGATGCCCTCGGCGTGAGCGAGGCAGCCTTGAGCGGCATTGTCCGCACACTTCTCGACGCAGGCCTCGTCGAAAATCGCGCGAACACCGGGGACGGACACATCCGAAGATTGGCCATCACCGCGGACGGCTCCACCACCCTCACACGATGTTCGGCACTGCTCGGATCGTCACTCGACGACAACGCGCGGGCTATCGGCCTCGACCCCTCCAAATTGGCCGGCGATATCCACGCACTGCACGACGAAGTGCGTACCACTCGTACGCACACATCCTGAACGAAAGATATTCAATGACAACCACCCTCAGCACACTTGCCATCATTCTGGGGGTTGCGCGCATGCTGATGTTCATTGCGTTGCACCTCGTTCCCAGCAACTACAACATAGTCGAGCACGCGGTCAGCGACTATGCAGTCGGGCGCACACGACGATTGAGCTCGATCATGACCTGGACGACGGCAGCATTCTGGGCCGCTCTCGCTCTGGCCACGATCTTCGCGTTCCCGAACTGGGACAGCCTGACGTCCGTGGTGATCCGATTGGTCGCGCTCACAGCGATATTCGTGGCGCTTCCATTTCTTCCCACCGACCTCGAAGACTCGAAGGCCACGGCAGTTGGCCGGCTTCACCTCGTCGCCGCCGTCGCCTGGTTTGCCCTCAGCTACAGCTGCATGAGCGACTTCACCGAGCTTCTGAGGTCGGACGCATCAGCACCCGTCACGACGACTCTCGTCGCCAGCGGTTGGGTTGCCCTGGTTTCGCTGATCGCCCTAGTTCTCGCTCTGCTCGTGCGGCCATTGCGGCGCTATGCATTTGGCATCTCGGAACGAATTTTCCTGTTATCCGTGAACGTGTTCTACGTCGCAGTGGCGGCGGGCATTCTCCTACTAAGCCTCTAAACACCAACCCGATACCGCAGGTGCAGCACCTTGGCTCCCTGACGTGCCTCGACGGGACCATCCAACAGGTGCTGCACGCTGACCGACCCGAAGTAGCGTTTGCCAGACCCGAACATCACCGGTACGACGTCCATACGCACTTCGTCGATCAGGCCCGCGGCGAATATCTGCCCGCCGACGTCGCCGGCAGCAACCTCGACGACGCGGTCGCCCGCAAGTTCCTGCGCCGTGGCCACAGCTGCTTCGATGTTGTCGACGAAGTGAAAGGGCGCGGCAGGGTCCCAGTCCTCGAGTTGCGGCCTGTGGGTCACCACAACGACGTGGTCGACCCCGCTTGGAGGCTTGCCGTCCCAGCCGTCCGTCATGTCGAAGACGTGGCGGCCGGCGATCGTCACTCCGATGCTGTCCCAGTACGGCCGGGTGTAGTCGTAGGACGTTTGCGACACCTTGAGCGCACCACTTTCGGTCAAGGGCACGTCGCCGTTGAGCAGCCAGTCGAACAAGGGTCCGGGCTGATCATTCGCGTCCGCGATGAAGCCGTCCACCGACACCGAGCTGTACATGACAACCTTGCCCATCGGGCGCTCCTCTGCTTGGGGATGCCTCAACCTAGCGCAGGTCGGCTGCATCGACATGAAGATCTCGCCGTCCCTCGATGAGGGCCCGGGGATGAATGTTGCGGCCTCTTCCGAAGACTCGGCGCTCATCGGATTCGACCGAGTCGTTTTGCCTAATTCTCGACGACTAGTTAGGGTTGCCTTCCTGCGACAGAATGTCTGGAGAAGACTGTGCGAATTGGTTCATGGAAATTGGGTGCCTTGCTGGTGAGCGCGGCGCTGGCGGTGGGGTGCTCGTCGCCCGAAGAAGCCACGTCGAGTACGACCGAGGGCTCCGGCGCCTTCCCCGTCACCATCGAACACGTCTTCGGCAGCACCATCGTGCCGGAGAAGCCCGAGCGCATCGTCGCCTTGGGCGTATCCGACGCCGATGTGGTCCTCGCGCTGGGCCAGGTACCCGTCGGAAACACCGGTTTCGTCTTCTACGAGACGGGCCTCGGACCGTGGGCAGAAGGGCTGGTCGGCGACGCCGAACTCACGCGCATCGAGTCGGACTCCGAGCCGAATCTCGAGCAGATCGCAGGCTTGGCACCTGATCTGATTCTCGGTGTTGCCGCTGGGTTCGACGAGGACATGTACAAAAAGCTCAGCGAGATCGCACCCACCGTCGCGCGACCACAGGGAACTGCCGCCTACGCGGTGCCTCGCGCTCAGGCGACCGAGACCATCGCCGCCGCTCTCGGCATGCCCGAGGAGGGTGCAGAGCTGAACGCGAAGACCGACCAACTCATCACGGACACAGTCGCGAAATACCCACAGTTCGCAGGGAAGACGGGCGTCGCGGTGATGTCCTACGACGGCGTCTACGCGGGCTTCCTACCTGGCGACGGCCGCGGCCAATTCTTGACGGGACTAGGTTTCAACATCCCCGACGAAGTCACCAGCCGAGACACCGGCGACACCTTCTACGTGGAAGTGTCTGCGGAGAATGTGAACCTGCTCGACGCCGACGTGATGCTCGTCCTCGGACCCGACGAGAACTTCGACATCGTCGCCGAGAACCCATCTTTCGCGAACACCACTGCCGGACGCAACGGCGCAATCGTTCCCGCGACCATCGACCAGCGCGGGGCAATTACGTACAACTCGGTGTTGTCGATCCCCTATGCCATCGACAATCTTGCTCCGAGGATCGCCGAGGCTCTCGGCTGACGCCGCCTACCGTCTCCCTCTGCGGGTCCGCTCGGGAAAGCGGTCGAGCGTACCGACGGTGAGGTTCTCGATCTGCGACGACGCAGCGCTCTCGGATCGCAGCAGGATCGAGCTCATCGGGGCAAGCTCGGTGGTCGAACAGAGGCGCTGAGACGCGTACTCGTCGAACCGAACAATTTCACGCAGCGCGTCCTCGGATTCAGCCGATAGTTCAGCAGACAACCGAAGCTCGAGGTCAACGATCACGGGAGGAACGGCAGCTCTGTAGTCCCCTGCGTGCAACCTGCGCTGGGTTCGGGACACATGCGCAGCCTGCAAGTCCCACGGCCAATTCTCGTACTCGACGGCTGCAAGGCCGCTGTTCGGATCATTGGCTATGACGGCAACGTACCAAGCTTTAACTCAATATCGTTTGGTATGCGCGGATCGATCGCAACCGATGACTGCCTAGTTTGGGCCCTGGACTTTGATGCCAGCGGCATTGGCGTCGTCGACATCGTTCGTTGCGGTGAAGAACTTGTTGAAGACCACCTTCATCTCCTCGACGACGTCGATGTGGCTCTGCAACACGTCGACCATGTTGTTCTCTCCTCCGACCGCCTTGTTCGCAAGAATCGTCTGCAGCTCGAGACCCATGTCGAAGTCTCCCCAGCCGCTGGCATTGGCGAGCTCCCTTGCGTGTCGCTGATGTAGCCGCAACTTCTCGACATAAGTGTCGCAGGCCGAACTACACGCCGCCGCTGCCTCGGAATTGAGATACAGCTGACCGTTATCGGCGGCAACTGCAAGCGCTTGCCAATGTGTCGCTGGTGTGCCTGGATTCCCCACCGAGTCCCCCTACTTGGGCGCAGGTGGAACTGCGCCCTCCAAATCGTTCACATGTTTCAGAGCCAATCCACAGGCGTCGACGCCGTCTTCTTCTTGGTAGAGAACTGTGAACACGACAATTCCTTGCGGCACGTCGAGTGCGATGTTGCAGTCCCTGATCGCAGCGCCAAACTCGGTCTTATACATGTAGGCATCACGCCCACCGACTACGAAATCATGACCGTCGCGATTGACCGGCTTCGTACGAGCCTCGGCAATCGTATGTTCGACAGACGACTTCACGCTCAGTGCGTACGCCGCCTTGCCCCCTGGCGGCATGTACTCACATCTAGCCCAATCTGGGACGTCGACTCCCCGCCCCCACCCTTCATCCCTATACGCCGGGTCCAGCCCTGTCGCCCCGATGGCCTCAGGGGTAATGCTGCACGGATCCCAATGCTCAGCAGCGATGGGACTCCCCTCCACACCGCTGCCACATCCTGCGAGCACGGCTGCAACAGCTGCCAGCGTCGCCACCCGTTTCCGCACACGATCCCCCTCTATAACGTCGGTCAACAGGTTAGACGCACCGATTGCCGAATCGGTTCCAATCGGGCGTCAGCGCGAACATGACGTTGTGCAGACAGCTCTGAGCAGGCAAGGCAGCTCACAAGGTGATGGCAGCCAACCGCTCCGCGGCAGCGTCTGTTCCGAGTTCGAACCGCATCTTCGGGTTTTCCAGGTAGAACTCGATCCACTTTTTCAAGACCACGGGGTGGACGTCGAAGCGTCGGCAGTCGAGGTCGATCGTGAGGAGCGGCATCTTCTCGATTCGCCACAAGCGCGCTGTGTTGTGTCCGGGCGCCAGAAAGACGATCTCCGGCTTCAACACCACGCACTGGTACGTGACCGTCCATAATCCGTGCCGGGTCCGAGCCGTGCGATCTTCGATCTGCACGGTTTGGATGAAGTCCCACGGTGCCCTCATGTCGAACGACCAGCCGCGATGACGCACTCCGTCGGCATCCAATTGGACCCAGCCGTTCCGCACCGAACGCAACGCCAGCGATACGTAGAAGGTCAACCACAGTGGAACGAGAAACCACAGCGTGAACCAGCACATCAACGCGACCGACGCAATGACAACGCTTCGCAAAAGCAGTCCCCACCGCTCGTACCGGATGGTGGATCCACGGACTCTGGACAGCACTGCCGAACCGATTTTCGACGAGTTCTGATTGAACCACGCATACGTGGTAAACGTGACGATGCAGAGTGCCATCGACAAACCCAGTCCGCCTGCCTCCCAGGTGCTCTCGGAGAGATGCGGAACTGAGCCGTAGACAAGGCCCGCAGCAATAAGAAGCCCCAGGACGCTCCCCAGGACCAATCTGATTCGTGGCTTCGGTTGCATGACGAAGGGTTGAACTGTGGAATCAGAAGAGGACATCCCACGCTCCCGTCGCAAGATCGCCGATGGACGCCCCGGCGTCGTACACCGCGTCCCAACCGTCGACGACGGCATCGCCGGCACTGCCGATCCCGTCTTCGTACAGCGTGTCGACTGCACCGGACGTGAATATTCCGACGATGGCTCCTGCTCCCGCACCGACGACCGTACCGAGAACCGGTGCAGGGAAGAAGCTTCCGATAGCCGCTCCGGCTGCGACCGATGTAGCGAAGCTCGCCCCGCCGGACACGATGGCCTGACCTGCAGGCTTCCCGCTGTAGATGTCCCACAAAACACCAGCGGCAGCCAGCCCTCCACCTGCACGGAGCGAAATGCGTTCCGCCTTCTTCGCAAGGTCCTCTGCAGTCTCGGCGACATCTACCGCTCTGGCGGCGGTGGTGCTCGCGTAATCCCAATCGCGATAGACCACCGAGGCGGGCGTCCCCTCAGGGGCGTTCCGGGCGAGGTCGATGTACCTATTCGATTCCGATACCAGCCACGCCGACTTGTCGTTCAGCGCCCACGCCTGGATATCGACGACCGACAGGGCTGCAGCATCTACCAATTCGGTTGCGAGAAAGAGCCAATCGACTAGTGGGTTGGTCCAGACTCCGATCAGAGCCTGGGCCGCCTCACGTTCGACGGTTCGCGCCGCATCGGTGGCGTCGAACGCATGCCCGTAGGCGGCAGCCAAGTTTCCCGACGATGTTCCCTCGATGACGTCGCCGACCACGGTCAGCCCTGCCCCGGCGGCGTCGCGTCGCGCACCGGCCATCATGTCCGATGCTTTCTGCAGTCCGGTGGCGAAATCGTCGACCTTCCCAGCGTGATCTCGAGCCGCCGAAGACACCTTCAGGGCGCTCTCGGCACCTAGGGTCATCTTCGGTATCGCCACGTCGGAGGCGGGCCCGTCCCACGCTCCGTCGATTCTGTTCCGGGCCGCGAACACCGTGTCTGCGGATTCATCCACGGCCGGAGCGAGCCGGTCTCGTAGGAAACGAGCGACCTGGCGGACAGATTCGGGGTCACCGTCTATGTGAGTATCGATGCTCATGACCTACTCCGCCCACGCCGCGACGTTGATTTCGTCGGCTGCGACGATGTCTTGCTCGGCGTATCGGGTGGCACATTCGTTCAGAACGCCGCTCATCCCTGCAAGGCCGACCACCAGCTCACCCGCAGAGGTCACGAAATTCGCCAAGATGCCGAGTATCGCGGCAGTCCCGATTCCTCCGTCGACGGCGGTGGGTATCGACGGCGCAATCGCGTCGACCCGAATCGCGGCGTCGTTCACATAGCCGGCCTGCACGTGTACTTCTTCGTAATCCACGACGATGCTCATGATGCGCGTGCCTCCTCGGGCACTACGACGTCGAGCAACACCAGGTCGAAGGGCGCCACATCCCTCAGCGACGACAGGTAGCTGGTGGGAATTACGATCCACGGCTGGTCCCTGCCCATGCACGTGTGCAGGCGGTCCAGGGCCGAGTAGACCAACAGCGAGGATCTGCCGTCGCGTGTGTTGTTGAGCAACACACGAGCGTCCGATGGATCCGAAACGTGTTGATGACACGGCACATACAGCACCGGTGGAAAATCTGATGGAATCTTCACGCGTTTGTCCTCCCCTGCTCCGGCGTGGAAGCCGGTCCTACAGATTCAGACGCGGGGAAGTGGAAATCGGTTCCGCCTTGTGTCAGAAACTCAGCGAGATGGCGCCGGTGAGGACGGCGAAGACTACGTAGAGCAGCGATGCGGTCAGAACCCACAGGAATGCGAAGCGCTGAAAGTCGCCGAGTGAGGATCTGACGAGGCCGAGCAGGACCCACAGCGGTGCCGACGCCGGTCCGATCGAATGAGCCATCTGCCCGATGACAGCTGCGCGGGCCATCTCCTCCGGCGGAATCGAATGTTGCGCCGCCGATTCCGCCAGCACCGGGACGATTCCGAAGAAGTACGCGTCGTTGGCCATGAAGAAACTCAACGGAATACCGATCACCGCTGCTGCCGCGGGCAGAAGGCCTTCGGCGCCGTCCGGTATGAGCGAGATCAGAGCGTTCGCCATGGCCGTTGTCATACCGGTCTCGGTGAGAATCCCGGTGAACACACCGGCACCGAGCACGAGGATGACGACGGGGACTGCGTTGGCCGCGTGTGCGCGAATGACCTCCCCTTGATCGGAAGGGCGCGGGTGATTGAGCACCAGAACGATGATGAAGCCCAGCATGAACAGCACCAGCAGGTCGGCGACACCGAGAACGAGCAACACCAACAAGGTGACGGTGCAGGCCGCGTTG
Organism: Rhodococcus sp. P1Y; assembly: GCF_003641205.1. Taxonomy (NCBI): domain Bacteria; kingdom Bacillati; phylum Actinomycetota; class Actinomycetes; order Mycobacteriales; family Nocardiaceae; genus Rhodococcus; species Rhodococcus sp. P1Y. The sequence goes on from NZ_CP032762.1 coordinate 4,779,874, forward strand.
GCCCATGTTCGCCACGTTGCCTTGGTCATCACGGTTCCGTCCTCGGACCGCTGGTGACCACCGGAGCCGATGTCAGCTCTGACTTCAGCGATTCGTTCGGCTGTGATGTTCTTGCGTGCGTTGCGTCCCAGCAGATACGCGAGCCCGATGATCGATGCGGACATCATCAGCATCGCCGGAAGCATGTGGACGAAGTAGTCGGTTGCGTCGATACCCAGCACGCTGATGGCTCGAGTCGCAGCCCCTCCCCACGGCGTCGTTCCGGAGATGGTACCCAATGCCATCGTCGAAATCGTCGCGATGACAAGAGGATTGATTTCCAACTGCCGATAGATGGGCAGGAACGCCGAGCAGATGATCATGTACGAGGTGGTGCCGTCACCGTCCAACGCGACCAACAGCGCGAGTACAGCGGTGCCGACGCAGATCTTGACAGGGTCACCGCCGGACAAGCGGATGATGGCACGTGAGACCGGGTCGAAAAGGCGAGCGTCCATCATGACGCCGAAGTAGAGAACGGCGAACAGCAGAAGAATTGCTGTGGGGGCGACGGTTTCGATCCCTACCGCGACCATCTCCGGTAGATCGGCGCCCCGACCACTGATCAACAGAACGATGATGGGAATGAAAACGACCGCGACGAGAGCCGTCGCCCACTTCTTGATGACGACGAGCATGAACGACGCCAGCGAGGCAAAGCCGAGTATTGCCAGCATGTCTCAGCGCTCCGCGGCGAGGTGGCCGATGACTGCCGTGGTGAAGCCTTCGGTGTCTGCTGTTCCGCGAAGATCCTTGGTCCGAGTGTCCGGTGATGCGACAGCGAGATCGATCGCACGATGAATCCGCACACCTGCATCCGTCAGCCTGGCGTCATCTCGTTGGTCGCCGATCCACGTCAGCAGCATTGCAGCCGAACCGATCAGGGAGGCGGGGTTGGCTACACCGCGGCCTGCGATGGACGGTGCCGAGCCGTGTTGTGCCTGTGCGACGGCGTGGCCCTTGCCCACGTTCAGGGATGCGGCGAGGCCGAGACTGCCCGAAAGCTCGGTAGCCTCGTCGGAGAGTATGTCCCCGAACATGTTCGTGGTGGCGATGACGTCGAAATGTTCCGGGCTCCTGATCAGCAGTGCGGCGACGGCGTCGACCAGAAGTTCCTCGTACGTGACGTCGGGGAAGTCTGCGCGGACATGCCGCGCGGCTTCGAGGAAGAGACCGTCGCTGAGCCTGAGCACATTTGCCTTGTGTACGACGGTGACCTTGGATCGGCGCGTGCGGGCGAGTTCGAATGCACGACGGACGATTCGCTCCGAGCCGGCCCTGGTGACCTTGCGGATCGCGAGCGCGAGGTCTTCGGTGGGCATGAATTCTCCACCGCCCGCGAACATGGTTCGGTCGGCGTAAAAGCCTTCGGTGTTCTCGCGCACGATCACGAGGTCGAACGAGCGGTTCAGCGGATTCGGCAGTGCATCGACCGTGCGTGCAGGCCGAATGTTTGCGTACAGGTCCAGCCGGCGCCGCAGGATCCCCGATGGGTTGACGCCTCCTTCCGCGCTGGGCGGATAGTCGAGGTGCGAGACCGGGCCGAGGATGACACCGTCGGCGGCGCGGGATATGTCCACGACCTCGGGCGGCATCGTCGTTCCGGACGCGCGGAGGGCGTCGAACCCGATGAGCTCACGTCGGAAGTGCGGCGTGATCCCGATGGGGGCGAGTACGGCGTCGACAACCCGGGTTGTGGCGTCAGCGATCTCGGGGCCGATTCCGTCGCCGTCGAGCACGACCAGTTCGAGCACGTTGCTGCGCGGCGTTGTCGGCGATTCGTGGGTCAAGGTGTCTCCAGCTGTTCACGTCCGCTTCGTTGCGGACTCGGCCACCGGTGTGACCGCTGCCATACACAGTGCCGCTCATCGAGCATGAAGACCAGAGAGAGTTACTCACACCTAACTTAAGGAGAATTCACACCTGAGGTAACGTCGATCAGGATCGCTCGAAGCGCCTGGCCGGCCGGAGTATGTGCGCTTCCCTCCAACCGACACAACAGTATTCGCCGCTCGGGCAGTTCGGCCAGGTCCATGGCGGTCACCCCGTCGCGTAGATAGCGCGTCGTCAGCTTCGGTGCGACAGCGAGCCCGAGGCCGGCAGCCACCATCGCCTGGGATTCCATGTAGTCGTTGGATTCGATGAACACGTCTGGATCGAAACCCGCATCGCGGCACGTACGTCGAAAGACTGTGGTGATCGCATGCCCGCCGGTCCGGACGATCCATTGCTCGGATGCCAGCGAGGACAGCGTCACCCTCCCCCGATGTTTCCATCCGCTGGGCACCAGCAACACGGTCTGGTCGACGGCGATGACCTCGCTGTCGACGCCAGGTGCCGTCATCGGCAATTGGGCGTAGTCCCACGCAAGTGCCACGTCGACGGTTCGCGCCTGCAGCATCTGCTGAAGGTCGCGCAGCCTCGACGACATGATCCCCAGTTCGATTCCAGGATGCGCCGCACGGAAATTGCTGATGACGTCCGGCAGAAGCGAGGCAGCGAACGACGGAAACACTCCCAGGTCGACACGGCCCGCGCGAGCGTTGCGAAGATCGGAGAGCTCGACGGCCAGCGCCGACAAGTGGGTCTCGATAGCGACCGCCTTGGCGGCGACGAGCCGGCCTGCGTCCGTGAGGTGAACGCCGCGCGCGTGCCGTTCGACGACGCGTGTGCCGACGATACTTTCGAGACGTTTGATCTGCTGCGACACTGCAGACGGGGTGTACATCAGGGTTTCGGCCGCCGCGGTCATCGAGCCGGAACGGTCGATCTCGACCAACAGTCTGAGCAGGGAAAGCTCCACGTCCATGTGCTCAGCCAATCACGCAGCCGTTATCAGGCGCAGTCGGACTCCGGCAGCGGATAGCATCGGTGGGCATGGAACCTCAGAGTTACTCATCCGGCGAACGAGTATTCGGCCCGCCTCGCGGGACGTTCGATGCCGATTGGGCCGCGACTGCGCTTCGCTCGAATCAGCAAGGTCTGGACTTCGCGACATCGGTGCGTCTCATGGAGCGAGCATGGGAACTTCTGCGGTCGCGTGACCTCCGAGGCGCTGCGCTCGCGGACGCACTCGCTGACGCTGATGATTCCGACAAGGCTCTGACGGACGCCGCGGCGGCAGTGGCAACCGAAATTGCCGAGCTCTACCTTGACCGATCCTGATCGTGGCCTCTGTGAACGGAAATACATAGCAGGGTATGCAGTTAAAAACGTGCACATGCGACGAACGGATTTTGCGCGACAATCGAGAGGACCAGCCGAGGCACGACGCAGCATCAGTGGCTCGAGTTCACCGTCGGTGGAGTTCAGGAGGTGAAACCGCATCTCGGCATCCGCGAAGGAATCAGGTCACGGAACTTGTTGCGCTGGAGCAGTTCTCGGATAATTGCGACGCGGAACAGTGCTCGCAACGGACGCACCCGGCTCCAACCTCTACCGCGGCCCTTCAGCTTGTATGCCCCCGGCGTTCGCTACATCGACTGCATTGGTCGACGTGAAGAACTTGCTGAAGACCACTTTCATCTCCTCGACGACATCGATGTGGCTCTGGAGTACGTCGACCATGTTGTTCTCTCCGCCTACAGCCTTCTCGGCGAAGATCTGACGTAGCTGGAGTCCCATGTCGAAGTCGCCCCAGCCGCTAATATTCGCGAGGATTCGGGCTTTCTCCTGGTGCTTTCTGAGCTTCTGAACGTATGAGTCACAAGCTGAAAAGCAGCGTTCAGCGGCTTCTGCGTTGAGGTACAGCTGACCTTGATCGGCGGCATTTGCGAGTGCCTGCCAATACGTTGCCGGTTCGCCCGGACCGCCCATCGAAACCCCTTAGTTGGATGCGGCAGGAACCGCGGACTCCAAATCATTGACATGGTTCAGGACCACTTCGCAGGCGTCTACCCCGTCGTCCTCGTTGTAGAGGGCATTGAACACCACGACACCGCCCGGCACCTCGAGTGCGATCTGACAATCCCTTATCGCAGGATCGAACTCTGTCTTGAACATGTAGGCGTCGCGTCCACCTATTTGTAGGTCACGCCCCTCCATGTTTCCCGGTTTAGCACGAGCTTCGGCAATCGTATGGTCGGTTGACGACAGCACGCTCAATCCGTACGGCGAGTACACGCCCCCAGGCGCGTGAAACACACAGCTACCCCAATCTGGGACCTCGATGCCCCTTTCCCACCCTTCGTCTCGGTACGCCGGATCCAAACCTGTCGCCTCGAGTGCCTCCGGCGTAATGCTGCACGGATCCCAACGCTCAGCTGCGACGGGACTCCCGTCGACACCCCCACCGCATCCTGCCAGCAGCGCAGAGATCGCAGCCAGCGTCGCCACCTGTCTACGCACCCATCCCCCTTGATCACGTCGTTCAACAGGTTAGACGCACCGATCATCGAAACGGTTCCAGTTCGCCGCGCGGTCGCGAATCAGGAGGGCATCCGTCCACGGTCGGCAGAACGGTCGGACGGCTTCCGATCGTTTGGCGAGATCGATCCTCGCGTCGATGTTGGTCTAACCCGACGACTGACGCGAACGCCGCGCCACTTACCTGACATCCGAGAGAGCCAGTTAGTTGCCGCCACCCACAGCCCGTCATGCGTTCGCCCTCCCTCAGAACCCCTTTCGGTCCAACCACGCCAGCACCGCCTCGGCGACGTCATGCGACCCGCTGTCGATTGTCAGTGAGTGCCCACGCCCCTCGAACTCGTGGAACTCGGTGTCCGACTCCCCCTTCGCGTACAACCCGAATACCTCCTTGGTGACCTTCAGCGGAACCGTGTGATCTTCGGTGCCCGAGGTCAGGAGCAGCGGTCCACGGTCGGCGAGGTGGGTGTCGACCTTCGCGGGCGAGTGTTTCGAGAAGTTGGCTGCGGCGTCTTCGAACAAGAAGTAGTCCCGGTCCTGGGATGGTCCAGCGGTCGTGCAGAGCGTTCGACTCCTCCTCTATCAGGGTGTTGCCGAACGAGTACTTGAATTGCGTGGCGGTCAACGACACAGTGCGGTGCCGGTTGGCCGGATTACCGAGGACTGGGAAGCCCGATCGCAACTGCGAGAACGGCAGCGCCTTCACGCCCTTGATCGGTGCGGGGTCGATCGCAACTGCCGCGGCAGCGTGACCGGTCGCCAAGAGCTCCTGCGCAATCAATCCGCCGAACGAGTGATCGACGACTACCGGCTTCTCCCCATCGACTGCGGTGATGAGGTCCGCGTAGTGGTCGACGATCTGGGCAATGCCGACGTTTGAGGTTCCCCCCGAAAAGTGGACAGTGGTTACGCGGCCATAATGGGCGCGTTCAGTGACTGTTCGTAACTGTGGGGGCTGAGCATTCCGGTTGTGGAGTGCCGTCGTCGAGTGTTGTAAAAGTTCATCCAGTTGTCAACTGCAGCAACCAATTCGGTCCTGTACGCGAACGTGTGGCGGTAGTAGTACTCGTGCTTGAATGTCGACCACAAACTCTCCGCTCCGGCGTTGTCCCAGCAGATGCCGGTCTCACCCATCGAGCGCCGCAACCCGTACCGTTCGCACGCTTCCTTTATGATCTCAGCGGTGTACTGGCTTCCCCTGTCCGAGTGCATGATTGTGCCCGCGACGTCGCCGCCACGGCCGGCAACTCCCATGTCCAGAGCTTCCAGGACGAGCTCGGTGCGCATGTGATCGGCGATGGCCCACCCAAGGGCCTTTTTCGAGTGTTCGTCCTTGATGGCGCACAGGTACATATAGCCCTCTCCGCAGGTCAGGTACGTGATGTCCGAGGTCCACACCGCATCGACGTGCCCTTGATCGAACCGGCGCTGGACCAGGTCGTCGGGGAACGAGTCGACCACGGTGGTGCGGATCTTGAACGTGCGGGGGCTGATCCCGACGATGCCGAGGGAGCGCATGATCTTCGCGACGGTTTTCTCGGTGATGACCTCGCCCCGGTCATGGAGTTCGGCGGTGATTCGGCGTGCTCCGTAGACGCTTAGATCGGAACCGGGGACTGGTCCGCAGCGCAGAATTCGGTACAGATTGGGGTGGAGTTGGCGACCACCCACCAGAACGAGCTGCTCCGCTACCAGTTCATCGCGTATGACGGCCTCCGCGCGGCGTGTGCCGGGGATGTCGTCCATGCTCGGGCGTGTGCGGCCGAGGTCGGCGCATGGGCAGGGCCGCGACGACTGGGCTTGTTGCTCGGCTTCGTACATCGTGCGAGCGTTCTCGTTGCCCTCGCTGACGGCGACTACGTGAGGCCTACGCTGCAGCTCTCCGCATCACGCCAGCCGGCGAGTTCCGGCCGTATCGCATGCGGCGATCGATGTTCTGTTGGACTGAGGCATAGCCGCTGCGCATGTGCATCAACATGATTCGGTACGGGCCCACATCGTCGAGGCCGAGCGGTTGAGGCTCCGTGACATTTCTCCTCGGCTCAAGGCGGTGGTGACCGCTGTCGATGCGATGACAGCCCCCGACTCCGAGGCAAGCGTGTTGTACGTCGAGGCCATGGATAGTCCAGGTTTGGCCGAGTTCCCGTTCGACCGCAGCAAGATTCGACTGTCGTACGGCATGTGGTTGCGGCGTCGACGGCACACCGCGGAGGCTCGGGAGATGCTGACCCTCGCAGCCGAAGGGTTCGAGCACCTCGGCGCACTGCCGTGGGCCAGCCGCGCGAGGACAGAGTTGCGTGCTGCCGGTGGAGGACTGCAACGGTCGGATGCCCTCACTACTCAAGAACACAAGATTGCCGAACTCGCCGCTGCGGGCCTGTCCAACAAGGAGATTGCAACCGAGCTCTTCCTGTCACCTCGGACAGTGGGGGCTCATTTGTATCGGATATTCCCCAAATTGGGTGTGAAGTCTCGCGCGGGCCTCGGTCAAGCGTTGCGAGACGTGCCTGAGCGGTAGCAACTAGAGTCCCGATTAACACACCCCTCACACGCCGAAACGGTTGTTCAGCGACCCCGCCAATTGCGTCGAGCATGACGTGCGACCGGTGGCAATCTCGGCTACGATCTGCCGAGGGATGTCTGGGGAGGCATAGTGGGGGAATCTGTTGTCATGGTCGTACCCGACCACGTTCTCGAGGCCGGTCGATTCGTTCGCGAGGTCTCGAGCGAACTGATGTCTGGACTCGACTCCGTCGCTCACGACGTCAATCAGCTGCTAGAGACGTGGAACGGACGGGCCGCAGATGCATACGAGGCCGGCTGGTCGGATGTCCAGGTAGGTGCCTGTGAGATTCTCGACGCCCTCGCCGGCATGTCGGAGTTGTTGGGTGCGACCACTGAGAATTATCAACGAGCCGAATTGAACAACGCCGAGCACACGTCGGTTTTGAATGGACTTCTTTGATGGCTAGATTTATTGTCGATCTCGAAGAGCTCGATGCGACTGTGGTGAGGCTGGGCGCATAAGTCGAGTACCTGGAGGACAAGCTCGGCGCACTTGATCACCGAGTCGCTTCCTTACGCGATAGCTGGACGGGTGACGCGGCGGAAGCGCACCGTACCGCCCATACCGAATGGGCCGCCGGTGCGCACCAGATGCGCGAGGGCGTCGATTCAATGCGAAGAGTTGCCCGGACAGCTCGCGATAGCTATCAATCAGCCGTCGCCGCGAATCTGCGAATGTTCAGGGCGTAGCGTTGGCTCCGGTCACGGTGCTCAAGGTCGACTCCGAGCACTTCTATTTCGCCGCGACCGGATGTTCGGCAGCAGCACAGAGGCTTTCGACGGGGTACCAGAAGGTCACATCGTCACTTGCAGGTTGCGTTTCAATGGGCGGCAGTGACGACGCGGGCTCGATGTGGGGGACGGACTACGACGCGCAGGTCCGCGATGTGCTTACTGCGGCAAACGATTTGATCCTGGCCTTCGACAACCATGCACGGCTGTTCGTGCAGGCCGGACGAAATCATGCACTTGCCGAGCACGGAGCAACTTTAGGTGACAACTCATCGCTTGCGCTTCCACCGGACCCCGAATCGGCGAGTCCGATCAGTCCGACCAATCCGGCCTCCGCAGTCGGTCAAGGTAACTCGGGGCTGCAGGCTTCTCAAGAGTTGATCGATGAGATAGGCATGCCCTGTCCGAACGGTGACGTCGACAAACTCGCAGCCGCAGCGAGACTATGGGACGAGGTCGCGCAATACATCGTCGACGACGCAGCTAACGTCGTCTCTCATTTCATCGAGGATCTCGATCAGGTCCGCTCCCCGGAAGTCGAATTCGCGATTGCAGACTGCGAGACGCTTCTTTCGCTGCTCGCTGACCTCGGCGATGCATCCCGAGGATTGGCGCAGTCGTGTCGGGAACACCGCGATGCAATTGAGGAGACCCGCTACCAGATAGTTCCGATACTTGACAGCCTGGCAATCGAGCTGGGCATCACGGTGGCGGTCACCGTGCTGGCCGCATTCGTAAGCTTTGGGGCCTCAGCTATCGCGGGAAGTGCAAACGTATCCCGAGCGATTGCGGCTGCAGGCCGGCTCATTCGACCGGTACTGACTGCTCTGCACTCCAAGGTCCCACGATTCCTGGCCCGCGAACGAGTTGCAGAGCGCCCAGCCCGGATCTCGAAGGAATCGCAGGCGCTGCGGCAGAAGACCCAGCACCAGGCAGACAACGCAGCCCAACCACAGAAAGCGACTACATCGCCTTCAGCTGGAGGGCGTCCGCCCGGCGCCAAGGATGATTGGGTCGCACGTACCGCGGACAATGGAAAGGGAACCGTGTGGCAGCGGCCCGGCGCAGCCGAGAATGGAACGAACGCAGCTGAACGCCGCGCCGACTCGATTCGTATCATGGACGGCGACGGACGGTATCCAAACGGGTACGTGCGGTTTACAGACGAACATGGCCAATACCTCGACATCAACGGGAAGCCGGGTCCGCGGAACTCGCCGGAAACCCACATCCCGAGGAACCAGGATGGTTCCTACCCGACCCCGCCAGGATGGTAGCGATGCAACTTGGACTGGATGGACAACGGCTAGCCAGAGTGCTCGTCGACTTCGACCTCTATCTCGAGTTCGAAAGCGGGGACACCATCGCACTCAGCGACTTTTCGATCAACGGACCGCGAGACTCGGCCACTGGTGCGTTGAACGTCGGATTCGGAAACATCGCGCAGGGTCTCGCTGCCTTGTTGCAACTGATCGGTACAACGTGCGCAGCGGCGGAGACCAACGATTCCGGTGACCTCACCGTCATATTCGTCGATGGCACCAAGATATCGGCCCCACATAGCGATGGCGAGGCGTGGGAGTTCAGCGGATCGGACGGTCGACACATCATCTCGGGCCCGGAAGGTGACCTGTCGACATGGGCGATGAAATGAAAAATGTATCCGTTGCGGTTGGCCCGACGGTGGGTAGCACGGTCGTGCGCGAAGCCCTCGATTCCGGATTCACCCTGTACTTTTCCGACCACAGTTCGATATCTGTCGCCGGAACATTCGGATTCCGCAGCGCTGACGGTGAGAGCTCGACCTTAACTGCGTCTCCGATTGGCCTCGCCGCGCACACATCCAGACTCGTAGCTCTCATTGGAATGGAGGTGGGTGCGATCAATTCGGACGGGGACGACGCGATCGCACTTGTTTTCACATCAGGCATCACTCTCGTCGTCCCACGATCTGGAAGCTCGTCGATAAGCACGCTCGGTCTCGCGCCATAGTTCACGAAGTTGGTTGGGCGATGTTGTCCGGTGGCTCCTTCGCTGCAGAACGGTGCCAGCCGACAACGGTTAGCACCGGTGGGCATGGATCCCCAGAGTTACTCATCCGGTGAACGGGTCTTCGTCCCGCCACGGGGAACGTTCGAATCCGATTGGGCCGCCACCGCGCTTCGCGCGAATCAGCCGGGGCTCGACTTCGCGACATGGGTGCGTCACATGGAGCGAACATGGGAGCTTCCGCGGAATTAATCAAGTCAAGTGAGACACTGGTCGTTCAGTTGATCTGGGGTTCGAGTGCTGGTTCGTTGATGTAGACGACGTGCGGGATTTTCGGTGGTGTCGGCCGGGTCGAGAGTCGGGCCGGGTTGGCGTGGAATGCTTCGGTGAGCGTGATCTGTCGGACTTCGCCGATCGCGTCGGAGGTACCGAAGTGCACCGATGCCGGCGTGTGCCATCCGATCTCGGAGTGGTGCTGAATGTGGTTGTGTTCTTTGAAGAATCCGGCCAGGAATGTGCGGGCATCATCAAGGGAGGCAAACGATGGCGAGAAATCGCGAAGATACTTCAACGTTTTGAATTGTACTTCGGAGTACGGGTTGTCGTTGGAGACTATCGGTCGTGAATGGTGGGAACTTCTGCGTTCTCGTGACCTCCGGGGTACCGCGATTGCGGACGCACTCGCTGACGCTGATGATTCCGACAATGCCCTGACGGATTCCGCGGCGGCTGTGGCAACCGAAATTGCCGAGCTCTACCTTGACCGATCCTGATCGCGGCTCTCTAGATCCGGCAACGGCACGGTGTTCCGACCGGCATGGTGGGCGCTGTGCGGCGGAGGAGCTTGGTTCTCGACATCGTGTGACCTGAACCCGCCGCCTGTGACGATCGGCGGCTCACCCAACGCGGGTGGGCGGAAAGCAAGACGAATGATGATGCGCGACTGACTAGATGATGTGTCCTGCAGTGCATTGTCGCCCTGGTCCACGTCGACGAGGCCATCCCAATAACATTCGGGACCGTCGTCGACTCTCGAAGCGCGGCCAGGCGACACTGTACTCGCCACCGATTCATTCGAATAGCGGACATCGGATCGGTTCGTGAGCATCGATAATCGATGCACGACCGATCCCGGTCGCCGAGTTCGAAAGACCGGGAGGTCCACAGTGCGCAGTACTGAACGTCCGATCGCAATGACTGTCGCCTTCGTCGTTGCAATTGCGACTGCATCTTGCTCGTCGGACGCGGCGCCGGCTTCGGCCCCAGAGATGGCCTCTCCGAGCGTATCTGTCGACGCCAATGGACTGAACGCCCGCGTGGGTCTCGAGACGAGCGCACTCACCATCACCGCGCCAGCAGGAATCGCGGCCGCAGGCACCTCGGTCGAGGTCGCCGACGCCGAACCGATCCCCGCCACGGGCGCTCCGAAGTACGTCTCCGGCATCGCATCCGGCGTCGACATCACGCTCGGCGACGGTGAACAACCGGCGAAACCGATGACTCTCGCTTTCGACCTGTCGTCATCCTCGACGACGTTTGCCGACAGCGAATCCGAGGTTCCAGTGATCGTTGCCGTAGCCGATGGGTCATCGGATAGCGAGATTCTGCCCTCCACGTGGGACCCCGACCGCAAGATACTGACTGCCACCACGACTCATTTGTCCAGCTTCTTTCCTGCTGTTTTCGACGCGAAGGCCATGTCGTCCGCGTTCACGTCCGCGATCAACGGCTTTCTGGGCTTGGCCGTTCCACCGCCCGCGTGCACTACGCAATCCGTCGCAATCGGTGCACGAACGATTACTGCCGAGACGTCGTCGAATACCGTCGTTCAGCCGTGCCTTACAGCGTCCGGCTCCAACGTCAGCGTCGAACTGGCGTCGCTCTCGTCGCAGGGATGGACCGTCTCGTCGACTCCGAACTCCGCATCGTCGGCGGTGAACCTTCCCGCGGATCTCGAGTCGATCGCGACCGCCGCCACGTTTTCGACCATCCTTGCACCCGTCGTCGGGGCCGGCACATTCCTGCTTCCAGGAGGGTCCACGTCGTTGACGTTCGATCCCGCCACCTTGCCGGGCACGGTGACCCTAAGAGTCGACGCTGCGATGAATCTCGTGAACATTCTCATCTACGGTCTGAACATTCTTTATCCCAATGCCGCTCTCTTCCAGCTCGATTCGATGGCCGAGTGCATGTCCACGTTGGTCGGGCGCAACGGGTCGCTCAGTGGTGCAGCGGACGTGGGCGTATTCGTCAAGGGATTCACGACGTGCGCGGGAGGTGTCACAGCGGAGAAGACTGCGTCTCTGGCGACTCGGTCGTTGGCGGCCGTTCTCACCGTGCTTCCCGGCGGCGCAGCGTTGCTGGCCAACTCCATCTCGGGCTTGATCGGTGAGTTCACCGGGGCCAACACGGCGACGGTCCAACTCGCCGTGTCCGGTTCCACGACAACGCCTACCAACGCTCCATCGCCCGTCGATGCTCCTACCGGAAAGCTCTCCGCACGAGACATCGTCGGACTGACGGTGTCGACCAAACTCGCGGAACCAGTCATCACGGGAAAGAAGCTCGGACCCACGCTGTACGGACTGAACGACCGGGGCCCGGCCGATGTGGCGTTCAACTGGATCCCGGTCATGTCCGATCCCGAGGCCGACTACGAGGGTGACGATTGTCAGGTCGAAGTCACGATCACCGGACCCACCGCATTTCCCATGGTGCAGAGCGCCGAATGCCACGGATACTTCGCAACAAGCTTCAACGGCAGTGACAACGGCATCGAAGTCACGGCGCCAGGTACGTACACGGTCACGGCTGTGGACCGGATCTCCGGCAAGGTCGGTGTCGCTACGTTCGACGTCCAGTAAATGGCCGACGAACGGCCGGGCACCTGAGCGGCGCCCGGCTGACGACGACTTCAGCCTTACTGCAGGGAGATCTCGGCCCCACCGGAGAACACGGAGTCATGCACCTCGAGCGTCGCGGGTACCGCATCCACTGGTATGTCGAACACGATTGTTATGTTCTGCGACAGTCCGGGGTTGATGTCGCCTCCAATAGCAGTTTCTGCCTCGAGGTTGATCGCAGCCATTGCGTCGTTCTCGAACTCGCGCCCTTGCGCGTCGATCAGCTTTTGATTCGAGCCGAAGTAGCTCTGCGCCTTGTCGGACACATTGGTGACCGTGACACTGACCAGGACGAATTGCCCCAATGCGTCCTTTTGCAGGTACGGGTTATCTCCGAGAGTTGCTACACCCGTCTCGACGCCGGTCACGACGAAGCCGAATTTGCCGTCACGCACTTCTTGGCCGATCCCTGGAACCGCCTCTTCGGGTTCCGGTGCAGACGTAGCCGGTTCGACGGGCGCCGCCACGGCCTCCAACGATGCGTTCGCGCCAGCAGGAGGTGCAACCGCGACAGATGATGTGGATTGTGCTGTCGTGCTCGACTTATCCTCGTCACCCCCACCGACCATCCCGGCCACGATCAGCACGACCACGACGCCACCCACAACCCACGGCCACTTCCGCTTCTTCTTCGCGGGCGGCTGGCCGTACGGTTGCTGCGGGTAGGGCTGACCGTGCGGCGGTTGGGCGCCGTAGGGAGCCTGGGGCTGCCCTTGAGGGGTCTGCGCAAAGGGCTGAGTCTGACCGTATGGTGCCTGTCCGGAGGGCTGGGGCTGGTTGGGGTCGTGCGGAAACGTCATGGAGTCCTGGTCTCTGGTCGAAGTGGTGCTCCGTAGTTATAGGACCGAAAGGTCGGAATGTTTCGATTTCGTGTCCTGATTCATTCGAACGAATGACCACCCGGGACAACCGGCCGACCGAATAGCCAGCTGGCCCGATCCGACACCCCGAGTAACACACCCCTCACACGAGTCTCGAAAACCAGTAATGGTCTACCCCTACCGTCGACTGAACAGACGACGGACGGGAGCAAACGACAGTGTGGGTCAATCGCATCGCCGCAGCACTGGCCCTGGCGTCAGCTGTTCTACACCTGCGAATGGGCGTTACCGACGCCACCAGTGCGTTTGTGACGGCCATGGCCCTTCTGTGCGTCTACTGCGCTGTGGATCTGCTCCGGTCCGGGGGCAACAGAGCATGGGTGATGGTCGCTGCAACGAGTGCCGGCATGCTGCTCGCGCACTCATCGTTCCCGACGCACCATCACACCGCCGTCAGCCGAACGTCCAGCATGACGATAGCTTCGGCCGTCGCCGCCGCAGAACTCGTACTCGCTGCATCCGTCGTCTTCTTCCGAACCCGCCACGTTCACCCCGAATTCCGCCCTTACAGACTGCAGGAGCTTCGATGACCGACACGTTCGCGCCCGTCACCACCCACCCACTAGCGCCGCTGAGCCCGCAGGAGATCTCGCTGGCGTCGGCGATCGTGATCCGCGAGCAGAACCTCACCTCCTCTGCACGTTTCGTCTACATCGAGCTCAACGAACCGTCGAAAGAACAACTGAAGCAACCACATACGGACCGTCGGGCCTTCATCGTCCTGCGTGACCGCGACGCACATGCCACCTTCGAGGCGGTCGTCTCCCTCACCGAGAATGCGGTGGTCAGCTACACCGAGATCGCCGATGCCCAACCACCCATCACTCTCGAAGAATTCTTGCAGTGCGAGGACGTCATCAAAGCCGACCCGCGTTGGCAGGACGCGATGATCAACCGCGGCGTCACCAACTTCAGTCTGGCGATGGTCGACAAATGGGCCAGCGGTCACACCACCGACGACGACAACCCCGGTGGTCGACGCCTCGCCCGCCCGCTCACCTTCGTTCGCAGCGAAGCCCAGGAGAACGGGTACGCCCGCCCCGTCGAAAACCTGGTCGTGACAGTCGATATGGACGCGATGGAAGTCGTCGACGTTGCCGACACCGGCGTCGTACCCATCCCCCGGACTCCCGGCAACTACCTCCCCGGCTTCTACGAACGCCCTGGCAACGTCCCCGAGTTCGCTGAGCAGCGGGCTCCAATGAAGAAGATCGATATCACCCAGCCCGACGGGCCGTCGTTCACCGTCGATGGTCACTACGTCGAGTGGGCCAATTGGCGGCTGCGCGTGGGTTTCACGCCGCGCGAAGGTCTCGTTCTGCACGACGTCAGCTACGTCGATCGCGGCACAGTCCGTCCTGTCATCCACCGCGCGTCATTGTCGGAAATGTACGTCCCCTACGGCGATCCCGGTGACAGTCAATGGAACAAGAACGTCTTCGACGAGGGTGAGTACGGGCTGGGCGTTCTCGCGAATTCACTTCAGCTGGGCTGCGACTGCCTGGGCGAAATTCACTACTTCGACGCGTACGTGAACGATCAGGACGGCCAACCCATCGAGCTGCCGAACGCGATCTGCATGCACGAGGAGGACTACAGCATCGGCTGGAAGCACACCGACTTCCGCGACAACCTCGGGCAAGTTCGTCGCAATCGCCGCCTGGTCGTGTCGTTCTTCGCGACGGTCGGCAACTACGACTACGGCTTCTACTGGAACCTCTACTTGGACGGGTCGATCGAGTTCGAGATCAAGCTGACCGGCATCATCTCCACCGGCGCGATCGAGCAGGGCCAGGTTCCCGAGTTCGGCACCCTCGTCGCACCCGGCCTGTACGGGCCTCATCACCAGCACTTCTTCAGTGTGCGGCTGGACATGAAAGTCGACGGCGAGCGCAACAATCTGTACGAGCTCGAAGCCGAGGCTGTGCCAGTCGGACCCGAGAATCCGCACGGCAACGCGTGGCGTCAGACCAAGCGTCAGCTCACCAGCGAATCGGAGGCGCAGCGGGTCGCAGATCCGCTCAAGGCTCGTAGTTGGCTGATCGCCAATGCGGACAGGACGAACAAGCTCGGTGGGCACATCGGGTACAAGATCGAACCTTCGGGAGCGGTGGCTTTGCCTCTCGCGCAGCCCGGTTCGCAGCAGGCGCGCCGCGGCGGCTTCGCGACCAAGCACATGTGGGCAACACCTTTCACCGAACGCGAGCGATACGCGGCCGGTGAGTACGTCGCCCAGAACCCCGGGCACGACGGCCTCGTTGCCTACACCGCTCAGGACCGGTCACTCGACGGCGCGGACTTGGTTATCTGGCCGACGGTCGCAGCGCACCACGTCGTGCGTCCGGAGGATTGGCCGGTCATGCCGGTCAGTCACGTCAGTCTGCACCTCAAGCCAACGGGTTTCTTCGACGGGAACCCGATGCTCGATCTGGCGCCGGAGACCCCGAAGGTGGGTGGTCACTGCTGCTAGGCTTTTCCGTCGCATGTGAGTGGAAATACGTAGTAAGATTTGTATTTTCGTTCGCGTGCGGGCGGGAAGTTCCAGCTTCGGAACGGTGTCAGCCGGCAACGGATAGCATCGGTGGGCATGGAACCGCAGAGTTACTCATCCGGCGAACGGGTGTTCGGCCCGCCCCGAGGGACGTTCGATGCCGATTGGGCCGCAACCGCGCTTCGCTCGAATCAACCGGGTCTGGACTTCGCGACATCGGTACGCCTCATGGAGCGAGCATGGGAGCTTCTGCGGTCGCGTGATCTCAGAGGGGCGGAACTTGCGAACGCACTCGTCGACGATGGGGATTCCGAGGATGCCATCACCGACTCCGCGGCGGCAGTGGCAACCGAAATTGCAGAGCTCTACCTCGATCGCGCCTGACTGTCGGCTTGCTTAGAGGCATGCACCGCCCTATTGCTGGCTCAACGCACCATGGACACGGAGAACAGCGAGTGCGGCGGCTTCCATATCTTCGTGTCTTTTCATCGGTGACCACGGTATCCGATCTACGTCGACGACAAAGCCGCGTCCAGTCGCTAGACAGCGTCGATTCGAAGCAAAGCCTCGGTTCCCTTCAGGTCCTGCGCATTTCGCGTCACGAGACGTGCGCCGCGGGCGTGCGCAGTTGCTGCAATCATCAGGTCGAATGCGCGCGCGTGCGGACGTCCGCCAGTCGCGCGGACGGCTGCGGCGAGTTGCCCATAACTTCGCGCAGTCTTGTCGTCGACCGCGAGTGGCTCGAAAGTTCGCTCGATGGCTACGAGCCGTTGTAGTCGTAGAGCGCGCTGCTCCGGCGTCAGTGCGACGAGCAGGCCGAAATGCAGTTCCGCAAGGCTGATGGCACTTATCGCGAGGTCACCCTCGATACGCTCGGGAGAGTCCCCGATCAGCACACTCGTGTCGAGGACGGTCCTCACTCTTGCCACGGATCGCGGGCGGGGTCGTCGATCATTGCCAGATCGGCAGCAAGCGTCGGATCGGGTGCAGTGTCGAAAACGGCGGCGATGTCGTCGAAGCTGTTCCATTGCTGACGCGCAGCAGGTCCGAGAACCGCACTCGGGCGCCCGGCGAATGGGACTAGCCTGTCGACAAATCTACTAACCCGACACAAAGCGAAGCAAAACAACAATACTTCTTGCGTTAGATGTTTTGAGATCCGAGAAGGCTTCTGCCTCAGACCATATGCAGCTCCAAGGCGGGGTCTTTCATAATTTGGTTCAGCGTGTCTCGGCCGTTCTCGGAGGGGAGCTCGTACATCGCCTCCATAGACAACTCGAACACCGAGTGCTGCGCAGACCGTTTACCTGCCAAGGCAATGCTCATCCCGAAGAGGTCACGTCGAGTTTCGTGTATTCGGTATGCGAGATCGAACCATCGCACGGCATGCTCGAACCGACCGCTCAGCCTGCACAGGACGCCTACCCGTCGGTATAACGAGGCGGCCGCCCACGATGAACTGGCGCCTGGGAGATCGTGCACCAGTTGAGCGAGAGATTCAATCGTTGAGCAGGCGTCGACCAGTTTCTCGTTTTCAGGCCCGAATGTTTGCAAGGACTGCGCGTCCAAGCGGCCGTGGAGGACGAGTTCGGATTGGGCGATCGCGGCCCAGGAGGCCAATCCGAGCCCTCCGAACCGGCGCTCAGCCAGCTCCAGATACACAACCGGCGACTCGTGGTTGGACACTCCTGACAACAGCGCAACTCGAATCGCCGAGCCCATCCACAAAGCGCACTCGGCAGTGAGTCGAACAAAATTTCCACCGTCTGCAAATTCGAATCCCCGACGCGCAGACTGCAACGATTGCGAAAAGTCAAGTTTCTCGGCGTAGAAACGCGCCAGAACCATGTCGCACGCAGACTCGCCATAACGGTCCTGCGTCTGACCGAAAAGGGTTCGAGACTCGAACAGATGATCAACAGCGGCAGAAAGACCTGTTGGGGTAAATACAGCCTTAGAGTACAAAATCCATGCTCGCTGCATCGCCGCGCTGTTGGATTCCTGACCCTTCAACAGCGCATCTGCCTGGGTGAGCAGATCAAATGCATTAGCGCGGTCACCCTCCGGGTCTTCCACCGTCGTTCGTGCAATCTCGTACAGGCCAACGGCTTGGATGAAGTCGTCTCCGGTGTCGTCCCCCAGTTCGGAAATTTGCTCTGCGACAGTACGAGCCTCGGTCAGTGCGCGATTGGAACGCAAAACCATGCACGCTGCCGAGAGCGAGTCCGCTCGGACTGCGGCATCGATAGCTCTGTCGGCCCCCACCCGATTCAGGGTCGAAACATAAGGAAGCCCGAACGCAGGCTTCACCCTGGCGGCAGACCGCGCATCTCGAGCTGCTTCTGTTTGCGTCGATCGAAATTCGACTATGTTTCGCCCGGGAACCACCGACCCCTGATCACCAGCTGAAAGCTCATATATTCGGAACCGCCCATCGTTCGGGTCAGTCGACGGGCCTCGCAGATCCCCGTCTTCGACAAGTATGCGCAAAGCGCGTGACACAACGGTAGGGGGCGAACCCACCGTCTTCGCGATGTCCGTCGGTCGACGGGCACCGGCCTGGATTGCCAACAATATCCGCGCGCGCACTGAGGCGTTCGAGGGATCTCCCGCGGCCTCGTCGAGTTCGCGCCTGTGAACGTACTGCCGGACGACGCCCAGTAATGCCGACAACACGGGTTGCCACGCCGTCTCGGAACCATCAGTCGGGTGGTCTCGCGATTGGGTCAAGTCAGTCAGCAAATCCGCAATGTCGCGCTCGGCCGATTCGCTCTGCAGGACGTCTGCGATCGCTTGGCCCAAAATAGGCGCCGATCGGCGATCCGGCGTTCGGTTCAGCAGGCGAGGGAAAGCGTCAACGAATCGCTCGTAGGCAGTAGGCACTCCCTATTGCACCTGCAAAACGCAGCGATGTCAAGTACTAGTCAATGATCTTGACTGATTCGAAATCTTCTCCGACCCTCAGAAGAGCGGCGCTCGGAAAAATTTCCGCTGCGTACTGTGACTCCCGTGTTGCACGAACCGGTCCGACCCACAACGCGGAGCTTGGACTGCACCCATCGATCATCGATTCCCAGGATTTCGGATTGTTCACCATAACGGTGGATACCTGGGCGGCTGCGGACAAGCCTTGCGCGAGCCCCAGGAACTCCTCCACGCGCGGCGTCATCGACGCAACGTAGACAACTGTAGGCGCGACAGTCCGCAAAATGTTCTGCACATCGTCATCCAGGTAGTCCGAGCAAATCAGCACCATCGCAGTCGTTGTCTCGCCCAAGAACAATCTGACGCTGCGGCCAAGTTCTACGTCTTCTCGGTACCTCGTAGTCCCGAAGTTGAAATCGAAGGCGCCTACCTTGTCGTGTGTTCGATCCGAAATCGTGCGCTTACCGGGGAAGTACGTCGTCAACGAATTCCTCCGCGAACCCGATGCGTCGACGTGATGCAGACTGCCGCCGATCACGACCTCGAGCATGTTTCGGTCGACAGTCCCGTCGAGCATAGATTGCACTGCCCGACCGAGTATCTGCTGACGGACTGGAGTCGACGAAAGTTCAGGAAACATAACAACCTGTGCGCCTGCGGAAGCAAGCCTCTCTAACCCCGACGCAAGGTACCTGCCTTCGACAACCTCTGAATCCGATTCGGCACCGTCGGCATCAGCACCTCGGAGGGCGAACTGAACATTGAACACCGTGTGCGCCTCATGGTCTTGTATGAGCTCCTGTACGTCCAAATCGATCATGGACGAATTGGGAAACACGAGACCGATAGTCAATGCCGCGTCGGTGCCTGCCCCGGCCGACTTTTTCGGATCGAATCGATTTCCCGCGACTGTGTCGACGACGACGTCGAGACGCATGCCATCGTCCCACAGCGCAAGACCTGGCACCTTCCCAGTTCCTCGCGGGTTCCGCATGATGCTCGGTTTCGCGGTCAACCCGCTCGCTGCAACTCTCCCGCCCGCCCGGACCAACCCGTACAACACAGGCGGTCCTGAGAGTGAGACCGGCACCGCGTCACCCTCGACAAGAATCTGTCCGTCCTCGAACAGTGAGAGCGATGCTTTCAAGAATCCGCCGACTTCCACGGATAGAGCTTGTGCGACATACCATGCCGCGAGTTGTGGCGACCCATAGCCCTCGATCGCAGCAACGATGGCTTCGACGTCCGCACTCATGAGGACTGGGCCAGCCGGGCCAACACCTGCCAAGACTGCGGCCGCCAGACT
Organism: Rhodococcus sp. P1Y; assembly: GCF_003641205.1. Lineage (NCBI taxonomy): Bacteria > Bacillati > Actinomycetota > Actinomycetes > Mycobacteriales > Nocardiaceae > Rhodococcus > Rhodococcus sp. P1Y. The sequence goes on from NZ_CP032762.1 coordinate 4,800,070, forward strand.
CTGGCTCGTAATGTCGTCCAGGGCGCGGTGCGATCCAAATTTCGACGTGTCGACGACTCCGACTTCCGAAGAGGCAAATCGCAGGCATTCACTAGCCAATTCGTAGGGACTCACCGCCTGACGTGCGCGAACACTGAACTCGCCGATCTCGTACTCCACGCGGCACTCCCCCTCGATATGCACGACAGCGCTTCAGCATACGACGCGGGGGACGAACATCGACGAGATCGAGGGAACAAGATCGTTTCAGCAATCGCTTGTCCAACTGCCGGGCAAGTCAGGAACCGGAGCGGCTCACGCGCTTGCCGAAATCCGCCTATCGACGCCGCTCCGCTACGTCTTTTGCGTCAGCGTTTGAGCAGCTCCGGCTTCAGCCAACACGAACACCTCAATCATGAGCACATTGGTCAACATGATCAAGGCCGTAGGGTCACACCGACAGACTGGCCAATCGCAGATTCGATCACGTTCGAATAGAACGACTTTCAAGCCTGGTTGCCCGCGGTCGATCCAGCCCAGTCGCTACTCGACGTGGCGGTCGACCATCCTCCAGCCGGGAGCGATCACGCAAGAGCCCTGAAACAGAATGACGGCTCCTAAGTCAGCGTCGCGCTCACCAACGACGAAGTCCGCACGTTCAACCGCGTCCGATCGGCCCGGAACAGATCCACCGAGTACTCGACGGGCCTCTCCTGCTGGTCGTACCCGATGCGCTCGAGCTTGAGGATCGGCGTGCCCTCCGGCTGCCCGAGCAGCGCGCCGACCGGTGCGGTCACCGTCGCCAGTTCGATCGACTCGTCCGCCATGCACACCGAAATACCGAGCAACGTCCGCAGCGTCTCGTAGACGGAGTTCAGCGGCGTCTCAAGCACACGCCCGCAGATGCTGCCGCTGAGATACATCTGCTCCAGCGACAATGTGTCGCCGTCGGCAAACCTCAAGCGCAGCAACGACACAACCGGTCCGTCGCCGAGCACTCGAGCAGCGTCTACCGAAGGACTCGTCATCCGCGCCGAGATCACCTTGGTGCCGTCACGGAAACCTTGCTCGTGCAACATCTGCGGCACACCCTTGACGGTGTTCAAGCTTCGGAGCAGTCGCCGGCTCTGACATACCGACAGCGCGCTCTCAGGCGAGGGCGAACCCGGTGACACTGCAGTCAGGTAGGCACCACCGGCGCGGCCCTTCATGCGGCGGATCACTCCATCGCGTTCGAGCAGGTCCATGGCTTTGCGCACCGTCGTGCGCGAGGTACCCAGTCGCTCGGCCAGTTCACGCTCTGGTGGTAGCCGGGGAACCGAGCGCTGTTCGAGCTCTTCCACCAGCCGCAGTAGGGCGGCATGGGTGTGCACCATCATCAGCATCGGTCCACCTCCTGTCTGGTTGTGGATTGAATCTAATGGAGTGCGGGACCAGGAAACGACCATCTGCCTGCTGATTTACGCACGATTAACACCGCTGGTGTCCTATGTCATTTCGCCCAGGCGACGCGTTACACGCAGTTCACACTTCACGAACAAAACCAGAAATGGTCTACGCCCATTGTTCTAGTCGTGAGTGAGGAATTACCGCCCGGTGTCATTACGCACGCACAGGCGGCGCAGCCGCACAAAGGAGGCATCGTGGAAGATTCTCGGTCGGCCCGCGCCGCACTCGGCGTGGAGCTCGCCCGCTCGGCGGGTGAGATCGCCCGCCGCTGGTTCGACACGTCGGCCCTCGCGGTCGAGTCGAAACAGGACGGTTCCCCTGTTACGCAGGCGGATCGCGAGATCGAGCAGTACATCAGGGCCCAGGTCGCCGAGCACTACCCGGACGACAGTTTCCTCGGCGAGGAGTTCGGCGAAACCACCGGAACCACACAGTACCGCTGGATCGTCGACCCGATCGACGGTACCAAGTCCTTCGTCCACGGAGTTCCGCTGTACGCCAACCTAATCGCCCTCGAAGAGGAGGGCACCATCGTCGCGGGCGTCATCAATTTGCCCAGCGCGGATGTGCTCATGCACGCCGAACGCGGCAAGGGATGCTGGAAAAACGGCAAGCAGGTTCACGTTTCGGACAAGACGGAACTCGACGGCGCCTACGTCATGGCCACCTGGCTCGAAGACTGGCACCCGGACTCCATCGTCGACCTTCAGTCCGCGGGCGCCGTCATCCGAACCTGGGGCGACGCCTACGGCTACATGATGGTCGCGAGCGGCCAAGCCGAAGCGATCGTCGACTACACCACGCAGGCATACGATCTCGCCCCCATGCCGGTCATCATCGAAGAGGCCGGCGGCATGTTCACCTCGCTCGACGGAGCGCGAGACTTCAACGGTGGCAACGGCATCGCCTCCAACGGCGCCGTGCACGACTCGGTTCTCAAAATAGTCAACCAAGGATGACGCACATGAAAGAGTACATTCGCGGCCTGAGCCAGAAGAGCATCATGACGTTCTTCGGCAGCATCTACGCTCTTGCTCTGCTCTTCGCTCTGTTCCCTCCGCTCTACATGTGGGGCAGCGGAATTCGCTTCGAGATCCTCGGCATTCCGTTCGCCATCATGTACTGGCTGATCAACGGACTCGTTCTCGGCCTGACCCTCTGGGGCCTCTACATCGTCGAGGACATCCGCGGCGAACTCGACGAGGACCTCCTCCCCGCTACCGCACCCCTCACTGGAGAATGACATGTTGATCATGCTGGGAATGCTGGCGGTCTTCTACGCCATCGTCATCTTCATCCTCTACACCACACAGCAGAAGACGAGCCCGACGTTCGACGAGTACTCCGTCGGCGGCCGCTCCTACGGCCCCTGGTACGTCGCGATGAGCTACGTCAACTCGTGGTGGCCCGGATCGGTGTTCATCGCGTTCTTCGGACTCGCGAGCGGTGCAGGTGTATTCGGACTCTACGGCCTCGCATACTCCAGCCTCGGTGTCGCGATGATGTACTTCATGGCCACCCGCGCCTGGCGCTGGGGAGCGAAATACAACCTCCGCTCACAGCCCGATCTGCTCGGCCTTCGCTTCAACTCGCGCGGCACCAAGATCGTCGCTAGCGTCATCGGCATCGTCTCGCTGTTCCCGTGGGTCGTTCTCGGCATGCAGGCACTCGGTGAGGTCTTCCAGGTCGCCAGCGCCGGAGCATGGTCCGTCACCACATGCCTGTTCGTCGGCCTGGCCGTCATCGTCATCCGCCAGTTCTGGACCGTCAAGATGGGCATGCGCGGCCTGATCATGACCGACATGTTCCAGGGCATCGTCGCCTACGTCTTCTCCGCAGCGCTCTGCCTGATCCTGCTCTCCGGTGTCGCCGGCGGCCCCATCAGCTTCTCCACCCTCGGAGATGTCGCCGACGAGTACCTTAAGGTCCCCGGCGACGGCGACGCATACGGCCCGTTCTACCTCTTCGCCCTCATCTTCACCGGCGTCGTCGGATCGCTCTGCTGGCCGACGAGCTTCCAGCGCATCTACACCGCGTCGAGCGTGCGCGCCGTCAAGTCCGGCACCATCCGCACCGTCCTGATCTCCGGCGTCTTCTACTCGCTGCTCATGCTCGTCGGTATCGCCAGCACGGTCATGCCCGACGTCGTCGCATCGCCCCAGACCGGCTGGTTCACCATCGCGGAAAGCTACGGCGGAACATGGTTGCTCGGACTCGCCGCCACCATGGTGTTCGCCGCATCCATGGGCCACATTGACGGAAGCGTCCAGGTCTGCGGCCTGCAGATCGCCAACGACCTCGTCAACTCCGACAAGCGCAAGCTCACCGACAGCCAGCTCACCAAGGTCGCGAAGATCAGCATGCTCGGCTTCATGGCCGCCGCAGCCGTCGTCGCCTACGCCACGTTCAACATGACGCGTCTGCAGCTCCTCGCCCAGATCTCGTACCAGGGCGTCGTGCAGCTCGCTATCCCGCTGTTCCTCGGCGTCTTCTGGCGCGGCGGCAACGGCAAGGGTGCGGTCGCAGGCATGGTCTCCGGCTTCACCGTCGCCCTCGTGCTCACCGCGATCTTTCCCGACGACATCGTCGGCCTCGGCAGCCTCACCGGCGGCGTCATCGGCATGGCCGTCAACCTGGCCGTCTTCCTCATCGTCTCCAAGGTCACCGGCACCACGGCCGAGGAAAAGGCCCGCGTCGACGCCATGTTCGAGGTCGGCAAGCGCCCCACCCGCACCGCTCCCGCCGATCTGTCCTTCGAAGGCCAGATCGACGAGCTCGCCGCTACCCCGGAGAAGATCTGACGATGGGTTTTCTTGACGATTTCGCGACGATGTCCTCGTTCGGCGCCACCGCAGCCGGCGGCGTCGACCGGGAGGCAGCGACCGCGGACGACGGCCGAACCAGGCGGTTTCTCACCGACTGGTTCGACCGGCACGGCCTCACCACCAGCGTCGACGCCGTCGGAAACATCTACGGCAGTGTCGAATTCGTACCCGGTGCTCCCCACGTGCTCGTCGGCTCGCATCTCGACAGCCAGCCGACAGCCGGGAAGTACGACGGCGCCTACGGTGTCCTCGCCGCCGCCCACGCTGTGCACCATCTGAAGGAACATGTCGAACGCGGTTCGCTGACGCCTCAGTTCAACCTCGCTGCCGTCAACTGGTTCAACGAGGAAGGCTCTCGCTTCTCGCCTTCTCTCATGGGAAGCGGGGTCTTCATCGGCAAGTTCGACGCCGACGACATCCTGAAGGTCACCGACCGCGCCGGCATCAGTGTGCGAGATGCCCTGTCCGATATCGGCTTCCATGGCAACGATGGACAGCCCGAAGCCGTCGCCTACGCCGAGATCCACATCGAGCAGGGCCCGATCCTGGAGAAGGAAGGTACGACGATCGGCATCGTGACCGCCAACTGGGCAGCGCGGAAGTACTCGATCACCGTGCACGGCGAGCAGTCGCACACCGGCGCAACGCATATGGCTTTGCGACGCGACGCGTTGGTCGGCGCAAGTCGCGTCGTACTCGCCGCCAGAGAACTCACCACCAAGTTCGACGACGGACTCCTGCTCGCCTCCGTCGGGCAGTTCGATGTGGAACCCAACTCCCCCATCGTCGTACCGTCGAAGGTCACCCTGGCCGTCGACCTCCGGTCCTCGGATCCGGACGTACTCGAACAGGCTCACGAGATGCTGCTCGCAGCGATCGCCGAGGTGCCCGAGGTCAACGTCAGCATCGACACTTCGTCGTTGCGACCGTCGACGAGCTACCAGCTCGAGGGCGTCGAACTCGCCGAGGAGGCAGCGAAGGACCTGGGCCTGTCGTATCGCCGGATGCTCACGATGGCCGGGCACGACTCGGTCAACCTCAAAGACGTCGTCCCGACGGTCATGCTCTTCGTCCCCAGCGTCGACGGCATCTCGCACAGCGAGAAAGAACTGACGCACGACGAGGACCTGCTCGACGGCGTGAAGATGCTCACCGAAACCGTCGCGCGCATGGTCCGGGGCGATATCGGCGCAGCTCACACTGCGGAACTGGTCAACAGCATCCACACTTCGTCTTAGAAAGAAGGCGCACATGATCGACTTGCCCGCTACGACTGCCGTCATCACCGGCAGCTCGCGAGTCGACGCGCTCGGTTCGAAAGGCCTTCGATGAATCCTCTCCTCACCAAGTCCATCGCCGAGCTTCGCGACGCGTTCGCCTCCGGCGACACCACGCCCCTCGATGTGCTCGACGCGACGCTCGAGCACATCGAGGTCACCAATTCGGTGATCAACGCGATTGCGTACATCGACGAATCGGGCGCACGTGCTGCGGCCCAGGCTGCCACCCATCGCCTTCGCGCCGGGCAGTCTTTCGGCGGTCTCGACGGAATTCCGGTGACGATCAAGGACTCGGTGCATGCGATAGGGATGCCGTGGCGTCACGGTGTCGCTGCCAACGCGGATCTGAAGATGTCGACGACGGACGCTCCCCCGGCCGCGCGTCTCAAGGAGGCGGGGGCTGTCATCGTCGGGAAGACGACGATGCCCGATATGGGCATGATGGCCGCGGGCGTCAGTTCGCTGTACGGGATCACGCGTAACCCGTGGGATCTGAGCCGCAATACCGGTGGGTCGAGCTCGGGTGCGGGAGCGTCCCTGGCGTCGGGCATCGGTTTCGGTTCTGTCGGTTCGGATATCGCCGGATCGGTGCGGCTGCCCGCTGGCCATTGCGGGTTGGTGGCGCTCAAGCCGACGCAGGGACGGATTCCGCATGTGGCGCCGTCGACGATGCGATCGGCTGGCCCGATGGCACGCAGCGTCGACGACCTCATCGATCTGTATCGCGTCATCTCCCGGCCGGATCCGCGGGACACGTGGAGCCTGCCGCACGAGGACACCGCCGACATTCATGCGCCACTGTCACCTGCAGGACTGAAGATCGGCGTCATGCTCGACATGGGCTATGGGCACAGCGTCAGCGAACCCGTCGCCGCCGTGGTGCGCACCGCTGCCGCGCAGCTGAGCGCAGCCGGTGCCGTCGTCACCGAGATGCCGCCCGTGTTCACCGACGATCCTTATCCGGCTCTCGATCGCCTGTTCCAGGTGCGTGCGCGGACGGAGTGGGAATCCATTCCAGAGGCGCGACGGTTCGAGGTCCTGCCTCCCGTGGCGGAGTGGGCGTACGGGGCGGCGAGCTATTCAGCTGCGGACTTCTCGCGCGACACCGACTCGGTGATGCGATCGCAGGAGTTCGTGCGAGCGAAGACGAGTGAGTTCGACTTCGTGATCAGTCCGGTGATTCCGACCGTCGGATTCGGCGCCGAGGAAGTCGGGCTCGATCCCCTACAACCGTTGGTGCACTGCAGCTTTACCGCGTGGTTCAACCAGACAGCGCAACCCGCGTCGGCATTGTGCTTCGGCTTCAGCAGCCCGTTCGGGAGCAACTCGGGCATGCCCATCGGTATCCAGGTTGTCGGGCCTCGCTTCGCCGACCAGGCCGTGCTGCGGTTGACCAAATGGCTCGAAACTCAGCGTGAGATCGCCATGGACTGGCCGGTCGACGTGGCGTCAGACAAGATCGGAGCAGCATGATGACTGTACGAAACTTATTGAGCGACATCGGCGTCTGGACCACCGGCGACGCCGTGTTGGACGCGGGACCCACCATGGCGAGCCCGAGCTGGTGGGGCGCTGATTCCGAGCGTTACTCCGGACGAGCCGACATCGCCGACGACGCAGCGGGCTCGGCCGCGTTCGTCAAGGTCATGGAACCCCAGGCACGCGACTACGTCGACTTCGGTGCGACGTTCTCCGCCGCTACCGCCGCTGGCGACGCCGGAATCGGCCCGAAGGTCTTCACCTCCGACGCCAACTCCGGCGTGCTCGTGATGGAGGACTTCACCGGTGTCTCCTCCACCGCCACCCTGGATCTGTTCGACGAGTACGCGAACGTCGAGAAACTGGTGGCGCTGCGGAAGTCGGTGCACGGGTTGGCCGGGGTGATGCGTCGAGCATCAGTGTTCGACGACCTCGCTGTGGTGCAAGGGATGATCGCAAAGGTCGGCGGAGCATTGCCGGCCGACTTCGACTGGATGCTGCGCACTCTTGCCCCGGCGCAGGCTCGGATCGAATCCGCCGGTTTCGACGCAGTCCCGTGCCACGGTGACGGCAACGTCTCCAACGTGCTGATGCTCGACGACGGCAGCATGCGGCTCGTCGATTGGGATGTCGCGGCGTTGATGGATCCGTTGCAGGACATCGGTGCGTTGTTGGCGGAGATTCGGCCTTTCGATTCGGATGCGCGTGAGGTGTTCGAGATGGCGTGGGGTTCGTTCGACAGTGCGCTGTTCGATCGGACGCGGATCTACGGCATTGCGGACTCGCTGCGGTGGGCGCTGATCGGATTGTATTGCGATGCAGTAAAACCGGGAACGCACGAGTATTCGAAGTTCTCCGATTGGCAGTTCCTGCGCGCCCGCGCTGGTTTGCGCGACCCGCATTTCGACGACCGAGTACGGAACATCTGAGGTGACCATGAACGATATAGCTGTCGGATCTGCCCGCACCGAGCCCGAGCGTCAGGTCGAGAAGGTTCTCGCTGCCGTCACCGAGTGGGAGGGGCTGAACCTCACCTACTCCCCCGTGATCGGTGGGTTGATGAACAGCAACTGGCGCATCACCGTCGAAGGCAAACCCAAGCGCTACTTCATGAAGCTGCCCGGTGCCGGAACGGATTCGTTCATCGACCGCACGCTGGCCAACGAAGCAGCACGTCGTGCCGGGGCCCTGGGAATCGGGCCGGAGGTGGTGCTGTTCGATCCGGTCACCGGTGTCGAGGTGATCGAGTTCTTGGAGGGCTATCGTGCGTGCACGAACGGTGATCTGAAGCGTCCGGAGATTCCGTTGGGGATGATCGATGTGTATCGGACGTTGCATTCGGGCAGCAAGTTGAGCGTGACGAAGACGATCTTCGACATGATCGACGAGCACCTCGAACAGGTTGCCGAATTGGGCGTGCGGCTGCCGCGTGATGCCGAGGTGATCCTGACCGAGTACCGGCAGGTGAAGCAAGCGATGCTGGCGTCCGGCTTGGATCTGGTTGCATGCCATAACGACCCGATGCCCGGCAACATTCTAATCGGTGACGGTTTGCCGATGAAGTTGGTGGACTACGAGTTCGCGTCGAACAACGATCGGGCCTACGAGCTCGCTGTGTTGGTCACCGAGATGTTCTACGGCGAGCAGCAGGTCATGGAGTTGATCGAGGAGTTCTTCGGTCGCGCGGAATGGCCCATGATTTCCCGGGTGCAGGTGTGTAGTTTCCTAGCCGACGTGAAGTGGGGCCTGTGGGGGTGTGTGAACCACAAGCTCAGCGGGGCCTGGGATTTCGACTACCACAAATACGGGTCGTGGAAACTGGCACGGGCGCGGATCAAAATGTCGGACCCGAGATGGGCGTACTGGGTGGAGGGGTTGTGAGACATACTGGCCTATGGGAGCGCATTGACTACTCAGACCCGGGATGTGCGCTCAGTCAATTGCCTTCGTCGTTAGTCTGATCAACGCGAATGCGTCCAACCCCGCTGACCGGGTAGACTTCTCCGGGAACCGCTCCACCAGCGACCGAGAACGCATTGAGCACCACCCGCTTACTGCGGCACAGGTGGCAGAAGCCAGCGCAGCCGTCGCGGGTGAGGTGGACGGGTTGCCGTCGTACCCCCACTATGCGCTCATGGTGGACTACCTCGCGTACAGCGGCGTCCGTGCCGCCGAGAACACCGGCCTAGAAGTTGGCGACCTTACCTTTACTACCGGGCCGACGAGCGCGGACGGGTGCGTCCACGGTGCGGTGCGACGCGCAGGCGCGCCGGACCAAGGAACGTGAGAACGGACGGTGGGTGGCCACCACGTCAAAGTCGCGCAAGTCTCGCAGTATGGTGCCATCGCCGCCGGGGCTGGCGACGCGGGTGCAGGCGTACCTCTCCGACGACCATCGCCGTACCGACGAGCCGCGGACACGCCCCATTTGCTCGCTTCCCAATCCAATTCGCCGACCATTCACCTCCCGGTCCGAAAGTTGAAGACCTCCAACCACTTTCTCTGCTGGACGGAGCGCACACACGCGCACCATGACGACACTCCGCCCACCGTCGCCCGAGTCGGAACAGTTGCTGCACTAGGACCGTGCGCCCGCGCCCACTCATGCCACTTGAAACATACCTTTGGGTGACTCGACAACTAACCGGATAGCTAGCTTGTCGCGGAAGTCAGATGCGAAGCCCATCGTATCCGGCGCCGGCTCGGAGTTGGTCGTACGCCAGGCAACGTCTGGCCCGGCATGTTCCGGTTTCAAGCTGATGTTGGACTCCGTGGGCTTCAAATACCCGTCCCGTCAGATTGCCCCGATGTAGTCCGGCGAGTCGAAGTGGTCGAGCTTTGTCATCCCCTAGATGATTTTTACTTCGGCGGTCGATCCACTTGGCTACCCGCCGCATCGCCGGGGTGGGACCGGGTTGACGTTGATCGAAGCGGGACGGCAAGCCGCCTACCAGTGCCCCAGTCGGACTCGAACCGACACCGTGCGGATTTTAGGTCCTGGAAATGGAATCACTGAACCCCTCTGGCCTCGACATTCGTTGATTTGTAGCAGTTGTCGTACATCACCGTTCAAGCTGACGTGTAAGGGTTCAACACATCTTTGACGGATCGTCATCGGGACATCCTTGACGCTTCACAACCGATTGCCAACGTCCGCTCATGCAGAATTCAGAGCCTCGCGAGTCGGAAACAGACACGACCACCAGAGTCACGGTGGAGGTGCGCCTGAGTGCGGTGACCGAGGTGATCAACGGATCACCCGTCGTAGACGTCGCGGAACGATTCGGTGTCAGTCGTCAAACTGTCACAACGTGGCGCAAGCGGTACGAGGCCGAGGGACTCGAAGGTCTTGTCGACGCATCGAGGCGACCACACTCGAGTCCAGCGCGAATCGATCCGAACGTCGAAGCACTCATCTGCGAGATGCGTCGCCATCATCGTCGGTGGGGTGCACGCCGTATCGCCTACCAACTCACTCTCGAGATCGGCGACAGAGCGCCGTCCCGATCAACGGTCTACCGAGCACTCGTACGCAACGGTTTGATCAATCAGCAAAAGCAACAACACAAAAGAATCTACAAACGGTGGCAACGCGAAGCCCCGATGCATCTGTGGCAGCTGGATCTCGTCGGCGGATTGTTCCTTGCCGATGGACGCGAATGCAAGATTCTCACCGGCATCGATGACCACTCCCGGTTCGTCGTCACCGCCACGATCTTGCAGCGCCCCTCTGGCAACGCCGTGGTCGAGGCATTCCTCGCCGCAGTCGCCCGATGGGGTGCTCCATTCGAAGTCCTCACCGACAACGGCAAGCAGTTCACCGGCAAGCACACACGACCGCTGCCAGTAGAGGTTCTATTCGAACGGACGTGCCGAGAGTTGGGAATCAGCACCAAGTTAACCAAACGACACTCACCCACCACCACCGGCAAGATCGAGCGATTCCACCGCACCCTTCGCCGGGAACTCCTCGACGAGGCAGGCGCCTTCACCGACATCGAATCCGCCCAGGCAGCGCTCGACGAATGGGTGCACGCCTACAACACCGTCCGTCCGCATCAAAGCCTCGACATGGCTACACCTACAAGTCTTTTTCGGGCCCGTGACCACCCCGCGCCGCCCGATTCTGCGGCCGCACCACAGCCTTCGACCCAACAGCCTTTCCAGGCAGCTCATCCACCTGCACCGACACGCCAACGAAGGTCGCAGGCAATAGAACTCGACGTCCGAGTTCCTCCAAGTGGAGTCATAGGAATCGCCGGAATACAACAGATGTGGATCGGAAAGAATCACGCAGCACGCGCGGTGACGCTGTGGTTGGATCTGACCAGCATTCACGTCATTGCAGACGACGTAGTCATCAAGACGATACTGTCCAGGCTCACCACCATCGACTTGGAACGACTCGCCATGCGCGGCGCTCGTCCGGGTCGCCCCGCACCCTCCAGTGATGCTGTCGACCCCAGCAAGGCGGTCTCGCGACCCGTCCCGATCGAGATCGACCGTACTGCAAGCCGCGACGGCATCGTCGTGATCGCCCACCACCAGCTTCGTCTAGGAGTAGCGGCCGCCGGAACCCGCGTCACCCTGCGAATCGACGGCTGACTCATTCATGCAACCGCCGGAGATATCCTTCTCGCCACACTTCCGAACCCCTTGACCCGTCATGAGATAGCGTCGCTGACCAATGTTCGGGCGGCAACAGGAACTGTCCCAGCACCACCACCAGCCGGCGCCCAGAGCGTGCAACGCCGCGTGCCGAAGGACGGCAAGCTCATGGTCGCCGGCCAACGCATCAAAGTCGGGCGCGCTCACACAGGCATGATCGTCACGGTACTGGTCGAGGACCACTACTTTCGCGTACCCGATGGAACCACCGAACTCGCACTCCGTGCTCGAACGTCGACAAAGCCGATCCGCAACGTCATCGCCCACCGACCCCGTGCCACGTAAAAGATGTCCCGAAGCCGATCTGTCAACCATGTCCCGAACCCATACACATCAAAGCCGCTCCAATCCGAATCGTGCTGCCTTGTGCCACCCTCGTGACACCGAACGCCCACACACTTCCTCACCTCAGACCACCCTGAACGAACGCAGGGGGCTGCGCTGGTGCGTGGCGTACAAGCGATCAACCAAAGCAGTTGAGTCACAATGGCTCCTGCGACAACAGGAGCTGCCAATTTCGCCTCCCGTCTTCGCTTGCCACCGACATAGAGCGTTGGCGCTTGTAGCCCGAAAAATTGCCCCACGCTTCGCCCGCCGTTCCCGAAGCGTCATTGGCATGATCCCGTGCTTACTTCTACGCTGAATGACCCGCAAACAGTGACTACCGTGTCGTCTCAGAACGGCGCGGTTCTTCCGATCCCCATCGAGTACTCCTCAGCCTCCGGTTCGTCGGTAAGGAAAACAACATCACCGACGTTGCGCCGTAATGCATGGAACACGTCGGTCGGGTTGGCATAGATAAAATCTCGCCGGTGGTGACCTGATTAACAGGTCGCCCTCAAGAAAACCCTGACTAGTTAGGGCTTCGACCGACACTGCATCGTCAACAAAACGGTCTCGGGACTTCGACCCGGAACGGCACCGAGCTCTCTCACGCGATCCATCGGCTCGCGCACTGCTGCCGCCCGCCACGACTCATCGACACCAGTCGTGTTCGGGGCGCGGTCGACTGCACTAGTGCAGGGCCAAGGTATCGCGTTTGATGTACAACGCGGTCACCAGTCTGGCGGTGCTGCAATACGCCCAGATCAACCGATCTTTCCGTCTACGCGGACGTAGCCGATTAAATTGGCTCCATTCCACACGACGCGAAGGGCGCAGACAACCACGGGTTGACCAGGAGTGCCGCTCCGGTACGCTGACCGCTAAACCGCTACTGACGAACTCTAAGGACCAAACGATGCCACCTACCGACAAATTCTTCTTGATAATTGGTGGGGCAAACAGTGAGTCGACGACAAGTCGAATCACAGCGGAGGGTCTCCACTATCGGCGCAAGCTATTACACTCGAAACCCAAAAACTGGCAGGCGATAATTGACATTCTTGGAGAATCTCGGCTCCGAGCTGTGATCGTGGTTCTTACCGGCAACGATTACAATCGTTTGTTAGACGACGAATATGCGTTGGTTGCCGACAAAATGCTGGATGCTCTGGCCAAGGTTCCACACACGATATTTATTCACGAGCAGGTCTTCCTCCAAAAAGAACAACGGGGAACCGGACCAACACGTCCAGAGTACGAACCACCCGTGAATGCCAATGCTGGTTTCAATTGGTACGACGATATGACGCCAGACCAATTTTTCGGAGAGGTGCCCGATGAGCTTAGGGATAATGTCAACGAGATGCTCGCAACCCACCAATTGAATGTGCTGCCATATAGGACAAACGCGGAGCGGTCAGTAATGGCAGGAAGATTTTTGGAAGACCTTGATCGAAATTTATTCTTTCGAATCTATATCCCTGCCGGTCGACTTTACGCCGAAGAGGCTTCTACCCTGCTCGGCCTGTTCCGTGACTGGCTGAATCAAACCGGCCGTGATTCGATTCGTCAAGACGGGTACTCGACACCCTCGGGGCAGGTCTACGAATTTTTTGGAGAGCAGACACAACCGCAAGGGGAGCTTGGTCGCCACTTTCAGGACTTCTCGGACTTCCTGGATTCATGTCAGTCCGCGCCGGAGGAAGCATTGGATGGTCTAATCGCCGCTGGCGTTGAGTCGCGGGCAGCTGACATGATGGTGACGCGGTACGCAAAGGCAGGTCGTCGATTGCACCTGGATCTACGTCAAACAAGGGAGCAGCGCATACTGAGCCTGCGCCATCAGATGGAGGAAGAATTATTAACTGATAATTCTACGGCAACTGCACAATCCATCGAGTGGCTAAATCAAGTCGTTCCTGACGCCAGCCCGGCATTTTCTGCACTGCGGGATCTCACCAGATTAACACGCCAACCGGATTCGAGCGTTCAAATTACCGTTAACCAGCAGTTTATAGGCACGGTAAGCGGCAACGTATTGCAAAACCTTCAAGGCACGGCAAATCTCGGAATGGACGCTCAAGAGCTGTTGGCTCTTATTCGCGATCACGGGGCAGCGCAAACTGCCTCTTTGGAGTCCAGCCTGCACGAACTCGAAGACGAACAAGCCCGAAATTCGGATCGGGTTGTCGCTCGACAGAAGCTACGTGGCTTTCTCTCGTCCATTGGGCGCTCGGTGAGTGCAGCGTCTATAGCTACCCTACAGAAATATCTGGAGAACCGACTTGGTCTTTAGGAATATGTCGATCATGTTGCTTTTCTGTAAGATGCCAACGCGGACGGCTCGCTTTGAATTGCGCGATTTAGACGGAATTTGGAAGCGTGTGGTGATCCGGGCCGCGAGAGCACCGGCCCGGATCACGCTTGTGGGAGTTTGCGGCGGCGTTTACGCCCGATCGAGTTTTCAGGGAGACCTGAACTAGGCTTCTGACTGAGGAGAACGCTGTGAACGGAGACCCGACCAGTACCGCCCAATTTCCTAACCGCTTTGCGGCCAGCGTCAGCCAGCCTGTCAAGAGGAGAATGTCTCACGAGGCGAACTCGCTTCGTGGGATTGCCCATGACGTTGTCACGCGGGCCGTCAGCTCGTCTCGCTACATGAATAGTTCGAAACCTCCTCCGCAGAACCATCTGTCGGCTGCCAGCGCTTTGTACGCAACCCCCTGATAACTATTCCCATCGCGCGCTAACCTCGTGTCTGCCTCACTCGTTAAATACGATGAGACTTCCGCGGGATCTCCTGCGCACAGAAGATTTCGCAGTCGGAAACGCAGATCAGGGATGATACTAGCCATTTCCTTCGAGAATCTGTCGAGTAATTCGAAAACGTCTACGTGATTACGCAGGCGCATAGCCATAAGGGGCTCCCAATGCCCTGGAGGTTCGACAAAGAACTCCAACACGGGCGGTACTCCACCGCAGATCCTGGCGTGTAGCCACTGTCCGGATGATAGTCGATCGAAGTATGGATTGATGGTCTGTTCACCAACAGTAGTGGGCGACCCCTGAAGCTTTGCACTGTTGCAGTCCCTGCAGGCGGGCACCAAGTTTAGTGGCGTCACGCATAAGAGCGGAAACTTGGTCTTTGGTAAATGATGATCCAGAGTCATCACTCTCCCAACTCCGCAGAGTGGGCACCTACCGTGAGTTGGGACTAGCATCAGTGCGTCGTAGAGTCGCCTTCCTGCTCTGCGGTTTACCATGCCACGGCTATACAACTCTTCTGCAAGATCGCTTGCTTTCACTCCTGGTAGTGCAAACGCAGCCACAGGTAGTAGATGGACCGTGTGGGACGAGCTTGCCGATTTGAACCTGGCCTCGGCGTGCTTGAACACCGCAAGGCCGTCTAAAATCCTAATCTGCATTGCCGTGTCCGCGGAACCCGACATGCATTCAATCACAACTCTTTCCGTGTCGAAATTAGGAATTGGCAGCCCGCGCATCAACGCCGCTGTCTATTCTTGGAATTCAACATAATGCGAACCAGGGCACGCCCCTCCCCACCAAGCTGCCCTCCAAACGCTGAGAGCACATCTTCGTACAAGTCGTGGTTCTGCACTGCGCGAGCGATCTCCCGGTGGAAACCCGACCCGCTGACTTCTAGATCGAAAACTTCGTGTGTCAACACGCCGACCGCTTCAGCGAAAGTCTCCAATTCGGGTTGCTCGACTATTAACAGGTCTCCGCTTCGACGCAGAATCGACACGCAGGAGCGAGGTACCTCTTGCAGAAGCACTGGCGAGTGTGTTGCCACTATTGCGGCACCATTTCGTTCAACCAACAATTCGGAGAGCACGCGCACGAACGCCGAAAGTAGCGGCGGATGCAGGTGGGATTCTGGTTCATCGAGTAGAACCAGCGATTGTTCGGCTACGAGCTCGACCAATTTCGTGACAGTGAGTAGAACAATTTTGTGGCCGGAACTCATTCTATTAAATTGCATTGAAGCCAATTCTTCATTCAAATCAGGACGAGGCGACTCGCTGCCCTGCGGTACAGCGGGACCACCCAAAATCTCCGAAATCGCATACTCGGCAAAATTTGGGTCGTTGTTAAGCAAGTCGATCGCACTCAACCAACGCGCATGACGCCCTGCTGCAATTACTTCATCAAGGGACTTTATGAATTTCTGGTTCAAGTTCGATTCGTCGGATTGTTCACCAGTCATACTATTACTTGGAGAACTTCTCAAGCCAACGTAATTGTAGAAAATCTTGGTCCCAGACTGCATATCGGTACTTGGCACATCAAATGGGTCGAACGCACTCCAGGCCACCGACACCAGATTTACGAAAGGCGCTTTTCCGCCTGCCATCTGGTCGTAAACTTGCCCGTTCTCGACCGTAGATGGACTTAAAATACTTTTGGCAATATTGCCGAGAAGGGTTGTCTTTCCCGAGCCGTTTCTACCGATTACTACATGGACATTTGTGGGCGGGTTGGATTCAGGCTCAACTTCGAATTCAAGCACTGGCGGTATATACGCGAACCCTTGCGGCGGGTAGCGGTATGCAAATCTGAATTCCTTGAGGCTAGGTCCTCCGTTAGCGATACGTCGAAACTGATTTCGCACAGTCTTAGCTTTGTATGACCGCAGCAAGGACTTTGTCGTCACGTCGTAGTCGATAACCTGATCGAACATTTCGGCGTTTAAGGCGACGTCACGAAGACTTTTTAGAACTTCAATTCTTTCATCCCGAAAAACATCCCTGACCCTCGCATAAAACTCATGCCCTTGGCCCAGCGAGAAGCAATCAAGAGGAAGAGAATTGTCGAATATGCTGCCCGGCTCTAAAGGCTTCTCACCATGTTTTAGATTTGTCCTGCCGATCTTGATCTGTCCAATTTGGACAATCTTGTCCTGCCCGTCACGCCACCACAGGTCATAGAGGGTTGTGTAGTGAAAGTCATTCCAGGAGTCCGGCACAAGGACAAGGGCACGATCGCCCAGCTCAAACGGGAACTGGCGCGTGGGCAACACTTCGATTCTCACGGTCCTCCTCCTGGTATCTCACGTAAACGCTACCGCGCCGGTCGCTTGTCCTGCCATCCCACCTCGACGGGCCCGAGCTTAAACACACCCCAGTCCGCGTAGCCACGACCAACCGTGGCAGACGAATGATTCAGCACGAGCCGGACAGAGAGCACCGAGAACGCCATTCCAAGTTGGTATTCCCCAACTGCCCGAAGTTTGAAAACGCACCCCGGTCCGCCCTGATCATCCCTCCGCCTGAGCTGATGAACACATAGCCCGACGAGTCAACTGACCTTGGGGCAGGCCCACTCGCGGTTAAGATATGCGTGCCCCTCCCTAGCGGGCGACACGGACCGGTGGTGGCGACCTTTCTACACCCGGCCTGCCCATGCAGTGCCATTGGCGCTGACTGCGTCTCCTCCCGCTCGACGGGAAGCTGCGATATGGCGGGCGATCACCGAAAAATGGGTCGGCGGCGACCGAACCGTAGACGCAATCAACTTAACTCCATCTCGACGACTGCCATCCACACCTTGGAGATAGTTGCGCGCGACCATCACGCCACCGAGGCTCAGGTCGAGGGTCAGTGTTATCTCCGTCAGAGTCAAACGTTCCATGACGTCGATGTGGTCAGCGTTAGCCGGTCTGCCTTAGTTGCCGTGGCGCTCGACCATGGCTCCGCGTCGGAACAGTTTCGCTGCGACGATGCCACCCAAACCCTCGCCCCGACTGGCCGGCTCGTGTCGCACCCGTCCAGTTTGCAGTGGCTTGTGACTTTCGGTGACTCTGAACCGGACATTTCTGGCCGAAGGCGCACTCACAAAGCATGTCCCCCAGGGCTTTGAATCCAAACGCATGATTTCTATGACATCGAGCAGAACTCGCTGCGCCACGAAGCCCATAAACATCCGTGAGTGTTCACCCAGTACATCGACACTTATCGAAATGCGCTGTGCCGCAGTCGAGAATGGATCAATATGGGCTCGGCTTCCCCCAGGGGGACTCGAACCGACACGGTGCGAATTTTATGTCCCTAGGGGTGGATTCGATTGAACTACGTTGGACTCAATAGTTGTTTTTTGCGACGCTTTTCGTGCAACACCGTCCGGACCGGTCCATCTCCGAACATACCGACTTGTGACACTCCCGTGACACCGAGCACTCGTGTTCGGAGCTCCGAACTTTCCTGAACCTGCACGAACGGCGATGGTCGGGGGTGGATGGGTCGAGGGTGGATGGGTCGATTCAAGTGCGAGCAATTGGCAAGAGTTCTTCGACCGCTCCGATTGGCTCTGACCTACTACACTCTGTCTCCACTGCACGACCAAGCACCCGAATGAACCGACCAAGATGAGGCGACCCAGTGTTTACGCTGCAGGTCGCCTCATCTTGTGCGTGTGTCGCAGAACTTTCCCGCAGTCGCTGCCGGTTCTGCGGCACACTTTATGCATGTCGAAAAACGGAGCCATCTTCTTCCTGAGTAACTCAGACATCGACCTGCATAAACTCGGTACGCTGCGATACGCCCTATCAACCAACGCTGCAACGCGCCTAGAGGACACCAACTACTTCGACACAAGTTGGGCAGCGGACGTCCCCAACCGGCCACCACCATCTCCAGATCCACACGATGGCGAAGCACCTGCCGGCCGCGCTTCCTATTCCGAGCAGTACGAGCGGATGGTGGCAGTTGAAAACGGCGAGTACGTTGGGTTCCTTGCAGGCCGTCTGGCCAAGAACGGAACCGACGCGTTCGTAGCGGTCCTAGCAGCGAAACAGCCAGGACACGGAGTAGGCAAGCTCCTACTCGCCGAGTTCGTCGACCGGGCCGTGGGTGAAGGGAAGACGCGGCTCAGATTGATGCCCGACGGCGGTGCTCACCACTCTGACCGTGTGCAATTCTTCGAAAGCAACGACTGGACTGGTGCCCGGACCGACCGAAGTACATGTGTAAACCAATCGGCTAGCCACCCGCAGATCGATGACGCGCGAAATCCTCGTCAGTCACCCCGACGGATTCGGCCCGGCCATACAGCGGAAGTTATGTCCAGACACCGATCCGTGCGCATTTCACTTCCAGATGAGCCGGCCGGAGGAGATGTGCTCGGATACCTGAGAGACCTCGGGTTCGGAGTCCGCAAAGCCTCCGACGGTAGCTGGACCATGACCGAACCACACCGTCCTGCGACGATGCTTGAAACCAAAACGCTCGCAGCCCCGTGGCGACACCATGAACTGTCCTGGGACTGGTGGAGACTGTGATCTCACCAGGAGAATGCAGATATGGGTGCACCAAGGAAGTTCGATGCCGAGACGCGTGAGCGAGCGGTTCGGATGTATCTGGACCGTCTGACCGAGCACGGCGACACCAAGGTCGGCGCTCGAAGACACGTCGGAGCGCTGGTCGATGTCAATCCCGCCACAATCCGAAACTGGGTCGGAAAGGACGCCCCCGGTGACCGCCGCGGGACAGTCACCAGGGGCGGGCGATCGCGATTCCGAACTGAAAGCATTCCGGCGCGAGAACTCCGAATTGTGAAGACCAACGAGATTCTCAAGACAGCGTCAGCGTTTCTCGCAGCGGCGGAGGTCGACCGCCGACTTCGGTGATCGTCGTCTACATCGACGAATACCGCGACCGGTTCGCCGGTCGTCCCGATCTGCACCGTGCTCCGCGAGCACGGCATCAAAATCGCCGCGTCCACCTATTACGCCGTCAAGAAACGCTGCACCATCACAGCGGCTGCCGTCGAGGAGGCGTACGCCGCGAACACCGTGCACCGGCTCTATGTGGCCAACAGGCGGCTCTACGGGATGCAGAGAATGTGGCATGCGATGAAACGCGCTGGTCACGACGTCGGCCGCGATCAGGTCGGCCGGCTGATGACGATTTGCGGCGCCGTCGGTGTGGTCCGCGGACGGCGGCGAACGGTGACCATTTGCGCTACGACCGGGCACCTCGGCACCCGGATCTGATCGACCGTCAGTGGAATGCACCGACCCGTCTCGATCACTTGTGGGTTGCCGATTTCACCTATTGCTGGGCTCTGGCCGGGTTCGTGTACACATCGTTCGTCGTCGATGTGTTCTCCCGCCGGATTCTGGGGTGGCGGGTGATGACGACGAAGGCGACACCGTTGGTGTCCGGAGTTCTCGAGCAAGCGTTGTTCACCCGCCGTAGGAGCGACCTCGCTTTCACTGAGGCATTGATCGAATCCGGGCTCGCCGGGTCGATCGGAAGCGTCGGCGATGCTCTCGACAATGCATTGATGGAATCGACGATCGGGCTGTACAAAACGGAGTTGGTCGATCGGCAGAAGTCGTGGACCGGACGGGCGGAGATCGAACGGGAAACAGCGTCGTGGGTGCATTGGTTCAATACCGGCCGGCTGCATTACTCGATCGGCTACCCCTCGCCCGTCGACTACGAGAATAAGTATCGTCAGAACCGCTCGACCGCCACCTCCGACCGCGAGGTGGTTTGAACCAGGTCTCCATCAGATCCAGGACGGTTCATCCAGACGGAGACGGCGGTTGCCCACCCCTGACACGTATGGTGCCCCGAGTCGATGACATCCAGCCGTCGAATGAAGCCTTCCGATCCGTTCGAGTCTGCGTCGTACGGCCATCGCTTCCGAAACACGAGCCCGGTGTTCGACTTCCGTAGCCGGACGTGCAGGCCGTCGTGTGTACGGCCGATCCTCGGCAGCAAAGACGCCCTGCGGGTGTGGGCGAGTGCTGATCCGGGTGGGTGGATGGCCGCGTCGTTTCTGATGACCGAGCAACCCGAACTTGAGCGGACGCACGCCCAGGTAGGCATTACTCGACGGAGACTGGCCATCGGTCGCCGACCTCGCTCGCGCAGCGACCGAGCAGATCGCCGCGTGAGCGCTCCGCGTAGCGCACTGCATCTGTCCTGCGGCGTCGTAGTCGAAATCGCTCAAGCGAGGCCGGTGTCGGTAGGCATGCGAACCGCAATCTGCCGGTCAACCGCCGCGCTTCGGTGGCCTCGACGTAGGGTCGACCAACGAGCCATATGCTAATCGATTAGCACATGCGCTTCCGACTCAGTCACTTGCGCGACGGCATCGCGGCCACCCGAGCAAAGGCCGATCCGCTCATCCTCGATTCGCACCCTTACCATGCACCACGAGGGCAGCGGACGGACTACTCCCCGTCACGCCCGAACGAAAGCAGCAAACGGCGTTGCAACTTCCCTCTCCTCGCGCGCATTCGAATCGGTAGTTTGTCGTACCTCAGACTCATATTGCTGACAACGCCTCTCACCTTGTAACTCACACCTAGCCGCGGAGCAGATCCGCATTGAGACAGTGGCCGCCGTCGACGCCCAGAACGCTAGATCGGAGGTCTTGCCGAACCAACTCGGCCAAGGATGAATTGGATAAGGTTTCGACGTGGCGGAGTTGTCACCAACCCACCAAATTTGCATTGCTAGTTCAGCTCACACAGTCGCAACAGCAGGGGAGACAGACGTGACACAGGCCGAACGATGGTTCATCGTCGACGCGCCGATCAGCGATGCCGAGCGCGATGCGTTCGGCCACACCGACGTTGCTTCCAACCTCAAGATGATGCTGCGCAGCCGCACCCACGGGCGACTTCTCATCGGTCTACTCGGACCCTTCGGGGTCGGTAAGAGCACCGTGATCGAACTGCTCAAATCAGACCTGCGCCATGATCGAACACACGCCCTCGTGCGGATCTCGGCCGAGCGTCACGAGAATGCCGGTCTCCATCGATCGCTGATTTACTCTTTCGCCGAGAAACTGGTCGAAGAAAAATGCATCACCGATGCCACAGCAGAAGACCTGTTGAGTGAGCTCGAGATGTCGTCGTCGATGATGACCGTCGACCCCACCGCAGCACCTCTGTTGATTTGGGCTCGGAAACTACGGCACGCCAGCGGGCGACTTCTGATTAACATCCTGCTCTGGATACTGGCGATCATCGCTACGGCAGGCCTTCTCACCCTGGTCCTCTCACTCATCGGTGTCGACATCACTCAAGCAGTGTGGACCTGGATCACCCTCGGCGCCGGATTTACCGCGATCCTCGCACCGACCCTGTCGACATTGTGGAGTGTCAGCAACGGTGATTCCTGGATCTCTTCGTGGCTACGACCAGGCCAGAGTACGTCGACGCGGCCACGAGTCGAGGCCGCAGACGAATTCGAGCGCGCATTCGCCCAACTTATCGGCAGAGTCAAACAAAGCGTCGTCATCGCGATCGACGACATCGACAGACTGTCCTCCGATGAGGTACTCGCCGCACTGAACGCAATCAGAAGCTTCCAGCTCACCTGCCCAGCCGACAAACGTCCCACCTTCATCGTGTCGGCCGATGAGGCCGTAATCCGTCAGGCGATCACCAAAGCGCACCCTGGGCTGGCATCGAGCCCCGGCGAAGACCGAGCGGCTGCGAAAGCCTTCCTTGACCGGTTGTTCGTCCAGCGCCAGCTGATGCCCCCACATTCGCGCCGGGATCTGCGCACCTACGCACGCGAGCTGCTCGCTACCGTCGATCATGCCGGAGCACACGCACTCGGAGCAGAACTCGACAACACGCTCGCAGTGCTGATCCATGACGGAGTCACAGACCCACGCCACGTCATCCGGCTGCTGAACGCATTCTTCGGCGACTACCGACTGGCAACACAACGCGAACAGCATCGGCGTACCCGCTCCATAACTCCGGGCGAAGTCACCGCGCACCCACGCACCCTCGCGCAAATGACCGTACTGAAGGTGGACTTTCCCGAGTTCTTCGAAAAGTTCAGCGAAGACACCGAAATCTTGGACCTCGTCGCAGAGGCCACACGCGACGGAAACACCGACCGGCTCGCCGAGCACGGCGTTCCACTCAACACACCATGGTACGCAGATCTATCCCGATTCGTTTCGCGAACAAAGGGATTCGTCCATCCTGTCGATGATATCCTCGCCTTCATCTATTTGGGCCAAGACGAGGTCGATCGACTGGCCGGCAGCAGAGACGCCCGCGAAATGCGACGACTGCTGGTCAACAACCAGATCGCGGGCCTCAACCAGCTACTGTCCCGTCGCAACACCGACCCGCAGACTCGACAACTCGACCGCCTCGTCCCTCTGATCATCGACACCCTCGACACTGTGTACGATCTTGAGCTGGCCAACACACTCGGCTCGATAACCCACATCATCGACCAGCTGCCAGCACCAGAGCGCCCGCGGATAGCGGACTCCTTCGGACGCGCACTGGCCCGCAGTACATGCACCGACCCACAACTCGACGGACTTGTAGAACTAGCTACCAGCTCCACCGAAGATGAACTCGCACAATCAATCACACAATATCTTCTGAGCACCGCCATTGCAGAAGACGATGCCACGACCCGAGCCCTGACAGTGCTCGCTCACCGAAGCGACCTCGCAGCCATCCTCGGACCAGACACCATCACCCAATTCCTCAACGAACGGATCACCGACCTCACCTCCGCCGATTACGACACATTCGAATCATGGTTCGACGCAGTCGACGCCTCCCCAGCGCCCGACCTACATCCCATCCTGAGTTGGGCAGTGCTAAGCGGCATCGACGCAACCGACGACGATATCTCGAACTCATGGGCCGACAAGGCACTAAACGTCTTCGATCCAGCCGGGCCTTCACACCGGGAGGAAGCGACCCAACTGATAACGAAAATCGTCGGCAGCGACGACATCGCATCGCAGGTAGGCCGACTCGCGCTTCTTGGATTCAGTGCGTGGAACTCCACCGACCCACAGGAGTTGGCCGACGTTGCGTTCGCCATCTATAACGGCGGACTCGCAGACGACGGAACACTCACTCGATCCATCCGACCGGACGCGGAAACAGCTGCCGTCGAATTGATGCGGTCGGCTGTCGCACACTCTTCTGCCCATGAGTTCACCATCGGAGGGCAGGAAGTCACAGTCCCCGTCGCGGCAGCTCGTTTCGCTGCCGCGGTCCTCGAATCGCAACAGGGAGAGGACCCCAGACCCCCGATCCGCCAACTC
Organism: Rhodococcus sp. P1Y; assembly: GCF_003641205.1. Lineage (NCBI taxonomy): Bacteria > Bacillati > Actinomycetota > Actinomycetes > Mycobacteriales > Nocardiaceae > Rhodococcus > Rhodococcus sp. P1Y. Next base: position 4,824,146 of record NZ_CP032762.1, read on the forward strand.
CTGATCGAACTGATCCAAGTGGATAGCGCGGCAGGATCAATCCTGGCTTCAGCGTTCGTCAACGCCTGGAACGAAGATGGGGTGATCGGAAACGCATCAGCCCACACCACCCTCGGTGCCGTCGTCCCCTATCTCGACGAACTCGACGAGCCCACAACGGCAGCGGTCCGGGACGCATTCGTCACCGCGACCGCACCGGCGGCAACACAGGAAAGTGTCGATGCCTACCTCACTACAGTGACCGCCGTACTCAGCACAGCAACCGGCAAGACATGGATCCCCACTTTTACGGAGAGCCTGCGATCGCAGATAACCTACTCGAACACCGAGTCCACCCAGCGAGCCACTCTAGCGCTCAACGCAATATTCACGAGTACCGATGTTCCCGACAACGAAGCCAGCGCAGTCTTGGAGTCGTACCGGCCCTTGTACTCTCAAAGCGGTAGCCAATCCACAGCCGCGTCAGCACTCACCACACTTAGATGGCCGGTCACTATGTGGTCCAGCGTTTTACAGCTTCTAGCTCAGTACCACTCCACGGTCTCCGAGAGAGACTACGAGGCCCTTGCGCGCCAGCTGTGCACTGTCAATCCCGTACCGGCCATCCCGAACGAGCTAGCCGCCGGCCTGCGCGATGCGATCGTCAAACTAGGCAGACAAGATCAGGCCCTCGCCGGCATCGACCACCTCACCCTTGCACTACCATTCGAGCAAGCAATCCTAGTGGCGACAGAATCCCCTGGAATGGGACACACACTCGTCGACGCCGTTGCGCAACAACCTGATCAGCTCACCGCTGTCAGTCTGTTCTTGCGCACTTTTCTGGCGCACCCGACCCCAGAATCTGGCGTTGAGGACCCGGGGCTTACAGCACTGATCGCATCTCACTACCCCAGCGAGTACACCCACACTGTCGACAAAGAGATCGACGGGCAACTTGCAGGAGACACCTACGCAAGCCACGCAGCGTGGACTGCGGTGCTCGCTCCACTGACCGGCGACGACGCCGAACATCTGTACACCGGCATCGACCGCGCACTGTCGGGCTCCGCCGGCGACGTCGAGAACGCCCAGGAACTAGTCCTCGCGAGCACCCTAGTCGACGGTCATCGACATCGAATCATCCCTCTCGCCACAGCCGCGCTCACACAATGGATCCGCGTCCACAAAGACCCGCACGTATCGGCCACACTGGCGGCATCGCTCGATCTCGACCCCGAAGCCCGCATCGCAGGTCGTGCAGCCATTGCGACCAGACCCCGCAATTCAGAGCAACGGCAGGCTTGGGAAGCGGCGATGAACAAACTCGAATGACACCCAGCGCCTCGACGACCTGTCCACGCTCCCACGCGCGCCAGGGCTGTATGCGTGGCAGGGGGGCACGGGAGCAGCCAGGCGACGGTCGTCCGGTCCGGTACCTGACCGAGAGTGAAGGGATTGTTCGATCGATCGAGAGGTTCACGGGGCGTTCGTGCCTGGGACCATTGCTCTTTCGCGACGAGACGCATCACGATCGACATCGACTTCCCTAGCACCGAGCCCAACATCGACGACAGGTATTCCGACGCCGTCAGTGCGATGTGGATGCTTCTGAAGGCCATGTCCGAGCCCGATCGGTTCGACTTCTCGGTAGACCACGACGATGTGCGACCGAACCTTGGCAAGAAGGAACGAGCGTTGGGAACAGCTACGGGAAGAAAGCGACATGGAACTGATGCCTGTTCACGCGCCGAACGCACCGTTTCGGTGCGGGTGTCGGCGGCGTCGACGAGATACGCGGCGACGGAAACCGGGTGTGCCGGTAATGCGACGTGCCCCTCTCAGTCGCACCAGCCGGAGAAGCGGCGCCACGCGGCGCCGTAGGTCTTACGGGTGCCCTCCGAGCGTGACGATTCGACTGCTTTTGCGATCCGCTTCGCGACTGCGGGCGGGATCTTAGGTTCCACTGCCGTCTGCGGATGCCCTACAACGCCTTCAGAAGCAGTTGTGGAGGGTGTTCGGTCTGGCCGGAAGCCACACTCGCAGCCTAGCGCAGGTCACCGACAGATCTGGCTAGCGAAAACTGTGCTGAACTGGCATTTCGGGATCGAAGGGGCGGAAATGCAATTGCGTGGCCCCGCGTCCGACCGATTCACCCAACCCACTATGCCCGTTCCACGCGGCCGCCCGATTGCTGAGGCACGAGAGCGACGCGCGCAGTAATTGTGCCGAGTCCCTGGACGTCGGTTCGGGTTCAGATGGAGCCTCAAGAAGCAGTTGCGACAGCGTTGTGACACCGAACGACAACGTGAGCCACACGCAAGCGCGCACCTGGGGAGATACGTATTATAGCTTATGAAATCGGCAAACTTTTGGGATCTGAAATCCGCTGTCTCGGTTGTCCACTTAAATCCACGGGAGACCACCGAAGACCACGATACCACCCGAAAAGCACTGTCCTGGTGCAGAATTCTGGATCCATATGGACTCTGGCGCCACCAGTCGGACTCGAACCGACACTGTGCGAATTTTAAGTCCGCACAGTGCAAAACCTCGCGCAGCGACCCCGAGCTATTCGCCTTTGCTGGACTATTCGGGAAGCGATGGCCATACTTGCTCAGCACGACGGATCCGAATTTGGTTTTTCCTCAATCGAATTCGGTGTACTTCGAGTGAACCCCGAAGCTCTTACTGATTGGGTATCTGTCCGCGTTATGGGTGAGCTTTGCCTCTGCGACGTCCGCTAGCCCTACACCTACCAGCCCAGCAACACGAGCCAGATGGTCGAAGGCCGCAGTAATTCGGCGTTCGACGCGTTCGAGCGAGGTTTCATCTTCGCCAACCGCTGACCACTGCCAGAATTCCAGAATCTCCCCAACTGCCCCTACGAGTTTTGCAAGAGCCAAAAACAGCAGGCGCTCTGAATCGGAGGCAGTGGTTCCCTGGCCCCTTTGCACTTGCCGGTCAGGCAGTGAGCACCCCAGAACGTCGAACAGCCTTAGGAGGTACAACGTGACGTCTGCAATCTCGCTGGTCACTGACTCCAAGGATGCCAGCCCGGCCTTGTCACCCGGGGAGGAGAGCGCGTCGGCTATCGCGTTAGAGAGCTCTCCGACCTCGCCACCCAAAGCCATAGCCAGGTTTTTTGGGGTGTGGAACTGGCCCCAGTCGCGTTCGATCGCGAACTCTCGCTGGTCGTCCATCACCTGCTGGAGCGTGGCCATGCCAAGGACGCTATCGCCGACCGCACGTAACCGCCAACATGGCGCGCCACTGCGTCGTCGGTCCAACAACAGACCATCCGTTTCAGATAGCCTTCCACTGCGGCCCGACGGACTTCCGCTGTGAGAAGCAGCTACGGACATGCCCCCACCCGCACGACTCGATTCGTGCTGCCTTGGGGACATTTCCGTGACATTGCTTCGTACTACCGCTGACAGAATTGTCGGCATGGCAGATCCTGCGTCGGTCAGTGAGCAATTGCTGGAACAGATGCTCTTCCGCACCGGTCGACGCGCAAGTCCTTCCGAGCAAACGTCGTGGAGCAAGAGCCTGCCGGCCTTCGCGCGTGACCTCATCGACGCAGGGTTGTCGAATGTCGAGATGCTCATCGAGTATCAGCTCCCACTTACCTCAAGACGTGTCGACGTAGTGCTCGCCGGTACGCATCCAGTGACCGGTGCAGCTTCTTACGTCTTGGTGGAGCTGAAGCAGTGGTCGTCTGCGTTCAAGTTCGAGGGCAACGAAGAGCTAGTAGATGTGCCCGGGATGCCGGGCGGCCCGAAGCTACATCCAGTCGCCCAGGTGCGCGGATATTGCGAATACATGGCTGACTTCACCAAGTCGCTGGCCGACCAGCCTGACGCGCTGGCAGGTGTCGCCTACCTACACAACGCGCTTGATCCAACAGCCGTGTCAGATCTGCGTGCCCTACCGCCATCGACTGACGGACGGCTGTTTACCGCGGCGGATCGCCAAGACCTACACGCGTTTCTTCGGTCACGGTTGTCAGCCACAGGCAGCAGCCACTCACCCGCAGACACGTTGATCCGATCCGCAGTCGCGCCTTCGCAGCAGCTTTTGAAGGTCGCTGCGGCTGAAGTTCGTGACCGCCCGCAGTTCCATCTGCTGGGTGAGCAGCAACTCGCCGTAGACCTCGTTCTTCACGCTGTCGAGCAAGCTCGGCAAGCTGACAGCAAGCAGGTCATCATCGTGACGGGTGGGCCCGGTAGCGGCAAGAGCGTGGTCGCGCTGTCCCTCGTCGGAGAGTTGGCTCGACGTGGCCGCGCAGTGTTGCACGCAACCGGATCACGTTCTTTCACCCAGACGCTGCGAAAAGTTGCCGGTCACCGCGCTCCACGCGTTCAGAAGATGTTCAAGTACTTCAATCAGTTCATGTCCGTCGAGCGAAACAGCCTGGACGTGCTCATCCTGGATGAAGCGCATCGGATCCGCGAAACATCCGTGGACCGCTATACCAGGGCTGAGCTCCGCACTGACCGCCCACAGGTGGACGAGCTCATTGCCGCCGCCCGCGTTCCCGTTTTCCTCCTCGATGAGCATCAGATCGTGAGACCCGGTGAAATGGGTTCGCTCGAACAGATCGAGGAGTACGCGAAGTCTCTTGGACTGACATCGCGTCACGTGCACCTCGGTGAGCAGTTTCGCTGCGGAGGAAGCGAAGAATACGTCCTTTGGACGAAGCGCCTCCTTGGTTTGACAGAAGGCGGGCCAATCCCCTGGCCTGGCGATCCTCAGTTCGAAGTGCAAGTTGCTGACAGTCCTGAGGAACTCGAACGGATACTCGCCAAACAGATGGAGCGCGGCTACTCAGCACGAATGACAGCTGGCTATTGCTGGAGTTGGAGCAACGCCCGCGACGACGGGTCGCTTGTCAACGACGTCACGATCAATAATTGGTCCCGACCTTGGAATAGCAAGAGTGACAGGCGAGTCGGCGATGCGCCTCCTGCCCCGCTCTGGGCAACCGAGGATGGCGGGTTCAACCAAGTCGGATGTGTCTACACTGCCCAGGGATTCGAGTACGACTGGAATGGTGTGATCTTTGGGCCCGACTTGGTTTGGCGCGATGGTCGGTTAACCGTGAAGCGGGAAGCGAACCGAGATCCCGACCTGAAGAACACCAAGAAAATCAGCGACATCCGCGTTGACTTATTGATCCGGAACATTTACAAGGTACTGCTAACTCGTGGAATGGTTGGGACCATTCTGTACTCCACCGACGCAGAAACGAGGAAAGCCCTTCACTCGCTGATCGACCCAAAGTAGATTTCCGCGAATTGAAACTTCGAACACGGCCCGACAGGCTTCCGTCTAGGACACGCCTCCACCCGGTGCGATCCCGGATAGGCCCTGTCTTGACCAGTTGGATCTACACATTTCACCCGACTATCCAGATCACCTGAACTTCGCTCGCTCAGACCGGCTGTGGGACACGCGAGTCAACCCATCTGTATCCGTCGGCGACGACATCTTCTTCTGGCGGTCACGCGGCACGCTTGCAGGCTGAGCGCGCGCAACGTCCGATTCATTCGCAATCTCAGCCAACTCCCCTCGTGCGCAGTGGCACGATGTCGATAGCGGCGGCTATCAGTACCGTTTTTCACTTGGACATGGTGAGCGAGCAGGTGAAGTCTACGATCCGATGGACAGCCATGGCCGCCGGCGCCGGGACGAACAAGCCTGCAGGAAATGGCCGGATCAAGATCGACAACCCTCAAGGCCAGCAGTTTCTTCGATCGCTTTTTGTGGGTCCCAGTGATATCACTTTCCCGTCAATTTCGGGCAATCCATTTAGCTACGGTGATGATTTGCGCGACCGGGCCGAACGTGAAATTGTCGTCCGACGTGGTCAAAAACGATTTAGACAGTCACTTCTCGACGCATATGACCGCAAGTGCGCGGTCTCGGATTCAGACGTCGAACCGGTACTGGAGGCCGCTCATATCTACCGATATTTCGGCGACCATGGCAACCACATCTCTAACGGAATTCTGTTACGAAGCGACTTACATGCTCTGTTCGATTTACGACTGATTGCGGTAGATCGAAATTACACGGTGCGTATCTCACCGGACCTGAAAAGCAGTGAATACAAAAGATTCCACGGCTCTTCGCTACGAATACCTGTCGCGAGTGAGGATTCTCCAAGTCTTCAGGCGCTAAGCAGACACGCGGATTCTTGTCAATGGTTTCAAGCTGAGAGGTAGAAGCAGCAGCACAATTACGCGCGACTGATTATCTCAGGACACTCGACCTTTTGGGAGCATCCTGCCCATGGCGTGGATCATTGGTGACCAATGAATGCGTTGTCGGTGCAGGTGGCCGGACGGGTTCGACGGCTGCACCGTCGTCGCCCACAACCGGCCACCGCATAACCGGCATCGATGAGAGCCTTCGCGAAACGAAGCGCCGTCGCAGCCTCGACCACTACGACCTGCAATAGCTGCGGAGAGGCCCTGGGGGTGATGACTATCGAACGGAATGGCCTACAAACCAACGCTGTTCACACCGAATTGGGCTTCGTCATTGCTGAAGCCCTCGTATATCAACTGATCAATCAGGCCCTGCCGTGAGAATGACGTGAAGTCGAGGTAGCTTTCAGCGCTCAGCGCAGCTTGCTCGTACCAATCGGGGTCGACGTAATCCACGGCGAAGGTCGCATCCGCCGTTGTGTAGTCCTCGTACTCCAACTGCTCGATCAAGCTATTCCGCGAAAAAGCGCTGAACTCGAGATAGCTCCTGGCCGACTGAACCGCGTTGCTTCGCGCTGCGCTCATCGCGGGCGCGGCCGGAGCAGGCTGAGTAGTGACTGGTTCGACCGCTCGGGTTGGTTGCGGCGCAACTGGAACCACTGGAGCCACTCGCGCTGCCGACGGCGCAGGTGCTTCTGTTGTGATCGCCGGCGCTGAGGACGCCGTCGGCGCAGGCGTACTTGGCCGAGAGATCGCGGGCGCAGGTGTTACCCGGGCCGACGCTTCCGTGGTGACGCGCGAAGTTGTGGCGTTGCTCGCTGACGTGCCATCGGACGACGACCCCTGGGCTCCGATAGCACCCACGAGGGCCACGAAAACTACCGCGGCTCCCGCGATCCATGGCCACTTCTTGCGGGTCGGCGGATCCGTACGAGGTGGAGCAAATGACCCGAAAGCTGGCTGAGTCGATGACGGACGTGCAGGCTGGGGCTGGAGAGCCGATGTCCACTGTTGGCCGTCCCACCACCGAAGCTGTTCGGAACGTTCGGGGTCTGGATACCAACCAGCAGGTGTAGTCACGGATATTCAATACCCCCTGGTCGGTAATTTGTTACACGACGACCATAGTGGTTGCTCGACGGCCTCGTTGTAGATCGCTGATCCGATTCCACCCCGATATCCGGCTCTGCAGCAGTCTCGCCTCGAAAAAATTCTCGAGGTCGTCGACCGCGCGTCGGCCTTGCTTTGCGCACAACCTTGTAGCAGGCCGGGTCCATGCTCGCTGAAGCCAGCACAATTCTTGTGGGAGCCGGGATCCGCGATTCGAACGGATCTCCGGCTACCGCTGGTAAAGCCTTTCAGCAGTTGTTGGGCTCATCGATTTTGACGACAGAGAGCACGGCGTCGCCCTCTTCGATCGGAACGCCGACGCCCGGGGTCTGATCGACGACGATCCAGTTCGAATCGTTGATCTGCGCGCGGCCGGCACCGGTCGCGTCTTCGCTACGCGAGAAGAACACTCCCGCATCCTGAATGAGGTTCTGAGCAGCCTGCAGGTTCATACACACCACCGGTGGCATCAGCACTGGCGCAGCGACGACCTCCGGTGCGGCGACAACCGGCGGTACCACGGCCGGTTCCGGTGCGAGTGCGGCCGGAGGCACCGTCGTTGTGGGCGTCGTTGTGGTTGCTTCAGCCGTTGTGGTCGCAGCGACAGTCGACGTATCACGCGCCGCCGACGGCTCGTCCGCGGACCCACATGCTGCGACGACGCCCGCCATCGCCACCCCCGCAACCGCGATGCTCACAGATCGCACGACGCGTCCGCGAAAGAAGGGGCTGGCATTACGGAGGGACTCGCCGAACATGATTGTTCTCCATACTTCCGAGATGTCCGCGCGCGGTCGCAGCGGAAGCAACGCGAAATAGATCGCGAGCCAGCCGAACCCGTTACATCCACTGCTGGACGTCGACCACTGATCGCCGGCGAGACGCAGTAATCGAAATCCCCCTTAATCCACTCAGTCCTGCTTCATCTGAAACAGATGGCCTCCGTTTGCTGGCCTATGCTTGATCGCTAGAATTCGCGCTACCTGTACGACCGATCAGCTCGATCCGAACTGCGGGGTCACATTTCCCGGGACGACTATCGGAGCAGGAGTCGGCTCGTTGCCCCACGCATTCGACGGAGTGAAGCAATTCCAGCTCGTCGTGAAGTCGCCGTCCGTCGGAACGACCATCGTGAGGTTGACTGCCACCCGAGCCGGCACAATATAGGTCTGCGTCTCGGTCGCGATTCCCCCGCCGTCGTATACCCGCGCTCTGCAGTTGACCTCGGTATCGCCTGCAATAACCCGCCAGGTGACGTCGTTGCCGACCTGTGTAAGCCGCGCAGTGGGCACTGGTGAGGCGAAGGGATTGGCGGAACCTGTCGAGAACTCGAACGGGCCGATTGCGCTCACCTGCGGCAGATCGTTGGCAACTGTTACCGCGGCAGAACCATCGTTATAGGAGTTCTGGTTGTTGTAGCACTCCCATGAGACGGCGTAATCGCCGGCGAGCGCCAACTCGAATGTCAAGGTAGCGGAAGTGAACGCTTCCACCGTCTGCACTCTCGCAAATGCGCGATCGGCCGTTCCCTGCTTTGCCTTCGCTGTGCAGAAGACATCCTCATCGCCGCCCTGAACATCGACGTAGACCCGGTTGCCTTCCTGGGTGATCGATCCCGTCGGCTGTACTGCCGCCGACGCGACACCCGAAAAACCGACAGTCAGCCCTAGACAGAGGGCGAACACCGACATCGCTCGCACAGTGTTCTTCATAGTCACTCGCTTCCGTAGGATTCCCGACCCTCGACCAGCGTGTTGATTGATTGTCCCCTTCCACGCACTCGAACATGTCGTTTCCGCGAACTCGATCAGCCGAAGCAGGCATCCCTACGTCATCCTATGCGTAGCGAAACAATTAGCACGGCAGGCTATTTAGATGATCTAACGACCACGCCGGCATCATGAATCCCAGACGCTCGGCCGGTCTCGTTCGCCTGACTCTTGCGTGCCTATTCGTCGAACAGCTCGGACTTCTGAGCGAGCACCCGACGCATGTGCTCGTCGACCATGTCTTTTGCGAGCAACCGGTGCACCTGCACGGTCCGCACCTGGCCCATCCGATGCGCTCGCGCGATTGCTTGGACCTCGGTACTCGGCTTCTACTGCGGCTCAGTGAGAATCACTACAGAGGCGGCCTGAATGTTCAGGCCCACTCCCCCGGCCTCGATCTGACTGACGAGCACAGCACGACCTCGATGTGCGGTGAACACGTCGACCATCTTCTGTGTGACCGCGATTCAGATGGCATGGCATTCAATCGACGTTGGCGGCGAGCAACGATTGTTCTCGAAGGTACAGCGCTGCAACAGTGGTCCAACGTCAACGGCGCGCCAGATGTGACCGTACTTTGACGGCCGACACCACCCCATCGAAACATCTGAAGGCGACGGAGATGATACTGGAACCATGTCGATGCAGCAGATTCTGGCAGGACTACGGACCCTGGACGGTGTCCTCGAACTCGCACCCACACCGGGGAGCGAACATCCCGAGATCTCGTGGGGCGATCACTTCTTCTACTACGCGCCCGACGGCCAGGTTCCGCGCAACCGCCAGCCCTACGCGACGGTCGTCACCAAGAACTATCCGGACGACACGGCTTCCCGTCTCGAAGCACCCGATCGCTGGCGACTGAACATCCACGTCGGGGCGCCAGCCTTCTCCGAACTGATCGGATACGCGCCGGGCGACATCGATGCGGCAGCTCTGGACTACAGCACCGAGGACGTGTTCAACCCTCACCCGCTGTACGGCGCGTACGGGTGGGTCTGCGTGGTGAATCCCGGCAGTTCGACGCTCGATCGCGCTCTGGATGCTCTCCGCAGCGCACATCTCGATGACCGACGACGCGTCGAGCGTCGTCAGAGCTGAGACATACCCGCCCCGGACGAATGGCCCAAAGCTGTTGCGAACGAAGGCTCAGCGCTTGCGTGCCTCTATCAGGAATCGACTTGAGTGCGCGACGAACGGACCCTCGTCCTCGATCTGGTGGTGCAGCTCCCGCAGCTGCCCGCGGTACTGGTCGACGGTGAAGCCTGGGACCATCCAAATCACTTTGCGCAGAAAGTAAATCACTGCCCCGATATCGAAGAACTCCACCTTCAGGCGCTCGAATCGGAGGTCTACGACATCGAGTCCGACAGCAAGAACTTGGGCGCTTTCGTCGTCGTAATGGCGGCTACGTCGGACACACTTCGGCTGCGGCCCTAGAAAATACTCGACCAGCTCGAAGACACTGGAATGCCCGACGTGCTGAGCGAAGTACGTTCCGCCCGGTTGCAGAACACGACTGACCTCGCCCCACCACACCGTCGCGGGATGACGACTCGTCACCAGATCGAAGGCATCATCGGCGAAGGGCAGCGGCGGCTCATCCTGGTCGACGACGACGACCACGCCGCGCGGACGAAGCAACGTGGTTGCCTTCGCGACATTCGGTGGCCACGACTCGGTTGCCACCATCACCGAAGGCATCGCCGGCGCGCCGGCGAGAACCTCACCTCCGCCGGTCTGAATGTCGAGCGCCGCGCTCGCCTGCCCGAGCTTCTCCCCCATCAGGCGCTGGTATCCCCACGACGGACGCTCTTCGGTGGCGCGGCCCTCCATCCAGCTGAAATCCCAACCATCGACCGAGGCGGATTCTGCCTCGGCTACCAATTCGTCGAATGAACGTGCCACGTCCTGCAGCCTCCCAGATCCCCTTGCCTCCGTCGAACGAATTGCCTGGGTCTCGATCGAACATCCGTGTCGGTGGCTGCTGCCAAGATGGCGTCATGTCTCGACTCGACGAGGGCTTCGACCCACCTGCCGCGTGTGTTCAGTGGTGCCAGCTTCGCAATTTCGATCTGCACGTACTCGACGACGGTGTCGAGGTGGACCTCGACTGGTGGAATCGGCACTTACGCGAGGTCGGCCTCGATGTTCGACTGCGTGGACGGGATCTGGACGGGCAGATCGTTACCCGCGGGAACGCGACCGTCCAACGAAACGACCTGAAGATGGGCACCGATCTTGCTCACTGCGAGCAGGACTCTCTCGGACTGTTGTTCCTGTGCGCGGCGTGGCAGGGCAGTCACCGCAACCGCAAGGCGATGCGACGATTCCCCGACGTGCGGAACCCTCATCTCGCCGATCCCGACGAGAATCCGCTCGCCAAGATCTTGAAAGTTCTCGACGGTTGCGCGCGAGACCGGATCCTTCGTGAAACCCCGTCCGGATCGTGGTCCGGATGGCCGGACACCCCAGGTGTCGGAGTCTCGCTGATCGCCACGTTCATGTGGGCGGTCAAGGGATCCGTCGAAGGAGGACGTGCGCAGCTGATCGACCAGTACGGCGTCTCCACCCTCATCCACGAAGGATGGCTCGAAGATCCCGCCGTCACCGGCTTCACCAGACGACGCTACGACCGCTACGTCGCACTCCTTGCGAGATGGGCGACCGACATCGGCACTAGTCCCGAACTCGTCGAAATGTGGCTCGTGCAGCGGTGGAGCGCACGACTCCGCGAGGCCCGCGACGGGAGCTACGCCGCACCGACGCTGTTCTGAGTCCTGCGCTCTCGGTGTGTGCGGGCTTCTCCGACGGACCAGTATGGAACCGATCCGATGATCCGGGCGTCAAACTTCATGACTGATCCATTCGGTTGGCGCGACGGGCAGGGTATTAGGCATTCATGTCATCCCCTATTCGGTTGTTGCCCAATACAGATCGAGTGCACACGCGGAAGCAGGAGTCGACTCATGGACACCCTAGCCTTACAAAGAGCGGCCTTCATTGCGCCACTTCAGGACTTCGTCGAGATGCGAATCTCTGTGGACCAGTTCGAATCTCGTTTGTTCGAGCTGCTGAACGAGCAGCGGGGATCACTGGACCCGCGAGTGACCAAACCACTGCGTTACTTGTTCTGCGAAGTCGACAACTTCGCGTATCGAAATCTCCAGGATCCGAACAGCCCGAGCGGAATCGACGAGCACAAGTTCCGAACTTCCGCACGCGAAGCCCTCGGCGAACTGCTTGGCCTGCAGCAGGGCCGCAGCCGAGCCGAGGAGTGAGTCGTAAGTCGGTGCAACGAGATGTCAGAACTCCCTTATCGCCGCTGCCACCTCGACGGGCGCCTCGGTTTGTAGTTGACGCTATCGCCGTACGAATTTGCGGTCTCGCCGGTCGCCCTGTCGCACGGGCTTGCACTGCAACGGCTTTCGAACACAGAAATCTCCACGACCCTGCCAGCCAGGGCATTGGGCTTGTTCGCCCCGGGGGAGCGCTCACGGTATACACCCCCTCGGAAGCCGACGAGGTCAGCCGAACACCCATCCCACTACCGCGACCACGATGCAGAGAAAGAAGATCAACCCGAGAATCCCTTCTGCTGCATCGTTGCCGCCGTTCTTGCTCACTCCCCACGCGCCCGGCGACGATCGGACTCGGAGAACCCACGGGCCGGAGGGGCTCCCATGACCTGTGCACGCTTGCGGTCCTGATAACTCGACACCGAATCGAAGGCAGCAGTGACGCCGACCGTTGTCGACACGTAGGTCATCGACTTGTCCCGCGCGAAACCGAGATCAGCACCAACCTCGACCGCATCGATGTTGGACCCGAGGAACACGAAGTCCCACTGATAGTCCCGCTCTTGGCTCGCAATCAGCTCGCGTACAGCGGTATTGGTCCACTCCTTGCTCGCATTCTCGTGACCGTCGGTCATGACGAGGACGGTGACCGAACCCGGGCGCTCGTCCTCAGACAATGCCGCGAGCTCGGCGCCGACCTCCGTGACGAGCCTGCCGACGGCGTCGTACAACGCGGTCATGCCGCGTGGCTCCAACACGAGGGGCGGCACGTCGACGATCGCTTTGGAGCTGTAGACCAGCTCGTACCGGTCGTCGAACTGCGCGAGCGTGACTTTCGTTTCGCCGTCGGACGCACGCTCCTTGGCGATGAACGAATCGAACCCGCCGCGGGTGTCGTCGGCGATGCCGTTCATTGAACCCGAACGGTCGAGCAGAGCGGCGACGAGAGACAGCTGTGGATTGGTCAAAAGAACCTCCTGGAGAAGTGCGACTTGAATGTGCGTCTACGGGACGCGGTGAAGATGATGGTCGAACCATACCGAGGGGTACCGACAAGAAAATTCGCCATTTCGGTGACCGTGCGCTCTCCCGACTTGCGAGGCGTCGTTCCGGCCTTGGTGCCGCTCCGTTCGCCACCTGCCGGAAACTTCATTACCAACATTGCAGCGATAAGGAAACACTGATACCTTCGCTTCCGTAGCCATGAGTACGACGAAAGCGCCTCCCGACGATGACCCAGCCGACTCACCCGTTCGACATGACGAGCTTTCAGGCTGCTCTGCGTGCGGTTCTGCCAAGCCTGAGGGCAAGTGACGCGTCGGTCATCCGGGTGGTTCTCGACGAACCGGGGTTCATCCAGAATGCGTCGACAGCGGAAGTTGCCGAGCGCGCATCTGTTTCGAACGCGACCGTGGTGCGTGCAGCACGCGCAGCAGGTTTCACCGGGTTCAGCGATTTGAAGTTCGCTGTCGCCCGCGCGTCCGGAGGCGCAGGGATGTTCGTACCTCCTCCCCGACTGTCGGACGTCGAAACGACAACGCAGCTGGTCGATTCCATTGTCTCGAGCCACGTCAGCGTGGTGGAGGCAATCCGAGGGACACTGAACAGCACTGCGCTGCAACAGGTTGTCGACGCTCTCGACGCAGCGGACCGTGTGCTGGTGTCCGGTTCGGGAACGTCGGCCGCCGTCGCTGCAGATGCGGCGTTCAGATTCACCTCCATCGGGCTGATGGTTCAAGCGCCGGTGGACAATCTGTCGACACTGGTGGTCGCCCGCCTGCTCCGCCCGTCCGACGTCCTCCTCGCGGTCAGCCATACCGGAATCACTCCGCAGACCGTCGCCGTGGCCAAGGCCGCGCGACATGTCGGCGCCACGGTCGTCGCGATCACCAGCTTCACTGCGTCGCCGCTCGTCGACATCGCTGATCACGCGCTCGTCGCCGGAGGTTCCGAGCTGGATCTGCAACTCGCTCAGTCGAGTAGCCGGCTCGCGCACCTGACCGTCGTCGACATGCTCCACGCCGGAGTTGCGTTGGCGGACATGGACCGAACCCGCCGCGCGGAGGCGATGGGCTTCGACACCCCGGCCCAGTGAATCACGCAGCTCTGGGGCTCGTCGGGTTGGCGGCCGTATTCCACGCCGTGTGGAACATTGCGGCAAAACGTTTCACCGGCGATGCAGCCCTGTTCGTCTGGATGTACATGACCGTCTCGGCTGCGCTGTGTCTGCCGGTCGCATGGATTTTCGGCGACTGGACTGTGTCGTGGGCTCTCGTCGTCGGCCCCCTCGTCACCGCGGTCCTGCACATCGCCTACTCCATCACCCTCCAAACAGGCTATGCACGTGCTGATTTGAACGTCGTGTATCCGGTGGCGCGCGGCGTCGGCCCGCTCCTGACGGTTGTAGTCGCGGTCGCTGTTCTCGGTGAGCGACCTGGCCCATTACCGCTGCTAGGTGGCCTGATAATCCTGATCGGGATACTCGTCGTGACAGGTTTTCGTCGGCGCGGAAACGGTTCGGTCCGAACAGGCGTGCTGTTCGGTACCGCGACCGGCGTAACAATCGCGGCCTACACGCTGTGGGACCACTACTCCGTCGTGACACTGAACATCTCGCCTGTCACATACTTTGCACTGGCGGTCTCGATGCAGTCCCTCCTCCTCACGCCCAAAACACTGGGCAAGGGCCCTCAGCTGCGGGAGATGCTCAGAACGTACTGGCGAGAGATTTCGATCATCGCAGTTCTGTCACCAGCTGCTTACATTCTGGTCTTGGTGGCGATGAAGACTCTTCCGCTGTCGGTTGTCGCGCCCGCCCGAGAGTCGTCGATCGTCGTCGGCTCATTGCTTGCGTGGTGGTTGTTCCACGAAGCCAATCCCGTACGACGGCTTGCAGGTTCCGCGGTGGTGCTCGGTGGGATCGTGTTGATCGCGGTCAACTAGCGGCACCCCCTGTTCGATACGGTTACGGCGTCAGCACTATCCTCCCGAATACTTGTCCGTCGTCCATGCGCCGATGCGCTTCGGCGGCTCGGTCGAGCGGAAGGACTTCGTCGACGATGGCGTGGATCTCTCCGCGCGTGGCCGACGCGAAATAGTCGGCGCGCACACGATCACGGTCAGCAATCGGGATGGTATCGAGACTGAGTGTGCTGATCGACAGCGACTTTCGGAACGACGCCGTCAACGTATCAACGAGGTCCAGCGGTAGTGGCCCACCAACGATTCCGATGAGAACGAGTCGGCCGTTCGGCGCGAGCCTCTCGACGAACCTGGGTAGCGCGGGACCAGCGATGACGTCGATCACCACGTCGAAGTCCTCTGGCCCGTCGCCGTTTCCGTCACGGTCGAGCACATGAGTAGCACCGAGCGCGCGGAGTCGATCCCCACGTTCAAACGACGACGTCGTGACGGTCACCGATCCAGTTCGCGCAGCAATCTCCACTGCAGCAATGCCGAGACTTCCGGCTGCACCTCGGACCAGTACGGACTCCCCCGCCTTCAGGTTCGCTCGCTCCAATGCGAAATGAGCTACCGGAGCCGCACTTCCAAGCGTTACGGCGTCGATGCTCGTCAGATCCGAGGGTAGGGCGACGATGTCGCCGACTGCCGCTGTCGCATACTCGACGTACCCACCACCCATCCCGGTGAATGCCCACACACGTCGTCCGATCCAGGCGTCGTCGACGCCGTCGCCGGCGCCAGTGACGACTCCCGCCACTTCACTGCCCGGGACGAATCCCGCAGCCAATCCCAGGCTGTTCAGCGCCCCTCTGCGAATGACTGCATCGACGCCGCCCACTCCAATAGCCTCGACCTCGATGAGGACCTGGCCCGGCTCTGCCGTCGGGACAGGCAGGTCGACCACGCGCATACCGGTGGGGCTTCCGAAGGTCTGGATCGCGATTGCTTTCATCGTTCGAACGGTAATGGACACCCCCGTCCGTTTCCGTAAAGTGAGAGTCATGGCCCAGAGTTTGACTCAGAACCTGCGCACCGACGCCAAGGAAAACCGTGACCGTATTCTCGAGGTCGCGCGAGAGGTGTTCGCCTCCGACGGTCTGGGCGTATCCATGCGCGAGGTCGCGCGCCGCGCCGAGGTGGGACCCGCGACTCTGTATCGCCGCTTCCCCACAAAGAAGGACCTGATCCTCGAATCTTTCCTCGACGAATTCCGTACATGTCGGCAGATCGTCCGCGACGGTTACGATCACCCCGATGCGTGGCGCGGATTCTGTTACATCATCGAACAACTCAGCGAACTGAACGCGCAGAACCAAGGATTCACCGAAGCCTTCGTCGCCGAGTATCCGGAAGCTGTCGACCTCGCGCTTCACCGCAGCGAAGCCCTTCGCGCATTCACGGACCTGGCTCGTCGAGCGCAAGCCCAGGGCAAGTTGCGGTCCGATTTCGTCGTCGACGATTTGGTTCTCGTCCTGAGCGCGGGCCGCGGACTGTCGACAACCCCTACGAAGGACCGAGTCCGCGCCGCCCGGCGCTTCGCTGCGTTGATGATCGACGCCTTACGATCGGCGCCGACCAATCATCCGCTGCCTTCTTCGCCGCCGCTTACTCGGACGTTGGTTGCCGTCCCGGAATAGCGCATCGCCTCGGTCTGCGCGTCGTCCTGGTCTAGCCCACAGCCTCGTTTCCCTGCGCTGCGGATACGACGAGGTTGTTCGACGGCAAAGCACTTCCGGACTTCACAGCCTCGGTCCAGTCGGATGTTGTTGCGACAGCGGCGAAATTGGACTGGTACAGCACCATCAACGCCTTGTGCAGTTGCTCGGCAGATACTGTCCCGGCCTCGTTGGACAGGTTGATCGCGCCGGTGGCGTCGGACAGAATCTCGGCGGTGAAGCCGAGGACCTCGGTGTCGGCCGACGTCGCAAGATCGCAGTTGTTGGTCATGTATCCGACGATGCTGACGGTGTCGATGTTCTCGGACTTCAACCACTCGGCGACGTCGGTGCCGGCGAAGACGCTGCTGAACTTCTTCTCGACACGCTTCCACGACGGCTGGAGTTGCGCCTCGATGTCGGGGTGCAGTTCGTACGTCGGCGTGCCCTTCACGAACGCCGGCGCACCTTCCGGCATCTCGTGCTGCACGATCGCAACCGGAAGGCTTTGCGCCGTCGCCACTTCGAGTGCAGTGAGGATGTTGGCCAGCGACTCGTCCCGTGGTGGGTACTGGATCTTCAGCACACCCTCGAAGTATTCCTGCTGAACGTCGATGACGATGAGTGCGCGGCGAGGTGAGGTCATGTTGTTCGCTCCTGAACGTAGTGATGAGTGGCTCGGTTTCCATCGTGCACCTCCGAAGGTTGCATCTACGAGTGGCACAGATGCATACTTACGATGGATTTGCGCCAATACTCTAGTGGCACGGTAAAGCGCCACCGAGGGCACTCAACCGTGCCACTGAGGAGACAACTGTGAAGATTGCCCTGTACGCCTTCGACGGCATCACGATGTTCCATCTCGCCGCGCCTCTGATGGTCTTCGGCGAGGTCACACGCCTGCACTTGAGCTCCGATTGGGAAACACAGCTGTGGTCGGATCAGCCTGGATCCGTCAGAACGATGGAGGGCTATACGCTCGGCGACATCGCAGACCCGAGCACCGTCGACTGGGCCGACATCGTGATCGTTCCATCGTGGCCGGAGACCCTCCCCTCGATCGGAGACGTACTGAAGAGCCAACTCCGCGGGGCGCACAGTCGAGGCGCCGAGATCGCGGGACTGTGCCTCGGCTCGTTCGCGATCGCCGACACCGGATTGCTCGCAGGCCGGGCCGCCGTCACCCACTGGACCAAGATGAACGATCTTCGCCATCGCAACGCTCAGACCGACGTCGACGAATCCGTCCTCTACGTCGACCACGGCGATGTGATGACGTCGGCGGGCACCGCGTCGTCGATCGATTCGTGCTTGCACATCGTGCGCAAGCACCTCGGATCGGCGGCTGCCACCCGCGTCGCACGCAGTCTCGTCGTCGCCCCACACCGAGAGGGCGGTCAAGCGCAGTACATCGAGCGGCCCGTGACCAAGGCCGCGGAAGATACCGCCATTGCCGACGTTCTGGAGTGGGCCCTCGGGCGATTGGACCAGTCCTTGCCGATCGACAGGCTTGCCGAACAGGCACGGATGAGCCGTCGCAGCTTCATCCGGCAGTTCCAGCTGGCGACCGGTTCGACCCCCGCGAAGTGGGTCCTCGACCAGCGATTGAACGAAGCGCGCACCCTCTTGGAAACCAGCACGAGAAGCGTCGAGAACATCGCGCATGTATGCGGATTCGGCAGCGCCGTCACCTTTCGTCAGAATTTCGCGTCGGCATTCGGGCTGAACCCGACCGCGTATCGGAAGCAGTTCGCGCAGGTGTGACCTATCGCTTGAATGGTCCATTCATCTTCTCTGGGCGTATGAAAGAACCATCCAAGCGGTGAAGATGCCGGGCAACTACCCGTGACTGCCGGACACAGACGAAGATGTACGCGTGACCCTGTGGATTATCGCGGCCGGTGTAGAGCTCGCTGTCATCGTTGCGCTCGGAGTGCTGCTCATCGTCTCGCGGAAGAAGCTGAAGAACACACGAGCCGCGCTCGAACGAGCTCGTGCCGATACGCCCCGTCGTCGCCGCGGTTTGGTTCCGCTCGCGGTCCGGACTGCCTTCAACGCGACGGACTCGTTGATTCAGAAGGGCTTCGGGGCGACCGTACGCAACTCCGTCGAGGATCTCGCAGGGTGGGCGCAGGTCGAGCGTCCCGACCTAGCACGCATCACCGCCGACGGTGATGTCGTGGTCGTCTTTTCCGACATCGAAGGTTCGACGGCACGCAACCAGGAGCTCGGCGATCGCGGGTGGCTCAAGCTGCTGGAGAAACACAATCGCATGATCACCAAGCAGGTCGTGGACCACGGTGGCCACGTCATCAAGAACCAAGGCGACGGCTTCATGATCGCGTTCTCCGACCCCACTGAAGCTGTACGCAGCGGCATCGCCGTCCAGGAAGCTCTGCGAGAGAACCCCGAGAAGTGGAGCGGGATCCGCGTGCGCATGGGCGTTCACGTCGGCAGCTCGGTGCGACGGGGTGACGACCTCTTCGGGCTCAACGTCGCAATGGCCGCACGTGTCGCCAGCCAAGCCGACGGCGGCGAGATTCTCGTCAGCGAACCTGTTCGCCAGGCGCTCAGAGGGGCGCACGACATCGACCTCGGCACACCGCGCGAGGTCGAACTGAAAGGGATGCGCGGTAGCTTCGCGCTGTATCCGGTGGACTGCGCTCCGCGCACCGTGAACGAAAATACATAGGTGGGTATGTATTTTCGTGCACATGCCGCGGATCGGCCCGTACACCGATTCGTGACGGGGTCGTGACGTGAAACGCGCTAACGCCGCTACGGCAGCCTCCGATTCCCTTACGAGAGGTGATGCACTCGGCATCCACCGGTGAGGATGGCCGAATGGCGCGGCGCCAACGTCGCCTTCTGATCCATCCGCCCCCAACAGGGAGTCGCTCAATGATGCGAAGAACGTTCATCGTCGTGGCCGCACTGGCTGCGCTCACTGCGTGCGGAAGTCAGAACGACGCCGCAGACCCCACCGCGGCGCCCATCTCGACTGCATCCCCCGGCGTCGCATCCCCCGGCGTCACAACGACCACTGCGTCCCAGCCGGCCGTTGCCGCGCCGCCGACGAGCACCGAAACTTCCAATGCACCAACGGAAGAGCCCATCGCGATAACCGCAGTCGATCCTGCCGACTTCCCGATGGAGAGCCGCGCCGGAGTTGCCTGGGTGTCGCCGTCGGGCAACATCTATTGCCACATCACGGAAGGCGAGTTCTCCTCCGGGTGCCAAGCGAACGACGCTCCCGTTCCAGCCGGGGCGAACTGCACCAACCCCACCTTCACGATCGATCAACTCACCAAAGGCTTCTTCCTCGCTCCGAACAAGGTGACGCCTACATGCTTCAACCAAGGCGTATTCGGCGGGGACCCCAAGCAGATCCTGCCCTACGACCACTCCATCAGCTATGACGGATTCACCTGCACATCCCGAGAGGCTGCGATGGTCTGCGACGCAGGCGGCGGACACGGCTTCGTTCTGTCCAAGGAGGAGGCTACATGGAACTGAGGACTTCGATCGCATCGATCGTTGCCGTCGTATTCGCGGCTGCAGCGTTGGCAGGATGCGGAAGCGACACGCCCGACCCGACGAATCCCCCGGTAGCAGCGACGGTCACAGTGGCCACGACAGCGCAGCCACCGTCGCTCACGCAGACGCCCTCTGCTAGCAAGTCTTTCACCAGCACAAGCACATCCGCACCGGTCACACCCGTCGACCCAGCTGTGTTCGACGACAACGGCGGGGGCGTCGCGTGGAAATCTCCGACGGGTCAGATCAGCTGCAGGTTGGCGACGAAGACCTTCGAATCGGGGTGCCAATCAAGAACCGCACCAGTTCCGGACGGCGCGAACTGCGTCAACCCCACGTTCACCGTCGACCAACTGAGCAAGGGTTTCGTGATGCAAAACGACACGGTCACTCCCTTGTGCTTCAACCAGGGAGTGTTCAGCATCGAGTTCCCGCAGGTACTGCCCTATGAACGCTCGATCACATTCGACGACATCACCTGTACGTCAAGGGAATCCGGCATGAGCTGCACCAATGGGCTCGGCCACGGATTCGTCCTGTCGATGCAGGAGGCTCGGCAGTTCTGACGGGTCCCGGGTATCGCTTGAATGGTCCATTCATACGAACCAAACGTATGAATGGACCTTTCAAGCGATGAGCGAACATCCCGACCACCGCTTGAACGGTTCATTCATGCTGACAGACAACATGAATGGACCATTCAAGCGATCAGGGCACCCCCAAAACCGCCGGCGATCGGGGCACCCGCAGAACCGCCGGCGAGCGAGACCCAACTCGCCGGCAACCAACTACCTACGCGCGGAAAGCCGCCAAGGCGTCGTTGAACGTCTTGGACGGACGCATGACGGCAGCGGTGACCTCGGGGTCCGGGTAGTAGTACCCACCGATGTCGACTGGTTCGCCCTGGACCTTGCCCAGCTCTTCGACAATGGTGTCCTCGTTGTCCGCCAAGGTCTTTGCAAGCCCGGCGAAGTGCTCGGCCAGCTCCTTGTCCTCGGTCTGCTCTGCGAGTTCCTGGGCCCAGTACAGCGCCAAGTAGAACTGGCTTCCGCGGTTGTCGAGTTCGCCGGTCGAGCGTGAGGGTCCCTTGCTGTTCTCGAGCAGCTTGCCGGTTGCCGAGTCGAGTGCCTTGGAGAGCAAGGTCGTCTTGGTGCTCTCGGTCTTGCGTCCGAGATCCTCGAGGCTCACGGCGAGCGCAAGGTATTCACCGAGCGAATCCCAACGAAGGTGGTTCTCCTCGATGAGCTGCTTGACGTGCTTGGGCGCAGATCCGCCTGCACCCGTCTCGTACAGTCCGCCGCCGGCCATCAGGGGCACGATCGACAGCATCTTGGCGGAAGTACCGAGCTCGAGAATGGGGAACAGGTCGGTGAGGTAGTCGCGCAGAATGTTGCCGGTCGCGGAGATGGTGTCGAGCCCGCGAATGAGGCGTTCCATCGTGTACCGGATAGCGCGGACCTGCGACATGATCTGGATGTCGAGACCCTCGGTGTCGTGATCCTTCAGGTACTTGCGCACCTTGCCGATCAGCTCGTTCTCGTGGGGGCGGTACGGGTCGAGCCAGAAGACGACCGGCATTCCGGACTCGCGTGTGCGACGAACTGCAAGTGCAACCCAGTCACGGATCGGCGCATCCTTGACGATGCACAGGCGCCAGATGTCGCCCTCTTCGACGTCCTGAGTCAGCAGAACTTCGCCTGTCGCCAGGTCCGTGATGTTCGCGACGCCGCCCTCGGGAACCTCGAAGGTCTTGTCGTGCGAGCCGTACTCTTCTGCCTTCTGTGCCATCAGACCGACGTTGGGGACGGTGCCCATCGTGGTCGGGTCGAACGCACCGTTGGTCTTGCAGAAGTTGATCATTTCCTGGTAGATCCGGAAGAACGTGGACTCCGGGCTGACAGCCTTGGTGTCCTTCGGACGGCCGTCGGCGCCCCACATCTTGCCGCCGGTGCGGATCATGGCAGGCATGGACGCATCGACGATCACGTCGCTCGGGGAGTGGAAGTTGGAGATGCCGCGCGCGGAGTCGACCATCGCGAGCTCGGGGCGCTTCTCGTGGCACTTGTGCAGATCGTCGATGATCTCCTCGCGCTGTGCGCTGGGAAGAGCCTCAATCTTGCTGTACAGATCCGACAGACCGTTGTTGACGTTGACGCCGAGCTCGTCGAACAACTCGCCGTGCTTGGCGAAGGCGTCCTTGTAGAAGACCTTCACCGCGTGGCCGAAGACGATCGGGTGCGAGACCCGCATCATCGTTGCCTTGACGTGCAGCGAGAACATGATGCCGGTCTTGTAGGCATCTTCCATCTGCTCTTCGTAGAACTCGATGAGCGCCTTCTTGCTCATGAACATCGAGTCGATGACGTCAGCGTCGGTGAGCGACACCTTTTCCTTCAGGACGGTGGTCTTGCCGCTCTCGGTGATGAGCTCCATCTTGACCTCGCGGTCACCTTCGACGGTCATCGACTTCTCGCCGTGGTAGAAGTCGCCATGCCGCATGTGTGCGACGTGCGTACGCGACGCCGGGGACCATTCACCCATGCTGTGCGGGTGCTTGCGCGCAAATTCCTTGACGGCCTTCGGCGCGCGTCGGTCCGAGTTTCCTTCGCGGAGAACAGGGTTGACCGCGCTGCCCAGACACTTGGTGTAGCGGTCGCGGATGTCCTTCTCTTCGTCCGTCTTCGGGTTGCCCGGGAAATCGGGGATCGCGTAACCCTTGTCCTGCAGTTCCTTGATCGCGGCGAGCAACTGCGGAACGGACGCGCTGATGTTGGGCAGCTTGATGATGTTGGTATCGGACAGCTGCGTCAGACGACCCAGTTCGGCAAGGTTGTCGGTGACGCGCTGATCTTCGTTCAGGTAATCGGGAAACTCGGCGAGGATGCGGTTGGCAACCGAGATGTCACTGGACTCGACGTTGATCTCGGCCGCGTCGGCGAATGCACGTATGACCGGCAGGAATGCGTGAGTCGCCAGCATCGGCGCCTCGTCGGTCAATGTGTAGATGATGGTGGGCTGCTTCGCTGTCATATTCGCCTTTGCCTCAGTTTCAACGTCGTCTTTTGGATACGTTCACGTCCAACTTTAATCGTCCGACGCGGCGCTGTGCGGGGCAGAGGTCGATCTCGCGAAGTTACCGACGAGTAGAGGTTTTCCAGCGCTACCTGTGCCGAAATCTGCTGTAGTTCACGACCTCATTCGTGACCACCAGCGCAGACGCCAAGAACACAGTTCCGAGAAGAATCCAGAACACCAACGTCACGTCGGGCGCCCACAACCACATCACCGACAGCGACGCTCCGACGAGCATCGGCACCCCGATATAGGCGCCGAAGAGTACGGCTCCACCGAGTAGCGCGGTGATCACGATCCGCACGGCGGCACCGGCCAGCGACCGCTCCCGTGTCCTACCCGTGAACAAGCGGGTGGTGACCCACACGATGAGAACCACGAGCAGCGCGACGATCGCGAGCAGTACGCCGAGCACGGTGAACGCAAGCGAGGACGGCAATTCGCTCGTCGACCCGTCCAGCACGAGCGTCGTCACGTTCCTGCCGACGGCAGCGATACGCTCGGCTTCGATCTCTCCGTACCGGTTGGTGGCGAGCACGACCGCCTTGTCCTGCCCCGGGACGAGCGCCACGTAGGTGTAATACCCGGGCACCGCGCCGGAGTGCCACCACACGTCCTGACCGGCAATGTTCTCGTGGAAGAGCCCGTCGCCGTATTCGGTGCCCTGACCGGTGTCCACCTCGGGCACCCGGTCCTCGCCGTTCTTCAACTCCCCCAGGCGCCACGATGCATAGCGGCCGAGGTCGTCGATCGAGCCGGCGAGGTAGCCGTACCCGAGCCCCGCCGAATCGACGCCGACGTCGATCGGCCTGGCCGAGCCGAAGAACGGCACGTTCCCCGGTGGAACGTCCTGGGTGTACACGTCGGGATCGGTGACAGTGGCGGTCGCGTCGGCCGGCTCCAGCACCTCTGCGGTCAATGCGTCGGCGAATGAGCCATGCGTGGTCTGCTCGACCACCGCTTGCAACAGGAGGTAGTTCAGGCTCGAGTACTGGAAGGTGCCCCGTTCGGAGGTGCCCGTGGGCTTCGCGATGCTCGCCACTGCGTCGCTCGCCGATTCCCGACGGGTCCAGTCGTCGGTCACGGTGATGTCGTGCGGGAGACCACTGGTGTGATGAACGAGGTCGCCGACGGTCGTAGCCGGGTCGCCGAGCATGTCCTTGGCCTGCGGCAGAATCTCCAACACCGGCGTCTGCTCGTCGATGACGCCTTCTCGCTCCAGACCGACGACGGTGGCCGCGGTGAACTGCTTGGACACCGATCCCCAGACGAACGTGGTGGCGGCGTCGACGGGCGCACCTCGCCCGTCGACGCCCGTCCAGGCCTCTGCCACCACACCGTCCAGATCGACGATCTGCGCGGTCATGCCGGGAGCGCCGATGTCCGACGCCCAGGTGTCGATGGACTCCTGCAGCTCGGCGGCCGGCTGCGAGTCGGCGTCAGGCTGCGAGTGGGCGGCCGGCTGCGAATGGGCGTCAGGGGCCGCGGCAGCCGAACCCGTGGCGAGCCCGACCGACGCGACAACCGACAGCACCCCCACGAGCGCCCGTCGTACACCTGTCACCATCGTTGCCAACTCCTCTCGACCCGCACCGAAACCAAGACCATCGGGGACACCATGGCGCCCAGTTCGTGACTAGTGACTGCTCGTCCCCGCGAGCGAACGTCGCCAGACGCCCGCGCCCAACAGTCGCAGGGCTGCGGGTACGAGAATGCCACGAACAACGGTCGCGTCGAGCGCAACAGCCGCGGCGAGTCCCACACCGAGCTGCTTCATCTCGGGCGTCGGCAGCAACGTGAACATCGCGAAGATGACCACCATGACCGCAGCTGCGGCAGTGACCGGCGGTGCGGACCGGACGACGCCCTGCGCGATGGCAGCGTCGACGTCGAGCCCTTGCCCGAACGCCTCTCGCACCCGAGTGAGGATGAAGACGTGGTAATCCATCGACAGTCCGATGAGGATCACCAGCATCATCACGGGCAGCAACGTCACCACTGGTCCCACGTACTCCGAACCGAAGACGGGTGCACCCCAACCGAACTGGAAGAGAAGAACCAGAATTCCGTACGACGCGAGGACCGAGAGCAAGTTGAGACCGACACTGAGCGCGGCCAACCCGATGCTGCGGAACGCGAGGAAGATCAATGCGAACGACGCCAACAGCACGATCGGGATGACGATCAGCAGATCCCTGGACGTCGATTCCGAGATGTCGACGCTGACGGCGGTCTCGCCGCCGACGAGCACCTCACGGTCCCCGGCGGATTGCGGAACGATGTTCTCGCGCAGCTCAGTCAGAGACTGCTTGGCCGCATCGGAGTCGATACCGTCCGCGTCCGTTCCGATCTCGATGCGGACGACGGACTGGTCGGAGGAGACCTGAACATCTCGCACCTGACCGTCGAATCCCGGCGCCGACGAGGCATTCTCGGCGATCTGCTCGAGGGTGCTGCTTGCTCCCGCTACGTCACCGCCGGTCTCCGTCACGACCGTGTGGCTGACGCCATAGAGCGGGAACTGTTCGGAGACCGTGTCGAGAGTCTGCAATGTCTCGAACGTGCGCGGCATGCTGTCGGTGCCGGGCAGTTGCAACTTCATCACGGCAACGGGTGCCGCCAACGCAACGAGCACGATCAACCCTGCGATCGCCGCAGCGACCGGACGGCGCACGACCGTACCGGTGAGACGCCCCCAGAATCCCCTGGTGTCCGTGTCCGCCGACGGCGCCTTGCCGAACAACTGCTTGACCACACGCTTGCGGCCTGCGCCGAGCAGCGCGGGAAGCAGGGTAATGGAGGCCAGCATGGCTGCGATGACGACGAGAATGATGCCGAGCGTGAGGGAATGGAATATCGGCGATTCGGTGAGGAACGCTGCGATGACCGATACGCCGGTCACCAGCCCCGCCACGAGGACCGAACGCACGGTGGTCGATACGGCGATCAGGGCAGCGGCGTCGGCATCACCGGAACGTGCGTATTCCTCGCGCGCACGCCGGACAAAGAACAGCGAATAGTCCACGCCCAGAGCCAGACCCATCAACAGGATCACACTCATCTGGTTGCTCTCCATCGGCACCGCGAGGGAGGTAGGACCGCTCCAGAGGATTGCGAGAGCAACGACGCTGATCCCCGTGATCAGCGGAATCGCGGTGGCAACGAAACCCGCGAAGACAGCGAACAGCACGACAGCCGTGACCGGAATACTGAGCATTTCGAGCAACGACAGGCGCTCACCGTACGTCGTGGTGACATCGGCCTGCACCGAGATCGGCCCCGTCGCGGCGATGGTCGCGCCCGGGTTGGCTGCCAGTGCACCCTCGATCGCGGAGTCGATGCCCTGCACGCGCTCGGCGGGCGAAGCCTGCTGCTCCGGCAGAAGCACCTGCAGCACACGCTGATCGCCGGTGGTAGCCGTCAACTTTTCCGGAGTTTCTTCCGCAGTGCCCGCGAGCGCCGAGGACAGCTCGTCGGCGATCCGGTCCGACTCCTGAGCCGAACCCCCGTCGACGAGAATCGTTTCCGTCCTCGAGGCGAGGAAATCCGAGGAGGTCTCGAGCTGCTCTGCCGACCCCGACTCACCGACGAAGCCTTCCGCCGGGGTCAGTTCCGACATTCCCAGCGTGAGGTAGGCGCCCGCGGACAGCACGAGTGCGACAAGCCATCCCGCGATCACCGCGAGACGATGCCGGTAGCTCCATCGTGCGATACCGGCAAGCCTTTCGAGTACTCCGCCGGACTTCGGCGGCTCGCCTGCCTGTGGCCCGCCCCCCGGTGTCGTGATCGTTCTCGTGCTCACCATGACATCTCCTCCCGTCCTCCGCCGGACGCCGCAGCACCCACCGGTCGACGATCGATTTCCTTCTCGATGACCGACGCGATCTCGCGCACGGTCAGTCCCTCGATTACGTCCGCCAACTGCAATCGCACCCCGAATTCGCGGGCGATGCCGTTGACCAGCCGCGCGACGAGCAGCGAGTGTCCGCCGAGCGCGAAAAAGTGATGATTGGTACCGATGTTCTCCACCCCGAGGAGCGATCGCCACAGCACGAGCAACCGCTCTTCGGTGTCCGTTTCCGCGGCGGTACCTTCTGTTTCCCCCGCTACGAAGTCGGAGACAACCGGCGCAGGAAGTGCCGCGACGTTCAACTTCTCCCCCACCGTCACCGGAACTTCGGTGACGGCGACGAGCGCAGCGGGAACCGCGTGGCGCGGTAGACGGCGGTAGAGCTGTGACCACAATTCGGCGCGATCGACCGCGTCGTCACCGACCGTGGCGAAGTAGGCGATCAGGACGTCCTCGTCGGTCCCGCCGACGAGAGCGTGGCACCACCGAACGTTGGTCTGCGACGCCAGAACTCGTTCCACTTCGCCGAGTTCGAGACGGTAGCCCCGCAACTGCACCTGGCCGTCGACCCGACCGTGGTACACGAACCGGTCGTGCTCGTCGGTGGAGACGATGTCGCCGGTCAGGTACAGCCGATCCCCGTCGCCGTCCGGATCAGGGACGAACGCTGCCGCCGTCGCACGTGGATTGCCGAGATAGCCGTGCGCCAGCTGATCTCCCCCGACGGCGAGTTGGCCGCCCTTGGGCGTCGCCGCGTCGTCGGGCAGCACGACTGCCTTGACACCGGGAAGTGCGCCGCCGATCGGTGTCTCGGATCCCGCCAGGTCGTCGCCGACGAGTTCACCGCCGGTGCACGACACAGTCACCTCGGTCGGGCCGTACCAGTTGTCGAGGCGGCACTCCGCGAACGAGGGTGCCGTCATGACATCGGCGAGCCTGCCGCCATCGGACGCCTCGCCGCCGACGAGGAGGCGTCGCAGCGCGAGTCCGCCTCCGACCGCCTCGTCGTGCGAACCGAGCTGGTATGCCGCCGACGGAGTCGTCGAAAGTACCGTCGCTCCGGTCTCCACGAGCAGATCGTGGAACCGCGCGGTGTCGGCAGCGACGTTCTCGACCACGAGAACTGCTGTCGCACCGGCCGATACGGATGCGAACAACTCCCAGACCGACAGATCGAACGCAGCGGACGAGCGTGCGGCGACGACGTCGTCCTCAGTCGGTTCGACGACGTCGCGCGCGGCGTCGAGGAACGCGAGAACGGCCCTGTGCGGCACCAGAACTGCCTTCGGGGTGCCCGAGGTGCCCGACGTCGCAATGACGTAGGCCGGGTCGTCGAGACGACGCTGCGGCGGGCCCGCAGGAACCGGGGACCCGACCCTCAACGACACCGAGTCGGCTAGCTGCACGGCACGTGCGTCGTTCCAGGTCGAAGGGATCAGCCCCTCCCACACCACGACCGCTGCCGGGTCGAGTGTGAGCAAGAGCGATTTCTCGACGGACTCCGGGCTGTTGTACGGGATAACGGCGTACGCCGCACCCGCCTGCAGAATTCCCAGCAACGTCGGCAGCAGCCAGGAGTCGCGTCGTCCCTTGATCGCGACGACGTGACCTCGACCTACGCCTGCGGCTGCGAGTGCATCGCGAACGAGTTCGACGCGGTGCCGCAGCATCTCGGCTCCCAGATCTGCATCGACGCACGTGTGCACGGGCCGATCGCCGAATCGAGCCTCCAGACCGTCGAGGACGAGTTCGTCGACGAGGACGCTCACGAGTGCGCCACCGTCACCAGCGAGCGGCGGACTGCGTCGAACGAAAGCGACAATTCCTGCTCCGTCACCAGCAGCGAAGGCCGCCACCGAACCGAGCGAGTTCCGCACGGAAGCAACACGGTGTCATGGTCGTCGAGCGCGGTCGCGAGAACGGCGTCGCGGAGCTCTTTGGTCTGCAACGTGATTGCTCCCCACAGTCCACGAGAACGTGCGGCGGTGGCCCTGCCTGCGGAGGTGTCGACGATGTCGTCGAGACCTGCTCGTAGGTACGAGCCGAACCTGGCTGCCCGCGAGATGGTGTCCTCACGTGCGATGGACTCGTAGAGCAGGCCGAAGCGCACCAAGTCAACGAGAGAGCCGCCCCACGTGGAGCTGATCCGACCCGGCACGGCGAACGCGTTGGTCTCCACGTCGTCCACACGCCGCCCACCGATGATGCCGCACACCTGAAGACGCTTTCCGAACGCCACCAGGTCGGGCCGAAGACCGAGCGCTTCGTGAGCCCAACGCGTTCCGACGATGCCGCCGCCGGTCTGCACCTCGTCGGCGATGGTCAGCACGTCGTGGGTGATGCACAGGCTCTCGACCGCCCTCAGGAATGCCGCTCCCAGGTGACGGTCACCACCTTCTCCCTGAATGGGCTCGTAGACGAAGCACGCGATGCGGTCACCGTCGGCGACGAGGAGTGCTTCGATCTCGGCCAGCGTCCGCTGCTCGGCCTCACTCAGAGATCCGCGATCCGGATCGTCGCCGCCGTCCTCACCGCGGGCAGGAGCCTCGACGCGTGGCCAGTCGAACTTGGGAAACCGAGCTGTCTTGTTCGGGTCGGTGTTGGTCAGCGACATCGTGTATCCGCTTCGTCCGTGGAACGCCCACCGAAGATGCAGTGCCTGCAGATCCGAATCCGCGACCGCGGCGCGCTGCGACTTCCAGTCGAACGCCACCTTGAGCGCGTTCTCCACCGCTGCCGCTCCGCCGTCGATGAAGAACAGGTGCGGAAGCTCGTCCGGCATCAGAACGCGCCGGAAGGTCGCCACCGAATCAGCGAGCACCCGTGACGCGAAGTCCGGGTTCGACGGCTTCATCTTGGCTGCCGCCAGCAACTTACGTTCGGCCTGCATGTGGGTCAGCGGAGTCGGGTTGTGCCCGAGAGGGGACGAGGAGAAGAACATCCCCATGTCCAGAACCGGACGGCCACCCGACTCGTCCCACAGGTACGAGCCGGCAGAGCGTTCGATGTCGATCGTCATCGGAAGGAAGTCGCCGACGAGAGTGTCGGTCAAGTGCGCCGGAACCCCGGACGCGGTTTCGAGAACGGTCATCACGCCACCCCCAGCGCGCGGCGTAGGGACAAAGGGCGGATATCGGTCCACACCTGCTCGATGTGGTCGAGGCACTCGTCGCGATCACCGGAGAATCCGATGCTCGTCCACCCGAGCGGTAACGGTTTGTCCGCCGGCCAGATCGAGTGCTGCTCTTCGTCGTTGCGTACGACGGTCCATTCGGAAGTGTTGTTCTGCATGATCCTTCTTCCCCTCGTCAGAAGTGTCCGATTCGTCAAGCGTGTGGTGTCAGTGATGTGCTGGTAGTTCGGTGAGCACCTGTGCACCTCGTTCGAGTTTCACGAGGCGATCGCACAGGTCGAAATAGCGATCGTCGTGGGTCACGACGATCACGATGCGGCCTTCGTCGCGGATGCGAGGAAGGATGTCGGTGTAGAAGCGATGACGGTTCTCCGGGTCTTGTTCGGCGGCCCACTCGTCGAGTACGACGACGTCGCGAGGATCGGCGAGCGTTTCCACGAGCGCGAGGCGCTTGCGCTGGCCACTGGAGAGACCGTCGAAGAGCAGCCGGTCGCCGTCGAGCTCGACCACGTCGTCGAGTCCGAGTTCGGTGAGCCAGTACCGAGCCCGCGAGAGCACTTCGGGTTCGTCGGATCGAAGACGCCCGAAGACGTAGGAATCGGCGAAGCAGGCCGAGACGTTCTCGCGGTAGGCGACGGTGAGCTCTGGGGACAACGGAATACCGTCGACGGTGACTGCGCCGCCGTCCGGCGTGTACAGCCCGGCAAGAATGCGCCCGAGAGTGCTTTTGCCGCTGCCGTTTCCACCGACCAGGAATGTGATCGAACCGCGGGTGAATCGCTGGGACACCGGCCCGATGGCGAAGGATTCACCCGGATTGTCGGTGGCGTAGGCGAATCGCACTGCGTCGACCCCGATCTCGTCGACCACCGACGGGCGATCGTTCACCTGCGCCGTCTCGGTCGCCTCTCGAAGCGTGGCCACCTCCTCGATGCGGCGTAGCGCAACGACGGCGCGCGAGAGCACCGGACCGATGTTGAGCACCGTGACCAACGGAGTGTTCAGGTACAGAACAGCGAGGGCGACGCCGATGCGATCCTGCGCCGGAATACCCAGTGCATCACCGCCGAACGCGACTGCACCCACGCATGCAAGGAAGAGCATCTGGCCCCAGTAGCCGGTGACGAGGCTGACGGTGGATCCTTTGACCACGCTGTCGGCATACCGCGCGGAATGCGTGCGTAGATCGTCGTCGACGAGTGAGCGGCGGAGGCGGGCACTGAGCTTGACGTCCTTGAAGCCGTGGGTGATGGCTTGGTAGGAGTCGTGCAAACCGTCCTGTGCCTGACGCGCACGGGTCATGTGCACGCCCGCTTTGCCGTTGGCGAACGCGTATGCACTCCCACCGACGACGATGACCGCCACCAGGACGAGGAGTGCGATCGGCGACAGGATCCCGACGTACGCGAGTGCGCAGATCACGATCACGGAGTTGATCAGGAGCAGCGGAAGCGACTGCACCGCCTGGCCGACCGCCGCGAGGTCCTCGGTGAGGACCGCAGTCGCGCGGGAGGTGCGAAACGCTTCGAACCGGCGAAGCGGAATCGCGAGAAGGTCGTCGACCAGCTTGGTCCGCAACCGATCCACGGACCGCTGAGTGACCCGGACCAGTGCGTTCGACGCGAGCGCGCCCGACAGCAGGACCAGCACAGCCGCACCGATGAACAGCGGGAGCGCGCCGAGGCCGCTGTCGGTCGAGACGGCCGTGGTGATCGTGGCCACCATCGCGATGGTGGCCACGCCGGTGACGATCCCGGCGACCACGGCGAGGACGGATATTCCCCGCCCACCCCGAAGTAATACTGCAAGCAAGTTTTTCATTGCGTTGTCTCTCCTCTGTCCTCGGTTCCCGGCTGGGTCGCCCACCGAAGTGCGGCGTTGTACGCGTCGACGATCCTGCGATGCCGTGCGGGCGAGACACGTGCGGTGTCGACGATCAGCATCAGCGCGAGGCGATGCTCGGGTGGATGGATCGAGAATGTCGCCATGAGTGTGAAATCCGTATCCTCCTGCGAGAAATGGGAATCGGTGTCCTTCGACCCGAACGTGTGGGTTTTCTCGACCTCCGCGAGACGATGGAACCGCACGAAGTTGAATCCGAAGTCGAACAGCGGCCCCTTGCCTGCCAGAGCGGTGATGTCGACGTTCGGCAGTCGCCTGTACGGCACCATTGCCGCGTCGGTCCGCGCAATGTGCTCGGCTGCCGCGATCGGATCGTCGAGTGAGGAGAACTGCAAGGGAATCATGTTGAGGAACATTCCCCGTGCGTCGATACCGCCCTCACGCTCCAGCCTGCCGTTGGACGTGACGCCCGTGACGATCTCCGCGGCGCCGAACACCTCGGACATTGCGCGAACGTGCACGGCCAGCGCCAGGTGGCGGACCGACAGTCCTGCACTCTCTGCGCGCGGACCGAGTGCTGCGGCGTCGAACTCGGTCCGTTGCATTGCACGCGCACCGGTTGCGCCGACGTCGGCAACGACGCGGGGACGAACTCCGCGCAGGTGGTCCGTCCACGCATCGGCGGTGTCCTGCGAAGTCCGCGCATGCTGTTCGGCCGCAACGAAATCGACGAACTTCACCGGCACCGCGGTGATACTGGCATCGTAGTTCGGATCACGACGGCGAAGCGCGTTGTGGCGATCGATGATCTCCGCGAGGGTCGACGTCCAGCTCCAGCCGTCGAGCACGACGTGGGAGTCGCTGATGATCAGCTGATCCTCCCCCGGCGCAACCCGGACCAGAGTGATGCGAAACAGCGGAGCCCGCTCCAGATCGAACGGCCGAACACGCTCCTGCGCAACCAGATCGTCGATGACAACGTCCGGATCGGCGTCCGCACCGACGGTGACCACCGTCAACGGAGTCGAGGCGTGTCGGTGCACGAGTTGTAGTGGCTCCATGGCACTCCACTC
This sequence comes from Rhodococcus sp. P1Y, assembly GCF_003641205.1. Classification (NCBI taxonomy): domain Bacteria; kingdom Bacillati; phylum Actinomycetota; class Actinomycetes; order Mycobacteriales; family Nocardiaceae; genus Rhodococcus; species Rhodococcus sp. P1Y. The sequence goes on from NZ_CP032762.1 coordinate 4,857,644, forward strand.
GTCGATCGACGTACGCAACACCTCGTGTCGGCGAATCACATCGGCCAGGGCGACTCGAAACGCCAAGGGCTCCAGTCCGCCGCGAATCCGGATGCTGACAGTGTTGTGGTAGACCCCCACGGACGCATCGGCGCGAATGTGGAACAACATCCCCTCCTGCGCCGCCGACAGCGGGTATGCGTCGGAGATGTCGTAGGGCAACGCGTCGCGAACCGAGCTTTCGATCAGCTCGAACGGTGCGATGGCGACGTCGGCCGCCACTACCTGCGGGGCGCGGGCCGCGGCGAGCTCACCGATCGACCGTAGGGTGGCTGCTCCCAGCACATCTCCGACGCCGAGGTCGATTCCGCGTGCCCTGATATCGCTGACGAGGCGCACCGCGAGAATCGAATCACCGCCGTTGGCGAGGAACGATCGATCGAGATCGACGACTCGGTCGCCCAGGACCCTCTCGACCACACTCTCGAACGATCCGGCCGAGGAGAGCTTTTCGTCCTCGGTACCGGCAGCGGCAAGTAACGACTCGATCCGGCGGTCGAGCTTGCCGTTGACCGTGACCGGGAACGAACGCACTCGGTGGATTCGATCGGGCACTTCGTACGCGGCGAGGCTGGCCGCAGCTGCCGACTGCAGCTCCCCGGCGTCGAACTCGTCGCTGTCGACGAACGCAAGCAGCTGGTTCTCGTGTGCGACCACGCATGCTCGCCGCACACCGGGTGACTGTTCGAGAACGGTTTCGACGCCCGATGCCTCGATGCGGTGCCCTCGTACCTTCACCTGCGAATCGATCCTGCCCTCGAATTGCAGCTCACCCGGTGCGAGCCAGTGTCCGAGATCGCCTGTGAGGTAGAGCCGGGCACCGGGCAGGGCGCCCGGAAACGGGTCCGGTACGAATCGCGACGCCGTCAGAGCGCCACGGCCGAGGTATCCGAGGGCCAGACCTGCCCCGCGTACAGTGATCTGGCCGGCGACTCCCCTCGGTAGCGCTCGCCCGTTGTCGTCGACGATCACCACATCGAGGTGCGCGAGCGGCTCCCCTACCTGCACAGTCGGCGAATTCAGATCGGCTGCGGTGACGAACCGGCGGGTCGTGTGCACTGTCGTCTCGGTGGCGCCGAGCATGTTGACGACGGCCGCATCACTGATGGTGTCGAACCACTGCCGCACGTATGCGGACGAGACCTGCTCGCCGCCGAGAACGACGCGTTGTACGGAGGGCAGGTCGGGGCGCGCCGCGAGCAGTGAACCCAGCGCGGTGTTGGTCAGCGACAACACTGTGACGCGGTCCTCGCGCAGTCGGTCCGCAAGCACGAACGGATCTCGCACGACGGTGTCGTCGTACATCACCACGCGTGCCCCCCGAGACAGAGCCGTCCACAGTTCCCACACACTGAAATCGAAGGTGAAGGCGTGCACTGCAGAGACGATGTCGCCGGGCTCGATCAACGTCGTGGTGGCGTCGCGCAAGGCAAGTAGGTTGGCGTGGGTGACGGGCACGCCCTTGGGTACGCCGGTGGTACCGGAGGTGAAAATCACGTACGCCGGAAGTGTCGAATCGAGCTCGGGGAGAGCGGTACTCAACTCCGACGGCGCTGTAGCGCGATCGAGGATCCATAGATCCTCCGGCGCGACCGATGCGTCCGACAGCACGCCGAGACGGGCACCGGACTGCTGCGCGATCGCGGACAAGCGTGCTGCGCCGTGTCGGGTGTCGACGGGTACGTACGCGGCGCCGAGTGCCATGATCGCGGCTGCCCAGCTCACGAACGCCGCGTCCCGTTCGACCGAGAGCAACACGGAGTCACCGGCTCCGACTCCGTTCTCGACGAGAATGGCTGCCCTACCTCGTATTTCACGAGCGAGTTCGGTATGGGTGAGTGTGCGGTCGGGTGCGACCAACACAGTGTGCTCGGTGTCGGCTGCGCGCACCAACTCTGCAACGATGCTCGTATCGGAGGCCGGAAGTATCTCGGGTGCCCCGGTCGGCCCGACGACTACGTCCGCGATCGAGGTATCCGAGTCTGCCCGAACGACTGCCTCGAGCACATCCCGGACGCCGTCGTGTGTCACCGCCGACCATCCGGACAGGGCCGATTCGATCTGTATCTCGGGTGCGGCGGTGGCCGAGATGCTGATCGTCAACGGCGCTTTCATCTCACCGGTATGCACGGCAACCGGGTACGCCACAGCATCACCGAGGGTGATCGCGGACCGATCCGCGCTTTGGATGTTGACGAAAATGTCGGTGGGAAGCCAGAATTCGGGATCCTCGCGCCTGATATCGGCGTACACGGACGCCAGATCGACGTCGGCGTTAGCGGCAGCGTCGGCGAGAAGTCGCTCGATGCGTCGACGAACGTTCCCGACGGTGTCCGATTCAGCGACCTCGATCACGAGCGGGACGGTGCTGACCAACGGTCCGACCACATCGAATTCCTCGAGCTCGCGGCGATTGGCCAGCGGGACCGACAGGCACAGAACACGAGCGTCGAGCATCCTCGACAGCGTCACGGCAACGGCGGCAAGCCAGGCTGCGGAATCGGGGGCACCCGTGCTCGTGACGCCGCGGCGGGTGACGATCGGCGCTCCGGTCGCCGCGAGCCGTCGCGCCTGTCGATGAGGCACTGCGGCCAGGTACGCACGCCACCACGCCGACGACTCGGGGCGGACGCGAGCAACGTCGTGATAGCGCACCGGGTGCGACCGCGCAGCGTGCCCCGGTGAGGAGAGCTCACGAGCAATGTCCTCGACGAGCAGTGACACCGAATGGCCGTCGATCACCGCGTGATGAAATACCTGAACGACCCTGGCGAGATTGCCCGCACGACGCAGCAGCGCTACCCGAACCAGGGGTCCGTCGGTCCATGGCCGCCCGAGAATCTCTTCGGTGGCGGCGTCCAATTCAGCTGCGTTGTCCGTGCCGTCCAAGTCGCGAATCTCGGGGCGAACCTCCTCGGTGGCCGCGAGCACGAAGCCGTTCTCGGCATCGACGATTCGAGTGGCGAAGACGTCCCGTACACGCAGTACCGCAGCGATCGCGGCGATCACGTCCTCCGCTGCGCTGGCGTCGATGTCGAACACCACCGGCACCGAGTAGGCGGTATCGGGTGCCGCGAGATGCGCTCGCCACAGGCGTTCCTGATATGGACTCGGTGACACTGCCGGGATGTCGGCAGGCCGGCTCGGCGAGGCGTCGGCGGCAGCGAGAAGCAGATCGAGGTCGCTCACCGACCTGTCCTTTCGAGCGAGCCCGCGACGAGGTCGAGGTGCGCACGATCGACGCGCTGCAGCAAGAGGTCCTCGTGATCGCCGAGACTGTCCCGCTGACGGAAGTCTTCGAGCGAGACGTCGACCTTGAGGATGCGCCGGTAGAGCGCAATCAGCTTGAGCTGTTTCATCGAATCTCCGCCGAGGGCGGAAATGGAGGTGGCCCGACGTGGGTTCTCGGCCCCCAGCACGTTGCCCCAGATGATCTCGAGCACCCGGTGCGGCGGGTTGGCCGCATCGGTGGACTGGACCTGGGCGGACAATTCGACACTATCGGTCACGTCGGTTGCCAGCTTGGATGCGTCGACCTTGCCGGTGGCCGTACGAGGAATCGACTCGACGCGACGCACTCGGCTCGCCGCCAGTTCTCGGCGCCAGTTCTCGGCGATGTGAGCGCGCACCGCGACCAGAACCGATTCGTCCGGCGACTCCACGACGATGTCGACGCCGCCCTCTCCGGCCAGAACGACAGCACCACCGACCCCGTCCAGTCCGACGAGGTCGCTGCGCAACGCTTCCAGATCGACACGCACCCCGTTGACCTTGACCTGGGCGTCCTCGCGTCCGAGGTAGACGAGACCGTCCGTGGTCGCCCGCACGCGGTCACCGGTCGCGTACATACGCGCACCCGGCACAGCCGTGTCGGCAGGCAAGAACACCGCGGCAGTTTTTCGCGGGTCACCGTGGTAGCCGCGCGAGACGCTGTCACCGGTGACGAACAGTGACCCGACGGCTCCGAAGGGAACGGGATCGAAATTCTCGTCGAGAACGAGTGCACCGGATCCGCGAATGGCGTCACCGATGGCCGTTCGATCGCGTCCGTTGTCGACCTCCCGCAACCAGACTGCGTTGGAGGTGCACTCCGACGGCCCGTACAGGTTGACGATTCGTACACTGGGCCACACCGCCCGTGTGCGCTCGACGAGGTCGGGATCCAGGGCCTCGCCTCCGAGCAGCAGGGTGCCCGGCGTCGCGATCGACAGATGTGTTGCCACATCGAGGAATTGCCGCCACACGGTGGGAACGGTGTTGATGGCGACATCGGGAACGGTTGTGGCTGTTTCGATCTCACGCAGAACGTCGTCGGTCTCGGTCAACACGACCGTTCCGCCCGCCGCGAGCTGACCCCAGATCTGCTTGACGATCGCGTCGAACTCCGGCGCGCTGAGAGTGGGCATCGTGATGTCCGGTCCGCACAGTCCCTCGGCTTCGAGAAATGCGCAGTAGGCCGCGAGCTGGGCTCGCTCCACCACAATGGCCTTGGGCGTTCCTGTCGTCCCAGACGTGAACTGCACGTAGGCGGCGGCAGTGCCGCGGACTATGCGGTCTCCACTGAATGCAGCATGCGCGGATACGAATCGAGCTGCGGTCGAGGCGTAACCGGAGTCGTCCCGCGCGGACTGCAGCAGGTATGCGCGACCTGAGACGAGGACGCCGAGTAGGTTCACGACCGTGTCGATCGATCGATCGAAGCGCACCACGACGTGCTCACCGGCATGCGCCTGGTCCAGCACATCGGCGCGGCTCTCCGCGGCCGCTACCAATTCTGCGTAGTCGATGGAGTTGTTCTCGAGCCGAACTGCGGTGCGATGCCCGAAGGTGACGGCGTGCCCCCGAATACGATCGACGACGTCGCGATGTTCGAGCGGTTCGGCCTCGGGCACCTGCTCGTCCTCGGCGATATCGGCGCCGAGCCTGCGCGCTGTCTCCCGCGCGATCGAGGCCGCGACGAGCGGATCGAGATGGAGGTTGCCCCGTGTTGCATCGACTACGACGTGGTGGGCATCGGCAGTGACGACCAGTCCGTCGATCTCGGCTACCCAGCCTGTGTCGGTGCCGTGTACACGCGGGGATTCGACCGGCTGCTCACCGAGCACGAACAGCTCGAGGGCGTCGCGCACTGCGTCGCTCACGACGCTGTGCTCCGCATCGTGGACGGTGGCAGCGACGCCTTCCGATCGGGAGTGCGTGCGCAGCCACGAGCCGGCCAGTCGGCCCGAAAGTTCTGTATGGGTGCTCATCTCCAGGTCCCCTCTCCTGTCATGCAGACCCGCACCTGACGGGATCCGGTGAACGGCTGACGACCGTGCGCGAACCGTCGGTTGTCGACGATGGTCAGATCCCCTTCGTTCCATGGAATCGCGAGCGACACCGCGTCGACCGCGTCGCGCACTGCAGCGACGTCGCCGTCGTCGAAGGGGGTTCCGTCTCCGAACAACGTGTTCTTCGGTATCCCCTCCTCGCCGACGACGAGCAGCAGGTCGTCGCGGACGCCCGGTGGGAGCGTTCTGACGTTGAAGGCCACCATTTGGTTGAACCAGGACTGCTCGCCGTCGACCGTCTGAAATGCAGGCAGCGTCCACCAGGTAGAGACGGTGTCGTCGACGATCTCCAGCGTCTCTCCGCGCGCGGACACCTCTTCGGTCAACTCGTCGACGTTCTCGACGCCGTAGGCACTCCGCCAGTCGATGCCCAGCATCGAGCTGAACGCGCGTCGGTACCGAATACCATGTGCGGCAAGCTTGTCGGCCAGACGGCCGGGTAGCCGCTCGGCAATGTCGCGGGTTGGGGCAAGCGGAGTAGCACCGCCCGTCTCCGACGGTTGCACGCAGCAGAAGGCAAGGTGCAGAGGCCACGTCGGCGCGTACGCCATCTCCGAGTGCAGGTCGATTGCGTACTCGGAGGGGAAGTCGGTGGACGAGTAGACGTTGCGGTCGAGCCTGGTCCTCGGCGTCGCACCGCCCTGATACTCGAGTGGCTCGGATCCGGTGACGGCGGTGGTGATCGCGTCGAACTGTGCGACCGACTCCCCCAGCCCCTGCAGGCGAAGAACACCGGTATCGGCGAGTATTCCGCGCAATTCGTCGAGGTTGTTCTCGGTCCATGCCGCCGCGTCCGTGCCGACGCGAACGGCCGTGCTCGTGATGGTCATCGATTGCTCCTCGGTGATGATTCGACAGCTGGATCGGTCGGTACGTCGGTTCTGTCTGCAGGCCCAGCGTCACCGGGCTGCTCGCGTGCGAGAGTCAGGAGAATCTCGATGTAGTCCTCGAGGATGCGGTGCCCGTCGGATTTGGATACGTGCGCGGTGTCGCAATTGAGCGTGACCTCGACACCGTCGACGATTCCACGATCGAGCACCGAGACCGTCAGTGCCAGACCGGTTCGTTCGCGGCTGGACACGACCTGGACTGGACGCCCCAGAAATTCTGCGGCCGAGCCGGTTCCGCGAACGTCGTCGACGATGACGGCGGATTCGTACATCGCACCGGTCCCGACGGTCACCAGCGCCCCGGGCTCCGGCGAGGTGCCACCGTCGCTCTGCAGGGCGCGGTGTGTCGCAGTGAGCAGCTCGGAGATATCGACGCCCGCGGGCACACGGAGATCGAGAGTGCGTGCCTCGATGTACATTCCCGGGGCATCGTCGTGGCCGGTGGGGCGACGCTGGCCGATGCTGCCGAACCGTACGCGTCGGATGCCGTCGGCGAGCAGAAGTGCCCAGCCCGCGTGGGCGAGCGATGCCAGAGTCACCCCGTGCCGTGCGGCGGCGCGCCGGATGTCTCGTGCCCGGTCCGGATGCACCACACGGGTGAGATCCGTGTTACCTGGCGTCCCGGAGGCCACGGGCGCATTCAGCGCGGGCAGCAGTACGGCGGCCGATCGGTCGAGCGAGGGGAATCGTTCTCGGCCGGCCGATGCCACCATGTGATCGAGCATGCGGCGGTCGGGGCGGGTCGGCACCGGCCGACCCGCGTACCGATCGTCAATGTGCTGCACCAGCATTCGAGTAGTCCATCCGTCCGCCACGAGGTGATGGAAGGTGAGAACGAGAGTCGACGAGGTGATGCTCGCGCGGAACAGCGCAGAACCGTCCGCCACCGCACGAATTTCCGACTTCGCATCGACCCGATCGACCACCTCTGCCACGGATGCAGACGCAGGTACGACTAGGACCGGATCCGCCAGACCTTCCCAGGTGATCACTCCGCGCAATAGCGGAATCGCTGTGCCTGCGGATTCGACGGCATCTCGCAGTCGTGCGGCGTCGGTTCCCTCAGGAAGTGCCAGCACGATCTGTTCGACGTACGCGGCGTCCGCATCGGAGTCACTGCGAAGGTACATAGCTTCCTGCACCTCGGTGAGCGGCGCGACGGCCTCGACGTTTCCGCCTGCAGCCGTGAGGATGTCGTCGAGGGTGTTCCCGCGCAGATCGACCTCGCACACGCCCGTCGCCACCGGTACCGGCCGGGCACGGCCTGCGTCGTTCAACGCCGCAACGATCGCATCGGCAGTCCATTCGGCGGATTCGGCGTCGACATGCTCGACCGACACCACGAACTCGTCGCCGCGCAGCCAGGCATCGATCTGAACGGCGACGGGCCGCGGAGTCCCCGATGCACGCAGGCGTCCGGATCCGTACGCGCGCATCGACCCGGCCCTTTCGTCGTCGAGGCGGCCGACGTAGTTCACACCCACCTCCGGATGCAGCACCGGTGACGGATCAGCGCCGAGTACGTACCGCAGCGTGCCCGTCAGCTGCCCAGCACTGCCCAGATAGCGCCGACGCCCGCGAATCTCGGCGATCTGCGCATCTGCGCTGTCGGCGTGTACGGGGACGGCGGACAGGCTGGTGAACCAGCCGACGGTTCGAGTCAGATCGATCGTGTCCGCACCGAGTTCACGTCCGTGGGTTTCGACCTCGAGCACCGCTGGATTCACACCCGTGGTCGCGGTGTGCGCGGTTGCCGCGGCCGACTGCAACAGTTCCTCGATGGTCGCGCCGAGTGCAGAAGTGGCCGCAAAGACGGTCGCCGCAGACACGGCCCGCTCCGTCACGCCGGCCTCACCCTCGAGTCCGGGATCGATGTGTTCGCTGACCGCGGGTCGTTCCGGCAATCCGCGGTAGGCGGCGCGGTACGCCTCGAGTGCCGCCGCCGTACCGGCGTCGGACGCGAGCCACTGGACCCACTCGTGAACACTGGTGCGCTCCGGGGGAAGCGAGAAGTGTGGATCAGCCGCGTGTGCAAGCGCTTCGAGAAGATCACCCGCGACGATCTGGAGAGACACGACGTCCATGACGAAGTGGTGGGCGAGAACGATCACGCTGGTGCGCCCGGTCTCCATGTCACGAACGAAGCCGAAACCGATCGGCGTGCCGTTGTCCATCCCCACTCGCGTCGACAACGTGTTGAAGACCCTCGTGCACGCCCTCTCCGTCTCCGCGGCATTGGTGTCGAAGAAGTAGACAACCGGGCATGTGTCCGAGAGGACGAACTCGCGCACTGCGTCTTTCTCGTCCAGACGGACACGCAGCATCGGGTGAACGTCGAGAACGCTCCGCACTGCCTTGTCGGTGACCGCGCTGTCCGGAAGACCGTCGAGTTCGAACCGCACAGCCATGTTCCACGTCGACACCGGAGTCTGCGAGACCCGCTCGCGGAACCAGTGCACGGCTGGAGGGAGCAGACGAGAACGTTCCGGTTGCGAACCGTCGGATACCACCGAGGGGTCGACGGTGGCAGTGGCAACGAGTTGGTCGATCGTCCCGTCGGCGAGCGCTACCTGTACGTCGAGCACCACACCGCTTCGACGCACGATCGCCGAGAGCTCCAGTGCCCGAAGCGAATCTCCGCCGGCCGAGACGAATCCTGTCGAGCGATCGATGTCGCCGAGCACGTCACGCATCGCCGCCGACACGATACCGTCGACGTCTGCGGCGTCTCCCGGGTCGCCCTCGGACTCGTTCACGGCCGCGACGGCGGTGCGCAGTGCGTCGTCGTCGACCTTCCCGGTACGGGTCAGCGGCAACTCCGACACCACATGCACACGTGAGGGCATGAGGTGTACGGGAAGAACCCGTCCCATCGCGGCGCGAACTGTGTGCGCGTCGAGGCCGGAACCGTCCGTCACCACCGCGCACTCGAGCCGCGCTGCGACGTGTGCGCTCGGTGCGATGAGCACTGCCCGTGCGCGGGCAACACCGTCGACGGCTACTGCCGCGCTTTCGATCTCGGCCGGATCGACACGGTAGCCACGGACCTTGACCTGTCGATCGGCACGGCCGGCGAACACGATCTCGCCGTCTGCGCGCCGAAAGCCGAGGTCAGCGGTGCGGTACATCCTTTTTCCCGGCGCGTCGGGATCGGGTCGGAACGCATCGGCAGTTGCGCGCGCATCGCCGATGTATCCGGTGGCGAGAATGCCTGTCAGCCAGATCTCACCGAGAACACCGTCCGCAACGGGTAGAAGGTCGGGTCCGAGAAGCACTGCGCCGCGGCCTGATTGCGGAGATCCGATCGGCAGCGGGTCGGTGTCGCCCGACGTGACCCTGTGGGTCAGGGCGGTCACGACGGCTTCGGTCGGTCCGTACGCGTTCCACAACGTCACCTCGCCGTCGACCGTCGTGGCCCAGGCGGGCAACGCCTCGCCTCCGACGACGACGGTACGGATGGACGCAGGGAGCGCTCGGCCGAAGAACTGGGTCCAGTACCCCGTCGGCGGATTGAACACGGTGACGTCGTGTTCGGACAGGAATGTCGCAAGATCGGCCGGATCGACGATGTCCTTGGGCCGGCTCACGGCGGTTGCACCGACTACGAGTGCGCCGAAGAGTTGTTCCAGTGACGCGTCGAACGCCACCGACCCGAACACGAGCACGGAATCCGAGGAGTCGTAGCCGAACCGGGCACAGATCCCGTCGAGGTGCGCCGCAAGCGCATCCTGGCTCACCGCAATTGCTTTGGGTTCCCCGGTCGTCCCCGAGGTGAAGATCAGGTACGCCAGATCCGACAACGACATCGCAGCGCGGAGCGAGGCAGCACCGGCGGGCGGGAGGGCGGAATCGGTTCGAACTGGCTCGTGTCCTTGGTCGAGCGTCCAGTGCGCACCCGACCTGGCGAGCATGATGTCGGCGCGCCGGGGTGGCAGGTCGTCGTCGATCAGAATCCATGCTGCACCGACGGTCAGGACTGCCAGCAGAAGTGGAGCGAGCGCTGCATCCGCGGTTGAACGGATCGCGACGACATGGCCGGGCGCGACTCCGGCGTCGTGCAGGCCCCGGGCCAGATCACCGCGTGCGGAATCGAGTTCGGCGTACGTCGTCGTGGTGCCCGCATGGACCAGTGCGGGGCGTAGCGGGGTGAGGCGGGCGTGATCGGCGATCCGCTCGACGACCGGGCGGGGCCGGGCCCGAACGGTCGGTGCATGGACTTCGGGGCGCGAGAACATCTCCTCGACCGAGATGTCGGCTCGTGCCGTCGCCAAGGTCGTCAGGATCGATCGAACACCGTTCGCCAGTGCGTCCGCGGCGGCGCTGGGGACGCGGGCTGTGTCCACGTGCAGGTGGCACACACGTGCAGGCCACTGTCGGTACTGCAGTACCAGTGGAAATTCGGTTTGTTCGACGAGGTCCACGGCCGCCGTCTCGATACCGTCGCCGAAGGACAGAACCGAAGGGTCCATCGGGTAGTTCTCCACGACCACGAGGGTCTCCGGAGTCCATCCCGTGGCGATCGGTCCGTCGATCGCGCTTGCGACCTGCCCGGCGACATGGGCCCCGAGGTCGGCGATCGTCGTGCCGGAGGACCATGTGGCAGCGATCGGGTCGATGCGGACGAACATGCCGACGGCCGACTCCATGCCGGGGGTACCGATGTCTCGTCCACTGCTGACCATGCCGTGTTCGACGGTGCGCGTGCCGAATGCCCGAGCGAGCGCGAGGGACCAGACCATGTTGACCAGCGCGGCGGTGGTGACGCCGTACCGGTCCGCGAGGAGGTCGATGTCCACGAGCATCTCGATCGTGTGTGTCCGAGCAGCGCCGACGGCCTCCGCCTCGGCAGGATGCGGCAACCGGTCCAACAACGGCGAAGCTGCGCTGCGATGTACGACGGTGTCCGCGACGGGGAGTTCTGCGAACCCGTGTTGGGGCTGCAGGGTGTTCTCACCCCGGTACGCGGCGGCGAGGGTACCGAGCACGATCGGGAGCGACCACCCGTCGGCGACTGCGTGGTGGTGGGTCCACAGAATACGAATCCCCGCGGCGCCCGGTGCGATGAGCACGCGGGAAAGCGTGTCGTCGTCCAGCGAGAATCCGCGACTGCGATCGTCGGCGAGTTCGCTCGCCCAGTCGACCGAATGCTCACGTACGACAATCGGCACAGCCTCGGTCCGGCCGGTCTCGAGGACTTCGTAGGGCGGAGTGGAGGAGCGCGCGCCGAGAATCGGGAACGTGGTGAACACAGTTCGCCACGCCGCGGCGAGCCGTACCGCATCCACGTCGCCGACGAGATCGAGAACAAGCTGCTCGACGTAGACACCGGACGACGGAGCTCGAGAGGTCTGCAACAGCATCGCGCGCTGCGCCCGGGTCGTCGGCCTGGAGTCGCCGAGTCGGGCCGACTTCGCGCGCGTCGGCACGGAGCGGTGATCGACAGCGGGGTCGAGTTCGGACAGCGGCGTCGGCGTCAGCAAATCGCGCGGCGACAGTGTCAATCCACGCCGGTGCAGGTACCCCACCACGCGCATTGCCGCGATGGAGTCACCTCCGTGGTCGAGGAACGAGCGTGCAGCATCGACTGTGGTGGACAGCGCGTGGCGGACCGCGTCGACCACGACTGCGGTGGCGGGGGCTCGTTCGTCGCCGAGGGTCGGAGCGGTCTCGAATTCGGTGAGGGGTTCCGTTGCGGCAAGTTGCTCTGCCACGGCGCGACGATCGATCTTGCCGTTGACGTTTCGGGGTATCTCGGGGACCGACACGATGTTCCGCGGGGCAAGGTGCGCGGGGACCTCGGCGCGGATGCGGACCAGTAGCGCATCCACGTCGAGTCCGGCGAACGTGTCCTCGACCACCGCAACGACGAGGTCGCGTCGACCGCCGGGCCCAGCGACTGCCCCTGCGACACAGCTGATATCGCAGATACGGCGAACAAGTGCCTCGACCTCGCGCGGTTCGACGCGAAAGCCGGAAATCTTCAACTGCTCGTCGACGCGCCCGTCGAACAGCAGGCGTCCGTCCGCGGTTACCCGCACGCGATCGCCGGTCGCGTACACGCGGCCGCCGTCACTGGACGAGGCGTCGGGCCTGAACTTGTCGGCCGTTGTCCGTGGGTCACCGTCGTAGCCGTAGGCCAAGGTGCCCGAAACGTGCAGTTCACCAGCGGTTCCCGGCGCAACCAGCTGCCCGGTCTCGTCGACCACACGAACGCCGATACCCGGTATCGCGCGCCCGATGGTCACGGGACCGTCGATGCTCGTGTGATCTGCCGTCGACCACACGGCCGATTCCGATGGTCCGTACTCGTTGGTCAGCGCGGCACTGGGCAGTTCGGTGTGGTGGCGGCGAACCAGAGCCTCGGTGCATTCCTCGCCCGCCACTATCACCTGCGCGAGCGACCGAAGGCGATCCGCTTCGTCGAGCAATGCGTCGTGGAGTGACGGAATCGCAAGCAGGTGCGTGACGGCGCGGGTCTCGATTACCTCGGCCAGTTCCGACGTCGACCGCGGCTGACCCATGTCGATCAGAACGAGCTCCCCGCCTCGCGCGAGTGTCCAGAACAGCCCGGCGTACGCACTGTCGAACGACAGCGAGGACAAGTGCAGGAAACGCTGCGGCTCGGCCGAGTACACGGTGTCTCGTGCCGCCGTGGATCGAGCGAGTTCGTCGCGTCCGACCAGAACACGCTTGGGCCTGCCGGTCGATCCCGACGTGTACACCGCGTACGCGGCACGCAGGGGCGGTGCGGCGTCGGGCACTGGTGCGCCGACCTCACCGGACGCTGCAGAGTGTTCGACCACGAGGCCGCGGAACGACTCGGGCACTGCGGCCACGGTCGTAGGATGTACCACCACGCCGGCCACGCCCTCGAGCATCAGACTGCGACGCGCAGGCGGGTAGGAAGGGTCGACGACGACGAACGAGTTGCCCGACAACATGATTCCTACGACCGCTGCGATCGCGTCGGCATTCTTCGGCATCACCACTGCGATCAGCTCGCCGCGGCGTCCACGCAGAGTGCGCGCGAGTGCGCCTGCGGAGCACCACAGTTCGCCGTAGCTCGTCGACGATGCCTCGGTCGACACCGCCGCATCGCCTGGCCGGTCGCGGGCAACCTCACCGATCCGTGCGACGACGTCATCAGCACGCTGCATTCCCGGCGAAGCCGAGCGGGATGCGGGGTGCGTCCAACCCGATCCGCCGACGCCGGGGGCCACGAAATCGACTGTGCCAGTGTGGGCCAGGTTTCTCAGATCTTCGCAGATGTGTTCGGCGACGAGCGTTGCCGCTACGCGCATGTGGGGGCCGAAATGCACTGCGCACACGTATCGGCCGTGGACAAGGCCCGCCTGGAAGCGGAGGTCGAACTGGCCTGTTTGGGACGGAACGGGGTACGGGGTGCCGATGTACCCCGACATGTCCAACTCCCAGTCGTCCCCGAGGACGAACGCGGTACCGAAACCCAGATGAGACGGCTCGTACAAGAATGTGGTCCTGGTCAGACTCGACGGATCGTCCGAGAACTTGGCGATCTCCGACAAGGGCAGACGACCATGACGTTTCGCTCCTGCGAGCGCCCCTCCGGCCCGCAGAATGTCCTCGTCGAAACGTCCGCCGACCTCCGCGCGAACCACAGCCAACTGAGTGAAACTGCCAAGTGTGGTCGAGTGCCGCTCGTCGCGGTGCAGAACGGGCAAACCGACGGCGAGGTCGCCATGTCCGTCGCCGCCCACCGCAGCGAGCGCGCGCAAGTAGGCCGCCAGAAACACCGATGCCGGCGACACCCCCGCAGCGCGGGCGTGTGATCGGAGCGCCGCCGCGGCGCCTGGATCCGTCTCGAATCTGACGTAGGGCTCGAGCGGATCGAGGCCCGGACCGTTCGACACAGGCAGTCCGGCAAGAGGATCACGCGAATGACCAGCCAACAACTCTCGCCAGTAGGAACGATCCACGTCGGCGTCCGCCGAGAGCAGATAGTGCTGCTCTGCGTCGACGAACTCGTCGAAATCTGCTCCGGGAGTGATCAATCCACCCAGCTCACCATGCTCCGCCCGGCGAAGATGCGCGAAGTACTCGTTCAGGATCATGGGTGCACTCGCTACATCGATGAGGACGTGGTGAGCGACGAGCGCAACGACCGACCTGCGGCCATCGGTACGGACCGCGGCTCGAACCAGTGGGCCGGCGAACAGATCGAACGGCTGTGTGACCACACGAGCGAGCTCGGCGCGCACGTGCCGGTCGCCGACATCGGTCACCGCAGTCACGTCCACCGACACGTTGCCTTCGGCGGTGTCGAATCGAAAACCGTCGTCGTGACCGATGATTCGGCTCGTCAGAACCGGATGCCGATGCAGCGCGTCCAACCATGCCTGCCGATGCATCGACACCGACGCCTCGCTCGTCACGATCATCGACGCCACCACATTGTTTCCGACCGTCGCGGGTGCCGCGATCTGGTCGAACAACATCGCCGACTGTGCGGCGGTCAATCGCTTCATCTCGTCGGTACTCCCCTGTGGGCAGGCGTCATCGCCGCACGAGCGTGACGCGCGTTGTCTTCGGACGGCTTCTTCGGTGTCGAGGCGGGTCAGGCCTTGGTCTCACCCTCCGCGGGAGACGCAGGACGGGATTCGGGACTGTGCGCGTGCGGTGCTCGGTCGCCGTTGCTGCGACCGCGTACGAGCACAACCAGTGCCACGACGACGACCACCACGATGATCGCGATGAACGCCATCCATCCGAGTGCCAACCACACGTAGTCCGTGTTCACGAGCATTCCACCTTCATGATCTGTTGCGGTTCAGCGGCATGCTGTAAGGCCGCCGAGGTTCCGATTCCGTCGATTGCGGTGTTGCACTTCAAAAGTTAGAGACGAAACCGAGCGTTGCCAATGAGAATGCGGCCAAGGTGCAACGCCCACTACGACCAAAGTTGTAGTGGCATACGACCCTCGCGCCATAGACGTACGACCGTCGGGCAGCAACGATCGAATCATGGTCACCACACACGGGGTTGTCCGCTCGATCGACGACGAGACAGAGGTACCCCGCCGCGGCACCCTGTTGGTACGGACAGCCATCGGACTCGCGTGGGCCGAGGCACGACCGTCGGTTCAGATCATCTTCCAGCTGCGCATCCTTGCAGTGGTCGCAGTGGCGTCGCTCGACCCGCGGGCCGTGCCGGACCTTGTCGGCGTCGCGATCTGCTGCGCCGGCTGGCTGTGCGTCACGTGGTCCATCTACCTCCTCAACGGGATCACCGACCGCGCGGGGGATCGCCTCAACGGTGGAACGCGACCCATCGCCTCCGGAGCCCTCGGCGTCGACACCGCCCGCGTGCTCGTCGTCGTTCTATCCTCCACCGGGCTGAGCCTGTGCCTGGTGGGCGACGAGCTCACGTTCGTTGCCGCAGCCACCATGCTGATTCTCGGGTATCTCTATTCCGCCGGCCCGGCACCACTCAAACGCAGCGTCTGGGGCGTGCAGGTGTCCGTGATCGGAGGCGGCCTGCTGACCTACTCGGCGGCCGTCGCGGCTGCAGACCTCACCTTCTCGGCGGCCGGTGTGCTGTTCGCGACCGCCTTGTCCGCATGGATGGGTGTCGGGGGAATTTCGAAAGACGTCTCGGACGTCGAGGGTGATCGCAGGATGGGTCGACGCACGCTGGCGATGTGGAGCGAACGTGGATCGCTCCACGTCGCAGCCGCCGCCGCGATGGTTGTCTCGATCGGCTTCTCCATCGGCGTGCTGACCGAAGCGCCCGAGCTGATCGTGCCTGCTCTGATGCTCGTGGTCGGTGCGTGCGCGTTCGTTCGGTGCGCCCTCGTCCCGGGGTTGTCGTCGCGCAACCCGCGCACCGCCTATCGCACGTTCATGCTCACCCAGTACGGCACGCACGTTGCGGCGATCTGCATTTCGGTGTGACGATCCCCGCACGGTGAACTCGAACCCAACAGTCGGTTAACTTCTACACCCCGCTCGGCACGCTGACGGGGCTCTTTTCGCTTCTTGGACACCTACCGGTCTGTATTTGCGGCTAGCATGGCGCGACCAGGATCGCTCGGCGTGGAGCCTCGCGTACCACGACGAGAGATCGACAGCAGGTATCCGAGGGTGGGGGCAGAACACAGGTGAACGTCGATTCCAATCGACTGATCGAGCGTGCGACAGCGGCCTATACGGTCCTTCTCGATCGCTCGGCAAGCCCGGCCCTGACAGATCCTGCGATGCAAGAACAACTTGTTCACCAGGCCGATGCTGTCGTGCGAACGGTAGCGACGTCGTTTCTGGCACCGGCGAGCGGCGCGCCCATAGGGCCACCAATGGATCCCAGCACAGACCTCGGAGAACAACGTGCGCGCTCGGGCGTCCACCCGACCCAATCGCTCCACGCGGCATCGCTGATGTTCGAGGCGCTGTTCCCCATCCTGGTCGAGGCTGTGGACACTGCCGACGGCTCCAGAACCCAGGTCGAACTGGGTATCGCACTCGAGCGTGAAATCCAGGGCAGGCTGGCGGTCGGGTCGATTCCCTACGTCAATCTTCTGTTGACCAAGCTGCTGTCGTCGCAGCAGGACGAGCGCAGTCGCATCGCTCGCGACCTACACGACCGCATCGCCCATGGAATGGGCGCAGCCCTGCAACAGCTGGACCTTTTCGACCACTATCGTTCACGCGATCCGGGCCGTGCCGAGAACCATCTGGCCACCGCACGCGCGTCGATCAAGGCCAGTTTCGACAGCACGAGGCAGGTTTCGGCGGATCTGTGGGTCCGAGTGAGCGAACAGGGCCTGAGCGAGGCACTGGCGTCGTACCTGGACACCACGGTGCCCGAGGGAACCAGCACAGCGGTGACCGTATCGGGAGGTGCGCCGAACCTCCTCGACGAGGTCAAGCAAGAGGTCTACATCTTGCTGCGAGAGGCTGTACGCAACGCCGTCATCCATGCGAAGCCGACATCGGTGACGGTCCAACTCGTCACCGAGGACGATCGGTTTCGGGCCGTCGTCCGAGACGACGGCTGCGGTTTCGACGTGGGGGCGGTGACGGCGATCAAGACGGTCGGAGGCCTCGCATCGATTCGGGAGCGTGCGACCCTTCTCGGCGGGCGCGCCACCATCACGGCAGACCCTGGGGCCGGCACCACCGTCGAATTACTGCTTCCGCTTCACGACGGCTCGGGACGCAGACAATGGTGACGCAGGAGCAGACCGGCCTACGCCCGGCACGCGTCGTGCTGGCCGACGATCACACGCTCTTTCGTGACGGACTCGCCGCCTTGATCGAAACCGATCCTGCGTTCGAGGTCGTGGCTCAGTGCCCTGACGGTGCGAGTGCCATCGAGGTCGTCGCCGACCTGATTCCCGACATTGCCGTGCTCGACATCGAGATGCCGGGACCTGGCGCGCGAGCCGTCGTGACCGCGATCCGCGATCGGGCACCTTCGGTTGCGATCGTCATCCTCTCGATGCATCAGGACTCGGAGATGCTGCGCGACCTGCTCGACGCAGGCGCGTCTGCGTTTCTCGCCAAGACTGTCGCCCGCGATCAGCTGATCGCCGGACTGCATTCCGTCCAGCAGAGCCCGGGTAACATCCTGTTGTCGACGTCGCGCGAATCGATCGGGGTTGCGCTCGCGGAGTCCCCCGAACCGGAGCATCCACTGTCACCGCGCGAGATCGAGGTTCTCGGACTGGTTGCTCAGGCCAGATCGAATCAACAGATCGGACGAGAACTCGGTATCACCGAGTCCACGGTCAAACGGCACCTGACCAACATCTTCGCGAAGTTGGGAGCCGTCTCCCGTGTCGACTGCATCC
Organism: Rhodococcus sp. P1Y; assembly: GCF_003641205.1. NCBI lineage: Bacteria > Bacillati > Actinomycetota > Actinomycetes > Mycobacteriales > Nocardiaceae > Rhodococcus > Rhodococcus sp. P1Y. The sequence continues at coordinate 4,875,727 of NZ_CP032762.1, forward strand.
GAAAAGCCTCGGCGTACGACCTCGCCAAAGATTGGTGACACCAGCCTGTATGGGTAAAGCCACACAGGTACGCTGAACGGAACAATCTGGACAATCGAACGACAAGGCTTCGCATGGCAATCGACTACACCCGCAAGCCGTCGACCCCAGCAGCACCTGTGGTGAGTCTGAGCAAGGTCACGCTGTCCAAGGCAGCGCCGTCTGTCAGCCTGACGAAAGCCGGTGAAAAGCAAGGCGCCATGCGCGTCAACCTGAACTGGTCGACCGGTGCCGCCGCGCCCGCGCCGAAGAAGAAAGGGTTCCTCGCCAAGCTTGCGGCAGCGTCGTACGGAACCGGAGGCGTCGACCTCGACCTGGGGTGCCTGTACGAACTCGCCGACGGTTCGAAGGGCGTCATACAGGCCCTCGGCAACAGCTTCGGTGCGCTCGACCGCGCGCCGTACATCGCACTCGACGGCGACGACCGCTCCGGCACCGTCAGTGGCGGCGAGAACATGCACATCGACCTCGGTAAACCCGAATTGTTCAAGCGCATACTCATTTTCGCGATGATCTACGACGGTGCACCCAACTGGGCTGCCGTCGACGGTGTCGTAACGCTGTTCCCGACGTCCGGCCCGCAGGTGGAAGTGAAGCTCGACTCGGACAACAACTCCGCTCGCATCTGCGCAATTGCTTTGCTGGAGAGCGGAAAACAAGGCGTCACCGTCACCCGTCAGGTCGAGTACATCCAGGGCAGCCAGTCGGACCTGGACAAGAAGTACGGCTGGGGCATGAAGTGGGCCGCGGGGCGCAAATAGGTCAGGACGTCAGCTCGAGCGCACCGAGGGCCCTCTTCGCGACGCGCTCGAGCTGGACCCGATCAGCGCCGTCCCGTGCGCGCTGCGACATACCCTGAATGACCGCGCCGACGAATTCCGCCTGCTCCGAGGGCGAACCGTCGTCACGCGCAGTTCTATCCGCAGCGATTCGCTCGGACAGAAGCGCGATGTTGGCATTGCGCATGTCTCGCAGCCTCTCTGCTACGTGCTTGTTCGCATCGGACACCGTCACCGCGGCACTGATCACGAGACACCCTCCAGGGCACGACTCGTCGGAATAGTGCTCGGCGGCACCGAACAGGATCCGCCGCACCAGCGCCGCGGCCTTCTCCTCCTCTGCGAAGGCGCGGGCCATGAAGTCGCCCCGGGTGGCGTTGTAGCGTTCGACGGTGGCGAAGAACAGTCCCTCTTTCCCGCCGAACGCGCTGTAGAGACTCGGCGGATTGATCCCCATCGCCGAGGTCAGCATGGATACAGAGGTCGCTTCGTAGCCGTGCTCCCAAAAAGCGAACATCGCATTCTCCAGAGCGGAGTCGACGTCGAACTTTCGACCTTGCCCGCGTACGCCTGCCATCCGTAACTCCTCTTGTCGCGCCGCTTCCGCACATTACTCCTGTAGCGATCGATATGCGAATGCCGTAGGCTTCGGCGGACCGAGGAGAGGACTGGACATGAAAGCCATCGTGATCGACGCAACGGGAGGCCCACGTTCGGCTTCGACGAAGCGGCTCACGCACATGCACTCATCGCAGCTGGCGGCGTCCGAGGAAAGGTACTGCTGATCCCATGAAGTACGGATTGAACCTCCCCAACTTCGGCCCCGACATCGATCCCGACGGCATCCTCGCGTGGGCGCGCACCGCCGAGGACGTCGGATTCGACGCAATCCTGCTGTCCGATCACGTCGTGTTGACCGACGACGCACACGGCCGCTCGCCCGCTCCGTTCTACGAATGCCTCGCGACGCTGTCGTGGCTTGCCGCATCGACGACGACAATTCGGCTCGGCAGCGGGGTCCTGATCGGGAGCCACCGCCATCCTGCACATCTGGCCCACGCCACGGCAACAATCGACAGACTGAGCGGAGGACGCTTGATCGTCGGCGTCGGCGTCGGTTGGGCGAGACAAGCATTCGACATTCTCGGGGTCCCTTTTCAGCGGCGCGGCGCGCTGACGGATGACGCGCTGGAGACTCTCCTGGCTGCGTGGACGTCCGATACTCTGCACATGCCCGGATCCGATGGCGCCGCACGCCTGGTGCACAACGGTCCACGTCCCGTTCAGGACCCTCACCCTCCGGTGTGGATCGGCGGCAACGGACGCGCCGCACTCGACCGCACGAACCGATTCGGCACTGCATGGCATCCCCTGCACCCGTCACGAGAACTGTCCGTTTCTGGAACCAGGTACCTGAGTGCTGGAAAGCAGTTCGTCCCGCGGATGTACTTCTTGCCGGTGGACACGCAGGTCACGTCACCGAACCGCCCCCTTGGCTACGGAACCATCGACCAGATCCGTTCCGACGTGGACTTTCTCACCGAACTCGGAGTCGAAGAGATAGTGCTCGACACCGACCCCGGCGATCCGCGTCTGCGGCGATCGACGGAGCACGACCTAGAACTGGCGGAGCTAGCCGCGAAGACGTTCGGGATGTGAATTCACGCCGACGTTGCCGGGATCCCAGACTGCTCGGACGGCTCTTCGGTGACGCTGTAGGCGAGGTGCCCGCCGATGACACCGCCCAGGCCGGCCGCCGTGAGGCCGGCCAGCGCGAGGCCTTTCGCGACACCATCGGTTCGGTTCCGTCGGCGCAGGAACGAGCCGAGAAACAGAAATACACCTGTAGCGTTCGCACCTGCGTGAATGATGCCGACACGGCGTGCGCGCGTGCCGCGGGTGGACCAGTCGCCCCATCCGGTGGCGATGGTGGCGGGCGCCGAGAGTAGTCCGAGGCCGATCAACCGCTGGGCGGCTTTCGACTCCGACCCGGCCATATCGAGGACAACCGCACTCGTCCACGCACCGACCGTCACGTTGACCAGGGCTGGATGAATTGGGTGGCCGACGAAAGACCCACGCAACAATCCTCCGACCAGCGAGTTGTCCAGCGCGGGTTTGAGGACACCGTTGATAGCGTCGCTTTCCTTGTCGAGGAACGACGCGTCTTCGAGACTGTTCATTACACCGGGAAGGCTCATGCTCCCCGGCTACCCCCATAACACTGCGGCAAACGATTGGATTGCCTTACCAACAAGCAGAAACGTACAGCGTACGGTAAGTTGCCACACGACCCCGTTCGAAAGGTGACTGCCCTTACATGACCACTGCCGAAGCGTTGAACACGATCGTCGTTCGAGGTGCACGCGAGAACAACCTGCACGATGTAGATCTCGATCTACCCAAGCGCCGACTCATCGTCTTCGCGGGCGTATCCGGATCCGGTAAGTCCTCGCTCGTATTCGACACCATTGCCGCCGAAGCCCAGCGCCAGATCAACTCCACGTTCACGGCGTTCGCGCAGACGTTCCTCCCGTCGTACGGGCGCCCCGACGCCGATCTCATCGCCAACCTGTCTGCTGTGATCATCGTCGATCAGAAGCGCTTGTTCGGTGGACCGCGTTCGACGGTCGGCACCATCACCGACATCGGCGACTGGTTGCGCATGCTCTGGTCACGCGCGGTCACTCCGTCGATCGGGTACTCCAACGCCTTCTCGTTCAACGACCCTGCCGGAATGTGCCCCGAGTGCGAGGGCCTCGGCGAGGCCAAGGTGATCGACATGAGCGAACTGGTCGACGAGTCGAAGTCGTTGCGGGAGGGACCGTTCAAACACCCCGACTTCGAACCGGGCAAGTGGCCGTATCGGGTGTTCGCAGACTCGGGACTGTTCGACCTCGACGTGCCGGTCGAGCAGTACTCGGCCCGCGAGCGACACATCTTCTTCGACGCCAAGCCGGGCGAAATCGAGGTGGTCAACACCGACGCCATCATGAAGAGCTACGAGGGCATCATCTCTCGTTTCAGGCGGAGCTATCTGTCCAAGGATGCCGACGCCCTGAAAGGCAAAGCCAAGATCGCATTCGATCGCATCGTCACCCGCGGCCGGTGCGAAGCCTGCGAGGGTTCCCGCTACAACGACACCGTTCGCGGCGCACGAATCGAGGGTCTCTCACTGCCCGACTCGTTCGCGATGCAGGTATCGGATCTGGCAGAGCGCATCAGCAGCTGGCAACTGCGAGATCTGAATACTCTTCGCGACGAAATCGTGCTGCAGCTGCGCCGACTCGTCGATCTGGGTCTCGGATACCTCTCACTGGACCGAGCAACCGCCTCCCTGTCCGGCGGCGAGTCACAACGCATCAAGATGGTCCGCCACCTCGGCGCGACGCTCAACGACATGCTCTACGTGTTCGACGAACCCACCACCGGACTACATCCGCGCGACGTGCACCGCCTCAACGAGATGCTGCTTGCGTTGCGCGACAAAGGAAATACCGTTCTCGTCGTCGAGCACGATCCGGAGGTGATGGCTATCGCCGACCGCATCGTCGAGATCGGGCCCGGTGCTGGCAAAGCAGGCGGAACGGTGATGTTCGAGGGAACCTACTCGGAGCTGCTGGAGGCGGAAACGCGTACCGGGAAGGCTTTACGACGCAACAATGCGGCGCTGCGGACACCCCGAACACCCGTGGGCTTCCTGCATATCGCCGGCGCGAACACCCACAACCTGCGCAACGTCAGCGCCGACATCCCACTCGGTGTCCTCACGGCCGTGACAGGAGTCGCGGGCTCGGGCAAATCCAGCCTGATTCACGGTCATCTGCGCTCGGTAGCGCCCGACGCGGTGATCATCGATCAGGCACCGATCCGTGGGTCTCGGCGCTCCTCCCCTGCAACCTATTCCGGCCTGCTGGATCCGATCCGAGCCTACTTCGCTAAAAAGACAGGCCAACCGGCGTCGTTGTTCTCCCCGAATTCCGACGGTGCCTGCTCCGATTGCCAGGGCAGCGGTATAATTTTCACCGATCTGGGCTTCACCGATCCTGTATCCAGTACCTGCGAAACATGCCAGGGCAGACGGTTTCGGCCTGGGGCTATCCGGCACACCGTCGACGGCGTCAGTATTGCCGACGTGTTCGAGATGTCTGTCGAGGACGCGCAAGACTTTTTCGAGGTCAAGAAGATCCGCGACATCCTGCATCGCTGCTCCGACGTCGGACTCGGCTATCTCTCTCTCGGACAGAACCTTTCGTCTCTCTCGGGTGGTGAGCGTCAACGTCTGAAGCTGGCTACCGAGTTGGTGGGTTCGTCGCCGGTCCTGGTTCTCGACGAGCCGACCACCGGTCTACACCCGTCGGACGTCTCGAATCTCATCGCGCTGCTGTCCGGAATGGTCGACGAAGGTAGAAGCGTCATCGTGATCGAGCACAACCTCGATGTCGTAGCTGCGGCCGACTGGGTGATCGACCTCGGTCCCGATGGCGGCCACACCGGCGGAGAGGTCGTGTTCACCGGAACCGTCGAAGATCTGGTGAGCAGGGACACGCACACAGGTGTCTATCTGGCCAAGAGCCTGGGTCGCTAGCGTCACCTGCGGGTAGGTTCGACGATCATGAGCAGCGACACCTCCAACGCCATTGCCCGCACCGCGTACACGGCCTTCGAGCCGTTTCACATCACGGCCTACTTCAATCCCCTGCTGAAGTCGGCGGGTGAGGAGACCGGACTCGACGGCCACGCTTGGTATGCAGGGTCCCGCGCGGAACCGCTAGGCCCGACCCCGGCGAGTGTCGTGGCGGCAGCGTTCTACAACTTCAATCCCGCGCTGGTCGAGCGGGTGTGGCCACAGGCCGTTGAGGCCGGACTCGGCAAGATCGCGGAGGTGCGGTGGTCGATTCTCGATCGTGTTCTGGGAGACGCGCTCGGTTCTCTGGCCTCCGAGCCGAAGTTGGTCGAGGTAGGCAATCGGCTGCGAGACATCGGTGACACCGCCGTGTTCGCCGGTCGCACCTTGTCGGCAGCGTGGCACGCCTCGGACAGGCCGGACAGCCCGCACCTTGCCTTGTGGCACTCGATTGCAGTCATCCGCGAGTGGCGAGGCGACGGCCACCTCGCCGCCTTGGTCGACGCCCAACTCGACCCGACAGAGGCCGTCGTCTTCCACGAGGCGATCCACCCCGACCCGAAGTCGCGCCGCGTCCTCGGCAAACGAATCACGCAGATCACCAGGGGATGGTCGGACGAAGAATGGGACGCAGCGGCCGATCGACTGATCGCGCGCGGGCTCGTCGAACGCCAGGACAAGGGTGAGGCACTCACCGAGCACGGCGTCGACCTCGACGCCCACATCGAAGCACGCACCGACGCGTTGGCGGCGTCCATCTGGCGCGATGTGCCCGACGCAGAGGACATCGTGCTCAGCGTCCGCCCCTATTCGAAGGCGATCATCGACGCCGGGATCCTGCCCGGCACGAAAAAGAAGTAGCTTTCGGTCGATTCTCACCGATGCCCCGCAGACGCCACGAGCTGTCTGCGGGGCATCGTGCGTTTAAAGGCAGTCGCAGGATTCGGGGTTCTTCGAAGCGCGGGGTAGGCAATTTTCTGTCGGCGGGAATTGATATCGTCTCGAGCACGTTACTTGAGTCGAACACGCTCAACCCTTGTAGTAGGAGGAACGAATGCCGGCTTACCTGGGACCCGAGGGCCCTCGTCGCATCGATATCAGCCGCCTGATGAGCAGGTCGACCCAATCGCTCATCGGTGACGCGGCTACGTTCGCCGCAGGTCGCGGAGATGCCGAACTCGACGCACTGCACGTTCTGCACATCATGGCGCAGACCGACCCCACCAAAAGCCTGATGCAACGCGCAGGTGCCCCGTCCCCCGCCGTCGTCGATGCCGTGGAGCTGAGGCTCCCACAGTCGCGTGGCGAGTCACAGGTCAACGCGACCGCACTCAGCAGCACGTTGAAGACCGCAATTCTCGAAGCTCACCACATCGCCCAGTCGCTGGGCTCGACGTACATCGATCCCGAACACCTCTTCGTCGCGTTCGCGGCCGATCAAGACCACATCGTCGGGCGGCTACTTGCATCCGAAGGCATCACCGCCGACGGTCTGCAGACTGCGCTGAAGGGCGGTTCGGTGGAACCCGAGTCCAACTCCGAAACACCGACACTCGACAAGTACGGCGTCGACCTGACCCAGCGTGCCCGCGAGGGTGGCATCGACCCCGTCATCGGGCGGTCGGACGAGATCGCACAGACCATCGAGATCCTTTCGCGCCGAACCAAGAACAACCCCGTTCTGGTCGGCGAGGCCGGGGTAGGCAAGACGGCCGTTGTCGAAGGACTCGCGCAACGCATCGTCGACGGCGACGTACCGGATCGCCTCGCAGGCAAACGGATCGTTCAGCTCGACATGTCGTCGATGGTCGCCGGTACCCGCTACCGCGGCGACTTCGAGGAGCGGCTGACGACGGTGATCGACGAAATCGTCGCCCACAAGGATCAGCTCATCGTGTTCATCGACGAAGTGCACACCATCGCTGGTGCCGGCGGCGGCGCCGAAGGTGCCATGGATGCCGGAAACATCCTCAAGCCCAAACTCGCTCGCGGTGAACTGCACATCGTCGGTGCCACCACTCTCGACGAGTACCGGACGAACATCGAGAAGGATCCCGCGCTCGAGCGTCGGTTCCAGCCTGTGACGGTGCCCGAACCGAGCATCGACGACGCCAAGGCCATTCTCACCGGGCTGCGCAGCCGGTATGAGGAGCACCACGGCGTCACATACGCGGACGAGGCGATCTCGGCCGCCGTCGAGCTGTCCGATCGCTACATCGGCGACCGGTTCCTGCCGGACAAGGCGATCGACCTCATCGATCAAGCCGGTGCGCGCAAGCAACTCGCCCGTCCGAACATCGATGTTGCCGCCGTCGAGAAGCAGATCGAGTCGTTGGAAGCGGAGAAGGCGACCGCCATCGAGCACGAGGACTACGAGAAGGCGTCGCAGCTCCGCGACGACGTCGCGACACTGCAGAATCGGCTGAACGGGAAGTCGGACGACGACGCTCCCGAGGTGTCCGCCGCGGACATCGCCGACATCGTCTCGCGATCCACCGGGATCCCGGCCAGCCAGATGACTCAGGAGGAGAAGCAACGCCTGCGCCTTTTGGAATCGGAACTGCACCGTCGCGTCGTCGGACAGGACGAAGCAGTCAAGGCCATCGCTCGGGCGGTGCGTCGCAGCCGGACCGGCATGAACGACCCGGACCGTCCCGTCGGTAGCTTCCTGTTCCTCGGACCGACGGGTGTCGGTAAGACAGAGCTCGCAAAAGCCTTGGCTGCATCACTTTTCGGCGAGGAAAAGAAGATGCTTCGTCTCGACATGAGTGAGTTCGGCGAACGCCACACCGTCAGCCGGCTCGTCGGTGCACCTCCCGGATACGTCGGGTACGGCGAGGCGGGCCAGCTCACCGAGCAGGTTCGACGCAACCCGTACTCGGTGATCCTGCTCGACGAGATCGAGAAGGCTCACCCGGACGTCTTCGACACGCTTCTGCAGGTGCTCGACGACGGTCGCTTGACCGACGGTCAGGGCCGCACGGTCAACTTCCGCAACACCGTGGTGATCATGACGAGCAATCTCGGCTCCGACATCATCTCGAGCAAGTCCGGCGGCACCGGTTTCAACACCGGCGTACTGGACGAGAAGCCGATGCGTGACCGGGTGATGGGAAGGTTGAGGGAGAAGATGCGTCCTGAGTTCCTCAACCGCATCGACGAGATCGTGGTGTTCCGCAAACTCGACACCGAGCAGCTGCATCGCATCACGGATCTGATGCTCGCCGAGAGTCGGGAACGCCTGTCGGCCAAAGGTATCGAGATCACCTTCAGCGACTCGGCCGTGGACTGGCTGGCGCAGAACGGGCACCAGCCGGAGTTCGGCGCGCGGCCGTTGCGTCGATCGATTCAGCGCGCACTGGACGACAAAATCGCCGACCTGCTGCTCGACGACGTTCTCACCGAGGGCGGCAGCGTCTCGGTGGACGTCACGGACGACGAATTGGCGTTGAACGTCGCATAGTGTGACTTCGCCACTCGTATAGGCGTAGTCGGTTTTCCACGCCGACTACGCATATACGAGCAGCCGCGCCGCATACTGAGCCGATGATCCTCGAACACGCGTTGTTGCACGTCGCATCTGAGAGAACCGACGAGTTCGAAGCCGCGTTCGCAGCGGCGAAGTCCATCATCTCGGCTATGCCAGGATTCGTGAACCTGCGGCTCTCACGCGGAATCGAGCGTCAGGCGGTGTATCTCCTACTCGTCGAGTGGGACACACTGGAAGCGCATACCGAGGGCTTCCGCGGGTCGAGCGAATACTTGGAGTGGAAAGCACTGCTGCATCACTTCTACGACCCGTTCCCAGTCGTCGAACATTTCGCTCCCATCCTGGTGGCCTGACCACGTCCTGGTTGAGCAGAGCATCCAAGGCACCGCTTGGATGGTCCATTCATACGAACCAAACGTATGAAAGGACCTTTCAAGCGATGATGAAGGGGACAACTCAACGTCGAAGGAGATCCACCCGTGGCAACGGCAGCGTCGTACATCTCGAAGCAGGACCAACTCGAAGTCAGCACCTACACCTGGCCCACCTCGGTCGATCCGGCAGTAGGCGTCGTACAGATCGCTCACGGGCTTGCCGAGCACGGAAGCCGATACGCCCGGTTCGCGACAGCTCTGAACGACGCCGGCTTCCATGTGGTCGCATCCGATCACCGCGGTCACGGCGCGACGATCACCGAGACCCCCGGAGATTTCGGTTCGATCGGGTTCGCAGCCTTGTGGGCGGACATCGAGCAGCTCGGCGAACAGCTTCTGAACGACTACCCGGATCTCCCGTTGTTTCTGTTCGCCCACTCGATGGGCTCGTTTGCGGCGCAACATGTTCTGATCGAGCGTTCAGATCTGTACGAAGGTGTGGTGCTGTCCGGATCGACCACCCTCGATGTCCTCGCTGCCGGCATGGCCGACGCCCCCGCCGGTGACCTCAGTGTGTTCAACAGCGCGTCCGAACATCGCACCGGTTACGAATGGCTCTCGCGCGACGAATCCGAGGTCGACGCCTATGTCGCCGACGAGCTGTGCGGTTTCGATCTGCCGGAGTCGACGGTTCCTGCGCTGTTCACCGAAGCATACAAGCTGGCGGATCCGCACAAGCTCGGGGAGATTCGTTCGGACCTTCCGCTGCTGATCACCTCTGGATCCGACGACCCGCTGGCGGGCGGCGGTCAATTGGTCGAGCAGCTCGGTGCCCGGTACCGCGAAGCCGGACTCAGCGACGTGACGGTGAAGATCTACGAGGGCGCCCGCCACGAAATCCTCAACGAGACCAACCGACACGAAGTCACCGCCGATATCATCGGGTGGGTGACGAGCCACCTCACCTGAGCCGGAGATTCACGGGCTGCCCATCCTCCGGGAAGGGCAGTGACGTGAAGTTCAGTGGCGCAACGTAATCAGGGTCGACGCTCCAGTCGAACCGCAACAGCAGATGGTGCATGATCGTCTTGATCTCGGCACCCGCGAAGAACATTCCGATGCATTTGTGGACGCCGCCGCCGAACGGCTCCCAGGCGTACCGGTGCACCTTGTCTTCGTGCCGCTCGGATGAGAACCGCTCGGGGTCGAACTTCTCGGGGTCCGGCCAGTACTGCGACATGTGGTGCGTGAAGTGCGGAGCGACTGACGCATATGTTCCTGCAGGGACGAATTTCCCTTGCACCTCGGTGTCTTTCACCGCGCGCCGGGCGACGACGGGCGTCGGCGACACGAGCCGCAGGCATTCCTTCATCACCAGATCGATGCTTTCGAGATCGTCGAGCTGCGCCAGCGTCGGCGCCTCGGTGCCCAGTGCCACCGACTCGGCCCGGCACTTGTCCTGCCACTGCGGATGTTGCCCTAGATACTGCATCATCGTCGACAGTGTGATGGTCGACGTGTCGTGCGCTGCCATGAGTAGGAAGATCATGTGGTCGACGACTTCGTCGTCCGTGAAGCGTTGACCGGTGTCGGATTCGATGTGGCACAACACCGAAAACAGGTCGTCGGTCTCGGTCGCGCGTCTGGCCGGTAGGTACCGCCGGAAGAACTCGTCGAGCACTTTTCTGCCGTCGAGCCCACGCTTCCATCGGGTTCCCGGAAGTCGATAGCGAACGATCGAGGTCGCTGCCTGTACACACGCGACGAAACTGGCGTTCACCAGCGCGATCTCGTCGTCGTCGCTTCCTTCGGCGCCGCCCATGAAGATGCTGGTCGCTACATCGAGGGTGAGTGATTTCAGCGCGGGATAGACCGTGAAGCCGTCCTTCCCCGCCCACTCGTCGAGCCCGCTGGACACCACGGGGTTCAACGATTCGACCGACTTCTCGAGACGCCCCCGAGTGAACGCCTGCTGCATGATTCTGCGGTGCCGCATGTGCTCGTCCGAGTCGAGCAGCATCAGGCCGCCGTGGAAGAACGGCCCGATCAGCAACGACCATCCGTCGCTGTTGACGAACGCTTTGTCCTTGTTCTGCAGAACTTGCTGGCAGGCGTCGGGTCCGAGGACAGTGATCCAACGCTGCCCGGCCATGGTCAGCCAGGACACGTCGCCGTATTTGTCCCAGCGGCTTCTGAACAGAGCCAGCGGGTCGCGAATGTACTCGAGCGTGTGGCCGACAAGGGGAAGACCTCCATCCCCCGACACCGCGTCGAGGTTGGAATCGGCGGGTGGAGCAGCCAAGAGCTTCGACATCGGACACCTTCCGTTATCTGACAGGATGCCATGTCAGATTTGACTGTAGTCTGCGTCACACCCGTTCGATCTGTCAAGATCGACCCATGACTCCCACGACGCGTCGCTACGCGGGCATGAGCGCCGACGACCGCGCGGCCGACCGTCGCGCGCGATTGCTCGAAGCCGGATTGGACGTCTTCTCGACCACCGGGGCGGCTGGCGCGACCATGACCGCGATCTGCGCACAGGCGAAGCTGACCGAGCGCTACTTCTACGAAAGCTTCACCAGCAGAGACGATCTACTGAGGAGCGTGGTCGACGCCGTGTCGGAGGAGATCAAGTCCGCAGCCCTCGCCGCCCTACACTCCCCCGCGGACACCGTCGAGCAGCAGGTTCGACAGGCCATCGCAGCCTTCGTCTCGGTCCTCACCGAAGATCGGCGCAAAGGTCGTGTCGCAATGATCGAATCGTTGGCGGTCGATTCACTGCGCACGCATCGCCGAGAGTCCATGCGAGACTTCGCGCACCTCGTCGCCGAGCAGGCTCGTGATCTGTACGGCGATCGGGCATGGCCGCAGCAACAGTCGGAGATCAACGGCCTGCTGTTCATCGGCGGCCTCGCCGAACTGGTCATCGCCTGGTTGAACGACGAGATCGACGTGACGCCTGAGCAGATCGTCGACGCAGCGACGCACCAATTCGTCTCCACCGGCCACCGCTGAGAAAAGCTACAGTCGAGCAAGTGGCCCATGCTCATCGCTCGAAGCAGTCGACGCCGCCGGAGAAGACGTGCGCGTCCTGCGGGCGGCGCATCGAGTGGCGCAAGAAGTGGGAGAAGAACTGGAATGACGTCAAGTACTGCAGTGATGCCTGCAGGCGGCACAAGGTGACCGCGTCGGACAAGCAGCTCGAGGACAAGATTCGCGAGCTACTCGACGCCCGCTCCAGAGATTCCACCATCTGCCCGTCGGACGTTGCCCGCGCGATGTCCGAGACCGAGTGGCGAGATCTGATGGAGCCGGTACGAAAAGCCGCACGACGTTTGGTCGACGCCGGGGAAGTGGAGATCACGCAGAAAGGTTCGGTCGTGGATCCGTCGACTGCGAAGGGACCGATCCGGATCCGCTGGACGCGCTAGCACGCAGCTCCCCCAGTGGCACAGTTAAGTGCCGCCTGGCGCACTTAACCGCGCCACTGGGCCTGGGCGTCTACGCAATCAACCCCGCCGCCGTTGTTGCGTCCACGACCAGCGACGAAACAAGGCCCGACTGCAGAACTGCCAGCACCGCTTCCCTTTTCGCTTGCCCCGCAACGATGGCAATGACGGTGTCGATCCCTCGAAGCGTCTGCTCCGCAACCCCCATTCGACGATCGTCGAGACCGTCGATTCGCCTACCGTCGCGGTCGAGCAGAAGGCCACACGACTCGGCGACCACGCCTCGGGCACTCCATTCGTCAGCCTCGGCAGGGGTCAGCAAATCGTAGACCTGAGACAACCCCGGGCTCCATGCACCAATGGAGACAACCGCTTTCGTTACCGATGCATGGTGGCTGAACGTCTCCTGAATTCCTCGGCTGCTTCGCAGCGCCGCACACGTCTGCGAGTCGGAGACAATGAGAGGCGCGTAGATCGACCACGCTCGACCGCCGCCGAGCGCAGTGATTCGCCGAACCAATTCGGCGGACGTGGCGCCGACCGAGCCCGCCATTCCGGTCAGCTGCACCACGTCACACGCGGCGATGGTGTTCAGATGCGTCGTCATGCTCGATAACGTTCGGCCGCAGTCGATTCCGAGCACATCGGTAGGGTTGACGATCTCGCCGACGAGGTCGGCAGTGACACGTCCCACCGCATCCCACAGGACCTGCTGATCGTCGCTGGCGGTCCGCACCGCGAAAGCCATGCGCAATCCGAAGGTCTTCTTCAACGCATGAGAAAGCTCGATGTCGATGGACTCCGGTGCATGGACGGTGATCTCGACCATGCCCGACGCAACGGCTTCTTCGAGGATTCTGGCGACCTTGAACCGCGACAGTCCGAACTCCTCCGCAATCTGTACCCGGGTTCGATTGTCGACGTAGTACCTACGGGCGATGAGGCCACGCTGGATCAACTCCTCGGGCCCAACCCTGCGTAGTACCTGCTCCTGAGACATCCCCCCACCTTCCTCCACCGACGAGCATATCGTGGCACATTCGCTCACATGAGCAAGCCCATTGACAAACGAGCACGCATATATGCATGATCCCTGTCACATGAACATGAGAGCAGTGAGGCGCAACATATGAGCACGCTCGACGACGCGGATCTGCGCCGTCTCGCACGCACCGTCCTGGTGCGCGAGGCAGCAGGCGTCGAATCGCTGGCTGGTGCCGTGGAATCGAGCGTGGTCCGCATCGCACACGCACTCGTGGAGACCAGCGGCAAAGTCATCACCACCGGGTCCGGTACCAGCGGGATCATGGCCGAGCGTTTGGCACACCTACTGGCGGTGTGCGGAACGCCTGCGCTGTATCTGCCGGCGATGGACGCGCTCCACGGCGGGATGGGCGCCATCGGAACCGACGATCTCGTCCTAGCTCTGTCCAAGACGGGTCGATCCGCCGAGCTGACTGATCTCGTGACCCGGCTCGTCTCACGAGGTGTACGCGTGGTGGCCGTCACCGAGGCCGCTAACTCCGCACTCGGTAGGGCTGCAACCGATATTGCCGAGCTTCCCGCGACGGCACCCGACGCCGACCCCGGCAACATGATCGCGCTTGCCAGCACCCTCGCAGTCGGTGCATGGGGCGACGCCCTCAGCGTCGTTGCGATGGCGTTGAACGGCCACACCTTGCACGATGTCGTCGAATCCCATCCCGCGGGAGGCGTCGGAACACGCGATGACGTCCTGAACTCGACCAACGCACCGGTGGTCGGACTATGAGCCGGCGCGTAGTCGTCGGAATCGACTCCTCGACCCAGTCGTGCAAGGCAGAGGTCCGCGACGCCGACTCCGGAGCGCTGTTGGCGTCCGGGTCAGCCCCACACACCCCGGCGTTCCCTCCGTGCAGTGAGCAAGAGCCCAGCTCGTGGTGGGACGCATTGGTCATCGCGGTCCGCACCGCCCTCGGCACCCTCGGCGACGTGCAGGTCGCCGCCATGGCCGTCGCCGCGCAGTGCCACGGGTTGGTCCTGCTCGGCGAGAACGACGAACCGCTCCGGCCCGCAAAACTGTGGAACGACACGACCGGAGCCGACCAACTCGCGAAGTTGGTGGACACCATCGGCGGCCCGGAATGGGTGCGCCGCATCGGTTCACTCCCCACCGCGGCGTTCACCATTGCAAAGTTGGCCTGGGTTGCCGAGAACGAACCATCGGTGCTGGACGCGACCCGCCGCATCCTTCTTCCGCACGACTACCTGACGTTCCGGCTCACCGGCCGCGCGGTCACCGACCGTTCGGATGCCTCGGGCACCGGGTACTTCGACGCGACGACCGATACCTGGCTCCCCGAGTTCCTCGAAGCCGCAGCGGGTCCACGCGACTGGCTACCTATGTTGCCGTCCGTTCTCGGCGGCTCGGAACCAGCCGGATACCTGACCGAACGCGCTGCCACGGAACTCGGCATCACCGGACCCGTACTCGTGGGGGCAGGCGCAGGAGACCAGCACGCCGCGTACCTCGGTCTCGGTTTGAGCGACGGCGATCAATACGTCGGACTCGGAACTTCGGGTGTTTTCGCCACCTCGACACGTTCCCCGGTGTTCGACGAAGCAGGCATCGTCAACGGCGTTTCCGACACCACCGGCGGATACATGCCGCTCATCTGCACGCTCAACGCCGCACGCGTCGGTGACACAGCGGCAAGAATCCTCGGCACCGACCACGCTGGATTGGCAGAGCTCGCGCTGTCGGCCGGTCCGACCGTGGGACCGACGTTGGTTCCGTTCCTGGACGGTGAGCGCACGCCGAATCGTCCGTACGCACGTGGACTGCTGTCGGACCTGACGTCGGCGACCACACGCGAGGAGATGGCCCGAGCGTTCCTCGAAGGTCCACTGCTGTCGCTGCTGGCGGGTCGGGATGCACTGCGCTCCTTCGGGATCCGGTGCGACGGACCGATGACCGTGGTCGGCGGCGGTGCCCGTTCGCGCGCCACGCTACAGCTTCTGGCCGACCTTTCCGGCCACACCGTGACGGTCCCCGACGCCGATGAGGCAACCGCTCGCGGCGCGTGCGTCCAAGCTGCCGCCGTTGCCGCACAGATGGATTCGTCCGCCATGGTCGAGCTTTCTTCCCGGTGGGCACCCCCCGCGCGTACCACGGTGGAACCTCGGGACACCGGACGTGACCTCGAGGCGGTTCGACGCCAGTGGGCCGAGGCAGCAGCGGTGGACAGCCTCGACAGAAGAGGCACAGCATGAGCGTCACGCTCGCCCCCTGGCACTCGGGGCTGGAAGCGCATCTTGCCGGCAGCGTGTATGCGTCGTCGCCTGGCCGCCGGATCGACGCCGCACGCGCCCTTGTCGGCGCCGACATCTCCGTACACGTCGACGTCATGGCCCCAGGCGAAGGGCTCCCGACCGGAATCGACGACGACGAACTCGCCGAACTTGCCGCCGCGGTACCGAGGGACATGCTCGGCATTCACCTCATCGGCTCGGCCGTCGGCGTGCAGGCGCTGCTGCCGAATATCCCCGCCTGCGGGGACCTCTATCTACCCATAGGGATTCACGTCGAACGCGGTACACGAACCTGGGGAGCCGTGTGGGACGAGTTCGACGACACTGCGCCGACCGACGCGGATGTGGACGGATACCACGGAATCCTCGTCATGCTCCTGAAACCGGGAACGTCCGGGGCTGCAGATCCGAAGCGACTCGCCCTGGTGGAACGGTTCTCCGCTCGGTCGGTCGTTGCCGTCGACGGCGGTGTCACTCCCGAACTTGTCCCCCGCTGCCGCTCCGCAGGCGCGTCGACGATGGTCGTCGGCCGTGCCCTGATCACCGAACTACCGATCACCGAACATTCTCTGTCGGAAGGACAATCATGACCACCGCCACTCCAACACCTCCCGCATCGTCGATGCGCGCGAGCGTGATGACCGGCGTGCGCACGCTCGAGATCGAGGACCGACCGGTCCCGACACCGGCGCAGCACGAAGTCTTGATCGAGGTGGCCGCAGTCGGCGTCTGCGGATCGGACGTCCACTACTACCGCGAAGGGCGCATCGGCGACTTCGTGGTCGACGACCCGATGATTCTCGGACACGAATTGTCCGGACGCATCGTCGCTGTCGGTCACGGCGTCGATCCGAGCCGCGTCGGCCAGCGCGTCGCCGTCGAACCACAGCATCCATGCCGTCGCTGCACCCAGTGCATGGCAGGACGGTACAACCTGTGCCCCGACATGAAGTTCTACGCGACGCCTCCCGTGGACGGTGCGTTCTGCCGCTACGTCACCATCGACACCGCGTTCGCCCACTCGGTCCCGGATTCGGTGTCCGACGAAGCTGCAGCGCTACTCGAACCACTGTCTGTTGCAGTCACCACGATGCGTAAGGCGGGCATCGTCCCCGGTTCGTCGATCCTGATCGCCGGAGCCGGCCCGATCGGCATCATCACCGCTCAAGCCGCTCGTGCCTTCGGCGCCGGGCGCATCGTCGTCTCCGACCCCGTCGAATCCAGACGTGAGCGCGCGCTGACATTCGGTGCAACCGAAGTGATCGACCCGATGAGCCAGGACGTTGCAGCACTGAACCCGCAGGTCGACGCGTTCGTCGACGCGAGTGGAGCGGTCCCCGCAGTGCAAAGCGGTATTCGTGCCGTCGGCCCCGCCGGCCGTGTCGTGCTGGTCGGCATGGGCGCCGACAACTACCCACTACCCATCAGCCATATCCAGAACTTGGAAATCACCGTCACCGGCGTGTTTCGCTACACCGACACCTGGCCGGCTGCAATCCATCTCGTGTCCTCGGGATTGATCGACCTGGACCGACTCGTCACCGGACGCTACGACCTCGAGCACGTCGCCGACGCGCTCGACAGTGACACCGACCCTGCCAGCCTCAAATCGATAGTGGTGCCTTCATGAGCAACAATCCCTTCGACCTGACCGGACGAACAGCGATCGTCACCGGCGGAAATCAGGGACTCGGCCGTGCGTTCGCCTTCGGTCTCGCCGCAGCGGGAGCGCACGTCGCCATCGCCGGCCGCAGTGCCGAACGCAACGCCAAGGTCGTCGCCGAGGCAGCAGCCGAGGGCTACGAATTCGTCGCCATCACAGCGGATATCACCAAGCACTCCGACATCGAAGCGATGACGGCCGAGGCCATCGAGAAGCTCGGCCACCTCGACATACTCGTCAACAATGCGGGGACCTGCTACCACAACGACTCCTGGGACGTCACCGAGAGCGAGTGGGACAACGTGTTCGACCTGAACGTCAAGGCACTGTGGGAGTGCAGCATTGCCGTCGGCGCCCATATGCGGGAACGAGGCAAGGGTTCGATCGTCAACATCGGTTCGATGTCGGGCATCATCGTCAATCGCCCCCAGATGCAACCCGCGTACAACGCGTCGAAAGCAGCCGTGCATCACCTCACGAAATCGCTTGCAGCCGAGTGGGGTCCGCTGGGAATCCGCGTCAACGCCGTTGCTCCCGGCTACTGCAAGACAGAGATGGCGCCAGTCGACCGCCCCGACCTCAAGCGGTACTGGATCGACGACGCGCCCATGCAGCGTTACGCCATGCCCGAGGAGATCGCGCCGAGCGTCGTCTTCCTCGCAAGCGACGCAGCGAGTTTCATCACCGGATCGGTCCTCGTGGCGGACGGAGGCTACACAGCATGGTGATCACCGAGGAGTCGACCGTGCGTCGGATCCTCGTCGAGGGAATCGACGGAGTCAGCGTCGAGACGGTCCCGACGCCCACGGCAGGCACCGGGGAGGTCCGCGTGCGTAGCACCGTCGTCGGCATCTGCGGGTCCGACATCCATGCCGCACACGGCCGCCACCCGTTCATCGACCTACCGTTTCGGCCGGGCCACGAGGTTGTCGGCGTCGTCGATGCGGCCGGACCGGGAACGGATCAGTCCCTCGTGGGCAGGCGCGTCGTCGTCGAACCGAACCTGGCGTGTGGCAAATGCACTCAGTGTCTGGCTGGTCGCTACAACATCTGTGCCGAACTCGCGGTGTTCGGTTGCCAGACGCCCGGTGGCCTGACCGACGCGTTCGTCATCGCCGAGGACCGGGTCATTCCGCTCGACGACGGCCTCGACGACCGGCATGCTGCGCTCATCGAACCCCTGGCGACGCCGGTTCACGCCGTCAGACGGGCAGCGAAGCTCGTCGGTGGTCTGGATGGAAAGCGCGTCGCAGTCCTGGGCGCAGGACCCATCGGGCTTTTCGTCCTTCTTGCCGCACGCCGCGCAGGTGCCACCGTGGTCGTCGCCGACCTGCTCGACTCCAAGCGCGCACGGGCGGAGAGGCTGGGGGCAATAGGCAGCTTCGATCCCACCTCCGAAGACGCCGCTAGGTCGGCCATAGAGGTGTTGGGCGGACCAGCAGATGTCGTCATCGACTGCGTTGCCCGCAAATCTTCGGTCGCGCAGGCAATCGACATCGTCGACAAGGGCGGTGCGGTGATGATCGTCGGTGTGGCCGCAGGTGCGACTGAAGTGCCGCTCGATCTCATTCAGGACCGCGAAATTGTAGTTGCGGGTTGCCTCATGTACGTCCGCGAAGACGTGCAGGAAGCAATCGACATGCTCACCGAAGGTGCAGTCCCGATCGACGAGTTCGTCACCGGTGTATTTCCTCTGGAACAGTCGGCCGAAGCGTTCACAGCCTCGACCGATCCCGAACACGTGAAGGTGCTGATTACAGTGGGCGACCCGTCATGACCGCGCTACTCGAATGTCGCGACCTCACCAAGAGTTTCGGAGGAGTTCCCGTCCTCAAGGGAATCTCGCTCGAACTGGAACCGGGCACCGTAACTGCGCTGGCCGGTGAGAACGGGGCCGGCAAGTCGACTCTGATGAAGATCGCAACCGGCCAGCTCCGCGCCGACACGGGCACGGTCACCATCGGGGAACACACGCTCTCGTCCGGAGATTCGGGTGACGCTGTCCGCCACGGTGTGGCGATCGTTCCCCAAGAACTCGCCTCGATCGACGACATGACCGTCTACGAGAACATGTTCGTCGGTCGCGAGAAGCGTCGTGGAATCTTTCTCGATCGCCGGGCGATGATCAAGGACGCAGCCGAAGCACTCAGTGTCTTCGACGTCTCCATCTCCCCCTCGGCACGAATGGGCAGCCTGCCCGTCGGACTGAGGCAGATCATCGAAATCGTGAAAGCCGCGCGCACCGGTGCCCAGGTCGTCATGCTCGACGAACCGACCTCGGCGATCTCCGAGCGCGAGGTCGAAGGCCTGTACAAGGTCATGCAGCAGCTGCGAGACCGCGGTGTCGCCATGGTCTACACCACCCACAAGATGGCCGAGATCCGCGCGATCGCCGACCGCGTCGTCGTGTTGCGCGACGGAAAGTTGATCACCGACGAGAAGCTCACCGACATCACCGACGACGACATCGTCACCGCGATGATCGGCCGCGAACTGGAGAACCTGTTCCCGGTGGTGGGCAAGGAGACCGGGGACGTCGTTCTCGAAGTCGAGAACCTCCACGTGGCAGGAGCTTCCGAGCCGGTGAACTTGACGGTTCGACGTGGTGAAATCGTCGGCCTCGCAGGACTTGTCGGAGCGGGCCGGACCGAGCTTCTCGAAGCTCTGTTCGGAATGCGAACCGTGACGTCCGGAACGATCAAGGTCGACGGCCGAACGGTACCCAAAGGCAAGCCTGCTGCGGCGATCACCGCAGGCATGGCCATGGTGCCCGAGGACCGGAAGGTCAACGGCGTGGTGCTGTCGATGAGTGTGCTGGACAACGGTTCTCTGCCGAGGCTCTCGAAGTTCAGCGTCGCGGGCTGGCTCCGAAACAAATCTCGCGCCTCCGAAGTGAGCGGTGCAATGGATTCCGTTCGGTTGCGTAGCCGCGGACTGAGCCAGAGCGTGGGCACTTTGTCCGGGGGAAATCAGCAGAAGGTAGTACTGGCCCGGTGGTTGACGGGTACGGTCAATGTGTTGCTTCTCGACGAACCCACTCGTGGCGTCGATGTCGGAGCCCGCTCCGAGATCTATCGCATCATCACCGAATTTGCAAGCCGCGGAATGGCCGTCGTCATGGCATCTTCGGACATGCCCGAGATCGTGGGACTCTCGCACCGAGCGTTCGTCATGCGTGAGGGCGCCTTCGTCGGTGAACTCGACCGCGATGCGCTCGATCACCCGGAAGTTCAGGACTCGGTGTTCCGTCTGGCCACCGCACTCGATACGAGAAACCCGACTGCTCCGAGCAGCACCGTCACGACCGACAAGCGGTCGTCACCCCAGGAGGCACAACAGTGACAACACCCGTCGCTGACCCGGACTCGAAAACGTCCGTTTCGGCCACCACCGGAGAACCTGTACGCAGGTTCTCGAGTGCCTGGGCCGGCGCCCTGGCGCTGCGTTATTCCATGGTCATCGTGATGCTGTTGGTGATCATGTATTTCTCCTACCGCAGTGCGCGATTCGGCACTGTGGACAACCTGCAGACGATCCTCGTGGCCGCTGCACCGTTCGCCCTCATCGCACTCGGACAGACCCTGGTCATTCTCACCGGCGGGATCGACCTCTCGGTCGGCAGTGTCATCGCCGTGTCCGCCATGGCGTCGGCTGCCGTCGCCAAAGCGAACCCCGGTCAGATCTGGATGACGGTGCTCGTCGCCATGGCCGTGGGCCTTGCGGCGGGGTGCATCAACGGATTTCTGGTCTCTCGCATAAATGTGCCACCGTTCATCGCAACACTCGGTATGCTCACAGCCGGTTCAGGATTCGCGTATGTGATCGGTGGTGGCGCGCCGATCAACGGACTGCCCGCAGAGTTCGGCGAGATCGCCAACACCAAGATTCTCGGTCTGCAGATTCCAGTTCTCGTGATGATCATCGGCATCATCGTGCTAGCCGTGGTGATGAAACGGACCGCGTACGGCATGCGCGTCTATGCCGTCGGCGGAAACCGAACTGCAGCCGAGATCGCCGGAATCAATGCCAAGAATGTGCTGTTCAGCGTGTACGCCTTGTCCGGTCTGCTTGCGGGCCTGTCCGGCGTCATGTTGGCCTCGCGCGTGATCTCCGGCCCACCCAATTTGGGTCAGGGATACGAACTCGACGCCATCGCCGCAGTTGTCATCGGCGGCGCGAGCCTGATGGGTGGGCGCGGCACCATCTGGGGTACCGCCCTCGGCCTGTTCATGATTCAGACTCTCAACAACGGTTTGGATCTGCTCGTTGTTCCTGCCTACTGGCAGGACGTCATCAAGGGAGTACTGATCGTCGCCGCAGTGTCGGTCGACGTGTGGTCGTCCAAACGAAGAGTCTGATCGCCCCGAACCCCTCGACCCCCAAGAACACCGATCTGGAGAAAACAATGAAGTTCACTTCCAAAGTGCTGACCGTGGCCGCCACCGGCTTGCTCGCTGTCGGCGTCACCGCATGCGGCGCAGGCGATACCAGTGCACAGGACGGCAAGACCCGCATCGGCGTCACTGTGTACGACATGAGCTCGTTCATCACCGCAGGCAAGGAAGGCATGGAGACCTATGCCGCGGCGAACGACATCGAGTTGCTGTGGAACTCGGCAGGCAACGACGTGTCCGTGCAGGCCGGCCAGGTCGACTCGCTCATCAACCAGGGCGTCGACGCAATCATCGTCGTTCCGGCACAGGCCGACTCGCTTGCGCCTCAGGTCCAGTCCGCCAAGGACAAGGGCATTCCGGTCATCGCTGTCAACGCCGCGCTCGAGACCGATCAGATCTCGGGCAACGTGCAGCCCGACGACGTCGCGGCAGGCGCACAGGAGATGCAGATGATGGCCGACCGCCTCGGCGGCAAGGGCAACATCGTCATCCTTCAGGGCCCCCTCGGTGGCTCGGGTGAGATCAACCGCGGCGCGGGAATCGACCAGGTACTGGCCAAGTACCCGGACATCAAGGTTCTGGCCAAGGACACTGCCAACTGGAAGCGTGACGAGGCCGTCAACAAGACCAAGAACTGGCTCTCGAGCTTCGGCGATCAGGTCGACGGGGTCGTCTCGCAGAACGACGACATGGGGCTCGGCGCACTGCAGGCCTTGAAGGAAGCCGGACGCACGGACGTCCCGATCGTCGGCATCGACGGTATCGAGGACGGACTGAATGCCGTCAAGAGTGGCGAATTCATCGGCACGTCACTGCAGAACGGAACAGTCGAACTGTCCGCAGGCCTCGCCGTCGCGAACGCGATCGCCAAGGGTGAAGACGTCGACACCGACCCGGTCTACGTCATGCCTGCCATCACGCAGGAGAACGTCGACGTCGCGATCGAGCATGTCGTCACCGATCGTCAGGCATTCCTCGACGGACTCGTCGAGCTGACCGCGGAGAACCTGAAGACCGGCAACATCGCCAACGAAGGCATCCCCGGACAGTAGTAGTACCTTCCGACGCACACACTTCGAGGCGGGACGGCGCCACCACGGCCCGTCCCGCCTCGAAACCCATTCTTCCCCGAAAGGTTTCGAGACCATGACCGCTGTGCCCCCGCCTGTTGATCTGTCTCTCGACGGAAGGGTCGCTGTGGTATCCGGTGGGGCATCCGGAATCGGAGCGGCTATCGGTGCCGCGTACATCGCTCAGGGTGCCGAGGTGGTACTTGTCGATCGCGACGGCGACGCCGCTGCGGCGCGTGCCTCCGAGATCGGTGCTCGAAGCCTGACCTGTGATGTCGCAGATCGCGATTCGGTGGCCCACGCCGCGAGTTCGCTTGTCGCCGACCTCGGCCACGTGGACATACTGGTCAACTCCGCGGGCGTTGCACGGCTGGCACCGGCCGAAGACCTGACCGACGATTACTGGAACTTGACCATGAGCGTCAATCTCACCGGAACCTTCCTGATGTGCCAGGAATTCGGCAAGGTGATGCTGGGGCGCGGTTCGGGCCGCATCATCAACATTGCGTCGCAGGCGGCGACCGTCGCCATCGAGGAACATGCGGCCTACTGCGCCTCGAAGTTCGGCGTAATCGGTCTTACCAAGGTGTTGGCGGCCGAGTGGGCGGGCCGAGGCGTCACCGTCAACACCATCTCCCCCACCGTCGTGATGACACCACTCGGACGCGAAGCGTGGTCGAACCCCAAGGGAGACGCGCTCCGGGCCCGAATCCCCGTCGGCCGGTTCGCAGAAACCGACGATGTCACCAGCGTTGCTGTGTTCCTTGCGTCTTCGGGCGCGTCGATGATCAACGGCGCGGACATCCTCGTCGACGGCGGCTACACGATTCTGTAGACCAGTGCCGGCTGTTGCCTACCTCAGGACACCGACGTTCGTCCGCAGGAGCAACACATTGTAGTCCGACCACCTCGACGCGGTGAAGTAGATGTCGTCACCGCTCGAGAGCGGGTGAATGTACGGAGCGTAGATTCCACCGGCAGTCTCACGGGCGTTCAGTAGTGTTTTCGGCGGACTCCACGGTCCTTCGGGCTTCTCGGCGGTACGAGCCAGGATAGTGCGGTCGATTTCGTTGCCGTACAACATGACATACCGCTTCAACGTGTCGTTCCACGCAACCGACAGTTCGCTGACGGGTTCGGTGACAACCGGCTTCGGGTCGATGATGTCCGCCGACCACGGGTCACCGGGTTTCTGCGGGGCGTACTCGTACCGATCGAGGTTCAGGATGTCCTCCGGCTTGAAACGAGAGACGAACGCCGCACCGAAACGACCGTTCGGGGTGCCGAACTGGTAGATGTACCCGTCCTGGCCCTCCACGTAGGCGTTCATCTGGAACTTGCCGCTGTTGCCCTCGACTTGAGGGGGGAGGTTGGGAACGCTGACATTCGTGTTGATTCGAATGGTTTCCCGGGCGGTCTGCCAGTTTTGACCGTTGTCGGTCGATGTCGCGATCGCGGAAAAGTTGGTCACCCAGCGGCCGGGTGCGCCCCACTCGCGAACCGACATGTAGTTCATGTATTGCGTCTTACCGATGGCGATCGCGGCCGTCGGAATGACGGTGTCCTCGATACCTGCCACTCCCAGACTTGGAACGATCTCGCTCGCGAAACCAGCTGGTTGGACAACAGCTCCGGAGTTCGGGTCCCCAGGAACCCCGTTGGCGACGGAGATGCCGTCGGACAGATCCTTGTCATCGGACCGCATCAACACGTTGCTACGCCACTGTGATCCCGCCACCGAGCAGTTGCCGAACGTGTCGCCGAATGCCATCAGCGTCTGACCTGCACCGTTGTCCCACGTGATCCCGAGATCGGTGCCGGA
The DNA here is from genome assembly GCF_003641205.1 of Rhodococcus sp. P1Y. Classification (NCBI taxonomy): domain Bacteria; kingdom Bacillati; phylum Actinomycetota; class Actinomycetes; order Mycobacteriales; family Nocardiaceae; genus Rhodococcus; species Rhodococcus sp. P1Y. Next base: position 4,900,728 of record NZ_CP032762.1, read on the forward strand.
TATACCGAAGCGGTCGTACGTGCTGTTGGGGCTCAGAGGACCGGTCACCCATTTCACCGACGTCGCGTTGCCTCGTATGTCGGGAAGCGGGCCCTGGGGCCCACGCGGATCCTTCCCCGGCCCCCCACCCGCGCTGCCCGAAGACCCGAACAGCGGTGACGAGCCGGGTCCCCCGATGCCGCCGCACGGCTCCGCACTGACTGTCGGCGCCGACAGGACTCCCAGCCCGGATGCCACCAGGGTCAGAACAGCACCCATCGCTATTTGTCGAGTACGTGCGCGCATCAACGCTCCCCACCGGTCCGTGTGACTCGTGTTACTCATGAGACTGATGTGGTGAGTGTTGCGTAAAACTCGACGACGCGCAACAAATACCGGGTGTCGGAGCTTGACAAATCGCGAATCATGGGAATGACATCGATGACATTTCGTTGCGCCCGAAGGAGGATGACCAGCCGGAGCGTGTCCGATTCACCCGAATCGGAACAATCAGGCCCCCTCAGCCCGTTGTAGAACTATGACGACTTACAAGACTGTCAATCCAGCCAACGGCACGACCGTCAAGGAGTTCGAGTCGCTCGACGCACAGGGCGTCGAGCGCGCGCTCGCTTCGGCTGATGCCGGGTACCGAACGTGGCGCAGTACATCGCCGAAGCACCGGGCCGAAACCTTGCACAAGGTAGCCGAGATCTACACCGAGCGTGCCGACGAACTGGCGCGAAGCATCGCTCTCGAGATGGGAAAGCCGGTCGCCGAGGCCAAAGGTGAAGTAGAGCTTTCGTCGGCGATCTACCAGTACTACGCCGACAACGGGCCTGCTCTTCTCGAAGAAGAGCGACTCGATGTACCCGGCGCCGAGGAATCCGTAGTCCAGCGCAAGCCGATCGGGGCGCTCATCGGAGTCATGCCCTGGAACTACCCCTACTACCAAGTCGCACGGTTCGCCGCACCGAACCTGATGCTGGGCAACACCATTCTGCTCAAGCATGCGCCCAACTGTCCCCAGAGTGCACTGCTGATGGAGGAGATTTTCCATCAGGCCGGACTGCCCGAGGACGCCTACATCAACATCTTCGCGACCAACGATCAAATTGCTGAGATGATCGCTGATCCACGCGTGCAGGGTGTTTCGTTGACCGGCAGCGAGCGCGCGGGCACCTCGGTCGCGGAAACCGCAGGTCGAAACCTCAAGAAGGTCGTCCTCGAACTCGGCGGATCCGACGTGTTCATCGTGCTCGACACCGACGACATCGATTCGACGGTCGAATCCGCAACGCGCGCAAGGCTCTCCAACGCCGGCCAAGCCTGCAACGCCGCCAAGAGGATCGTCGTGACCGAGCGTTACTACGACGAATTCGTCACCAAGCTCACCGAGTCGTTCGCGCAAACCAAGACGGGCGACCCACTCGACGAGCACACTCGCCTCGGCCCGCTGTCTTCGCAGACCGCGGCCGACAACCTCGTCGAACAAATCGACGACGCCGTCGCCAAGGGCGCCACGCTCCGTACCGGCGGGAAGAAGATCGACGGACCCGGCTCGTACGTGGAACCGACACTTCTCACCGACGTGACTCCTGACATGCGTGCCTACAGCGAAGAACTATTCGGACCTGCCGGGGTCGTGTACAAGGTCAAGGACGCGGACGAGGCGATCGCGCTGGCCAACGAATCCGCCTTCGGGCTCAGCGGGTCGGTGTGGAGCACCGACCTCGAAGGTGCACGCGCAGTCGCCGAGCGACTCGACGTCGGCATGGCCTTCGTCAACGAGCACGGCACCACACTTCCGGGCCTGCCCTTCGGCGGCGTCAAACGCTCGGGCGTCGGCCGCGAACTCGGTCCCTGGGGCATGGACGAATTCGTCAACAAGAAGCTCGTCCGAGTGTCGAAGAAGTAGTGGCATTGGGTTTGCGTGCGGCGACGTAGTTAGATCGACAGTCATGACGAGCTTCGAATTCCCGTCCGACCGCGCCGCACGCACAACCCTCTTGACCGGAGACTCTCCCGACCACCGCACACGGTTCTGGGAGTTGTCCGACCACCTCGCGTACCCCGACATTCGCAGCATCGTCGCTGACTACATCAACACCACGATCTCGGATCCCGCGAACACCCACCGCCACGGTTGGACGGTCACCGCGCTCCCGGTGGCCGAATCCGCAGCCAACCAACGGCGTCTTCTGGCACTCGCCTGCGGTGCTGTCGAAACCTTGTACGTCACCGAGTTCACCAACGACGAGGACGACTCGATCGAGCTGGAGATGACCGTCAACACCGCGATTCACGACGGTTACTCCGATACCCAGCTCGACGTGGCAACCGAGCTGGTCACCGCCGCCCGCGGGACGCACCCGTCGCACGATGTCTGGACGTGGCGAATCGACATCGGCGCTCTGCTGACCGACGAGGTCGCCATCGATTTCGAAATCGAAGACGACGTGTTCGACGATCTCGCCTACGCCCTCAACTCGAAGGCCATGTCGGAAGGACCACCCGAGACCACCGATCACAGCGATGACCTCGCCTACGACCTGCTTGCCGAGGCGTATCGGCAGCTTCGCGATGCCGAGTAGAAGGGTGACATCGGTGCGTGGGACGACGTGCCTGGTCTCTGTACTGATGAGTGCACTCGTCGTGTCCGGATGCAGTTCGTCCACGCCGACCGCCTCCGTCTCGGATCGACCGGAATCCATCGTGTCACTGAGTCCTACGGCGACCGAGACTCTGTTCGCCGTCGGCGCGGGTGACCAGGTAGTCGCCGTCGACAGTCAGTCGGACTACCCGGTGAATGCACCGAAGACCGACTTGTCCGCATACACCCCGAGTCTCGAAGCGATTATCGGATACGACCCCGATCTGGTCATCGCATCCGACGACATCGACGGACTGGTTGCAGGTCTACAGGCTGCCGACGTGCCGGTTCTGTTGCTCCCAGCAGCAACGAGCATCGACGACGCCTACTCCCAGATCGAGACCGTCGCCGACGCTACCGGTCACGACGCCGAAGGCGACAGCGTCGTCGCCGACATGCGGACGAGAATCGACAACGCTGTATCCACAGTCTCCGCAACTGATTCCACATATTTCCACGAACTCGATACGACGCTGTACACGGTCACCAGCGAGAGCTTCGTCGGACAGATCTACGGTCTGTTCGGACTGAAAAGCATCGCCGACGGGTCGGGCAGTGACTACCCGCAGATGTCCGACGAGGGAATCATCTCGGCCGATCCCGACTTCGTCTTTCTCGCAGACTCCCAATGCTGCGGAGTGACAGCGGAATCGGTGTCCGCTCGGCCCGGCTGGCGCACGATGTCAGCCGTCCGTGATGGAAAGGTCGTCGTAATGGACGAAGATCTGTCCAGCCGATGGGGCCCTCGCGTCGCCGATCAGGTGGAGGCCGTCGCCGACGCACTCAGGTAGGTGGCTGCGCCCCCAGTGGCACGGTTGAGTACCCCTCAGGGCACTTAACCGTGCCACTGGAGTGTTGAAACTACGGTTCCAGCAAACGTATCGACGCCGGCTCGAGAGTCTGGTAGCGCTCCTCGGTGTCGTTCCAGACCTCGATCTTCTCACCTAGTTCACGCGCACTGTGGACCACGACGGTCCGATCGTCGTACTCGATCAGCGTCATGAACCCAGCGGCGAAGCGCCGCCGAATCAGTCGATCGGCCACTCCTCCGACTGCGCCCCACACGTCCCGGTCACCGTGAGCTGGAACATCACGTCGGGTCGTCAGAAACTCAGCGTGCAGGGCGAAGTTCGGATCACCGGTTACCGGATACTCACGCACCTGCGCGCTCGTCGGTGAGCGGGCAATGGACACCGCACCACCCGGATCATCCTGCACCGGAGCATAACCAGCCGCCCGCAACTCGGAGAGGACCACAGCGGGCTCGGCCGCGAAACCGACGACGCTCCGAGACAACACCATCGGGCCGAGTTTCGTCAGTCGCCGATGCGAACCCAGCTCGGCGATCAAGGCTTCCTCGCTGGACACGACCACACATCCGAGTGGCACGACACGCATCGAACCGTGCGTACGTGCGACGTCTTTCACGAGGTAGTCCACCGTCTGAGGCACCACACCCGATGCGTAGCGGGTCAAGCCTTCGATCACCTCGTCGTGGGTCATTCCGTCGTCGAAGGCACGCCGCACGCTGGATTGCGAGAACCGCCATGTCGTCGCCGAGCCGGTCGACTCTCGGACTGCGACGCTGTCGAAGAACTGCGCCAGTTCCGGACCTGGAGCGCCGAACACCACCGCGGTGAGATCCGCGCCGATCGTCGCGTGCGTATGAGCCTGTGTTACAACACCACTGGCCGCCGCCAGCGGATCACCCGATCGCAGGCCGCGCGCGATCGACGACGCTGCACCGAGGGCGAGCACTCCGAGTAGCTCGGCTTCGCGCAGCACCAACTGCAGAACATCCCGCCGAAACTCGATCCGGATACTCGGGCGATACCAGTCCAGAATTGCCATCACGTCGTCGAACTCCGATATGGATTCGTCGATGTCGACGTGAATGTCGATCAACGACGAGCGAAGAAAGTCCGACCCGATGTCCCGGGAATTGTCCTCGATCGCCGAGTGAACAGCGAGCGGCACATAATCTGCGGTCCACCAGGCCTGCAGCAGCGCCCCTGCGCGGCGACTGTCCTCCGACGCCTGCCACAGCTCGGCCAAAGCACTGGGGACCAACGTGCTCGGTTCCACCGGCGTTTTCTTCCGGCCGCGACTGGGTGGAGGCTCGATCACGTCCAGCAGGTTTTCGGTCAGCGCGAGTTCGAGCGCGAGCTGCACTTCGTCCTCGGTCGCGTACAACCCCTTGGCGAGTGTGCGAATGGTGCGGACGCCAATCGAGCCCGACTTGATCAACGCAATCGGAGTCGTGCGCGCCGCATCGAGCACGTTCGACACCAATTCCACCATTCGGAGAAGTCGCCGGCCGGCCTCGGCTTCCACGTGTTCGGCTTCGATCGGCCGCGTCTCGATCTGCCGCCGAGCGGGGTGGAAGTCGAGATGCACATCGTCACCGAGCAGGACGAGCGTGACTTGCAACGGCATCGAGACCGGTCCGTTGGCGACCCTCCACGCGAACCCACGCTGCACCGACCACGCACCGAGCGAGTCGGAATGTAGGTACACAGGGTGCGGGTACAACATCGAGTCGGTTCGTGCCGCCTGCTCCAGCAGTTCCCGTTCGGCCTCGGGAGCGCCTTCGAGAATCGCCTCGACTGCGGATCGATCACCGAAGAAGCTCCGAAGCCGCTCCACTACTTCGCTTTTCGTCCCATCGCCACGAATCTGCAACTTCGTACTCATCGGCCGCAACATCTCGAGGGGCGCTCCGTCGAGATAGTCCTCGATCGGTCGGCCGTAACTCCGCGTCAGACTCGGAAAGCGCGTGATCACCGATAGAGCGCCGGTCTCGTCCGACCAGACGAGCTGTAACGCGGCCAGATCGTCGACGACGGGCGCCACCGCGGCGGACGAGGCACCGAGTTGCCGGCTCACTGCGTCGAGCGTCGGACTTTCACCGAGCGCACGGCACATCGCGATCGCTTCCAGCACCTCGTGAGCAGGCAACGTCAGCCGCAGAAAGGCCTCGCTCAACGACGTCGGGTCCGTCAGGCGCCCAGCGAGCTGATCCAGGTCCGCAGGCCACGGAATGTGCATCACATCGCGACGCTCGAGCAGCCTCGCGAGCTCGACGGTGGTCAGGGCCGCAAGACGGTCGCGAAGCGCGCGCATCGACCCGGACATCATGGGGACGAGCGTAGCTTCTCAGTGCTTCGAATGATTCCCCGAAGACCGCTCACTCGTTCCGCTGGAGGGATGCCCCTCCGCCTGCCCTCGCTGTGAAAATGGTCGGCGCCGGGAAACCACCCTTCGCGATGTCCGACGCGACCGCCTCGGTGATCTTCTCGGAATCGACAGACGGAACCAATGCGATGACACACCCGCCGAATCCGCCACCGGTCATGCGTGCTCCGAGGGCGCCCTGCCGGACGAGAGAATCGGCGATGAGGTCGATGTGTTCGGTGGTGATCTCGAAGTCGTCGCGCATCGATGCGTGCGACGCCGTCATCAACTGTCCAACTCGCCCGAAATCGCTGGAGTTCAGTGCCTTCGCGCAGTCGAGGACACGGTCGTTCTCGGTGAGTACGTGACGAACCCTCCGCCTGTCGGTCTCGTCGCCGATTCGGTCGAGCACGTCCACACCCTGGACCTGGCGCAGTGACCCGACGCCCAGTTCGCCGGCAGCGCGCGTACACGACTCCCGCCGCGAGCGGTACTCACCCGTCGAATGCTGATGAGCAGCATTGGAATTGACTACCACGAGCGCGAGGCCGTGCGTATCGAGGTCGAACACCACGGGTTCTACGGATGAGTCGAGAAAGTCGATCAGCATTGCTCGGTCGAGAGCACCGTTCAACGACGCCAGTTGGTCCATCAGTCCGGTCGGCGCGCCGACGAAGTCGTTCTCGCCGCGTTGAGCGAGACGCGCAACGTCGAGACGATCGAGCTCTGTGCCGGTGGCCGCGTTCATAGCCAGTAGTACCGCACACTCGAGTGCCGCCGAAGAGGACAGTCCTGCGCCGATCGGCACGTCGCTGTGCACCTTCATCGAGCCACCGACCACGCGGTGACCTGCCTGGGTCAATGCCCACACCACGCCGGCAGCGTAGGAAGACCAGCCGTCGACGTCACCGGGTGCTGCGGACAACGCGAACGACGCACCATCGCCTTCCTCCTCGCTGTGCAGGGTGATTCGGTCGGTGTCGTCCGGCTCGAATCGCACCGTCGTACGCTGCTCCAACGCGATGGGCATCGCGAAGCCGAGGTTGTAATCGGTGTGCTCGCCGATGAGATTGATTCGGCCGGGCGCCTGTGCTTCGTAGGTGTTCATAGTGCCTTCAACCGATCGGCCATCTGCTCGGGTGTCACGTCGGTGACGAACGCATCCATGGCGGACTCCGAGCCGGCCAGGAACTTCAGTTTGGTTTCCGATCGCCGCACCGACATCAGTTCGACGTGGAAGTAGCCATCGGCCTGCACCCCCTCCGACCGGTACTGATGGAGCGCCGAAATATACGGCAGCGGAGCAGGATACATTCGATCGAACCTGCCGAGTAGGTCGAGGTAGACCTCGGTGAACCCGCTCAGCTCGTTCTCGGTGAGGTCGGTCAGGTTGCGCACGTGTCGATTCGGGTAGATGTGCACCTCGACCGGCCATCGTGCAGCAAAGGGAACGAATGCGGTGAAATGCTCACCCCGCGAGATGATCCGCCTCCCGTCGGCGATCTCACCGGCGAGTATGTCCGCGAACAGGTTCCTCCCTTCGAGCTCCTCGAACTCACGCGCCTGCCTCAGCATCGACGCCGTCCGTGGCGTCAGATACGGATAGCCGTATATCTGACCGTGGGGATGCGACAGCGTCACACCGATCTCCTCACCACGGTTCTCGAAGCAAAAGACCTGTTCGACGCCATCGAGTCCCAGCAGCGCCGCCGTTCGATCTCGCCAGACGTCGACGACCAACCGGGCGTGCTCGTGACCCAATTCGGCGAACGAGGCTGTGTGGTTGCTGGAAAAGCAGACGACCTCGCACCGCCCGATTCCGGGCCCTTCCAGCGCTTCTGCGTCCAACACCGGTGCACCGTCTCCCGCGTGCGAAAGACTTGGAAAGCGATTCTCGAACGCCACGACGTCGTAATCTGCGGCGGGCACCTCGCTGCGATCTCCGTCCGGCGACGGGCACAGTGGGCACTGATCGGCCGGAGGCTTGTAGGTGCGGTCCTGCCGAAGCGCGGCGATGGCGATCCAATCCCCGGTCTGACGGTCCCGCCTGACCTCGGACTGGGTTGCCGCCGGTCGTGCGGCGAGGGGCCGCACGTCGGGAACCGGTCGAGCAACGTGGCCCGGCAACGAGTAGAACAAGATCTCCCGCCCATCGGCGAGTGCGCTCCGCACAGGGTCGTTGTTCATTGCCTCTCCGTCTCTGCCACAAGGATATTCGCCACGTGCGGCGTGAGCGCTGCACGGTCTTCGGCGCCGAGTCCGTCGTCGACGACGAGAGTGTCGACGTCCGCCATCCGCCCGAACACATTGGTGCCCACTTCGCGATATTTGGTGTTGTCCGCCAACACGAACAGCCGGCGACTCGTCGCGATGAGCCGCCGGTTCGTCTCTGCTTCGGCCATGTTCGGCGACGTCAGACCCGATTCGATGTCGAAGCCGTGCACACCGAGAAAAACCGCGTCCACCTTGAAGGCGTCGAGAGCGGCGTTCGCGATCGGCCCGACGAGAGCGTCCGACGGGGTCCGCGAACCGCCGGTGAGATACACGATCGGGTTCGGCTCGTCGGGGTGGCCGGTGAGTTCCTGGAAGATCGAAATCGAGTTGGTGACAACGGTGATCGATGCCCTCCCCCGCAGCAGACGCGCCAACTCCAAAGTGGTGGTGCCAGCACTCACCGCGATGGTCATACCGTCCTCGACCGCACCCAACGCGGCGTTGCCGATTGCGACCTTCTCGGCGTGCTGACGGGCTGCCTTCGCAGTCGACGGCGGCTCAACGCCTCGGTTTCCACGCGCGATCGCTCCACCGTGGACTTTGCGCAAGAGTTCGCGGTCGTCGAGAACGTCGAGGTCCCGCCTGATCGTCATCTCGGAGACGTCGAGCAGTTCGGCCAATTCGACGACTTTGACCGCACCCTCACTGCGGAGCGCGGCGGTGATCTTTGCATGCCGTTCGGCTGCCAGCATCGGCACCTACCTCTGGATCGGGGCACGACGGCCTTGATGAAACGAACATTACCAAACAGAAACGGACGCAATCAGGGGAATGGATGTACGCAATTGTTTGAACCTGTTACTTTGTGTTCACATCGCTCACACCAGTGAGCCAGCTCACTCAACCAGGGAGGTTGACGCGTGACGTCGACTCTTGCGGCGGAAGGCGTGCTTTCGTTCAATACGAACGCGCTGGACTACGTACTCATTGCCGTGTATTTCGTGTTCGTCCTCGGGATCGGATACGTCGCCCGAAGGCAGCTGTCGACGAGCCTCGACTTCTTCCTGTCGGGTCGACGCCTACCCGCGTGGGTCACCGGCATCGCGTTCGTCTCGGCGAACCTCGGTGCCGTCGAGATCATGGGCATGTCCGCCAACGGCGCCCAACTGGGTCTCGCGACCATGCATTACTACTGGATCGGCGCCATTCCGGCGATGCTGTTCCTGGGTATCGTCATGATGCCGTTCTATTACGGCTCGAAGGTCCGAAGCGTTCCCGAGTTCATGCGCAAGCGGTTCGACACCAAGGCCCACCTCGTCAACGCGATCAGCTTTGCCGTCGCACAGATCCTGATCGCGGGCGTCAACCTGTTCCTTCTCGCGACCGTCGTGAAAGTTCTACTCGGCTGGTCACTCTGGGTCTCCCTCATAGTGGCGGCCGCAATCGTGTTGACCTACACCGTCCTCGGTGGACTGTCCGCCGCCATCTACAACGAGGTACTCCAGTTCTTCGTCATCCTCGCTGCACTGGTACCGCTGACGATCATCGGACTGGTGAAGGTCGGCGGATGGTCGGGATTGAAGGAGAAGGTGGTCCCGACGGTTACCGACGGCACCGTGACCGCCTCCGCAACCGAGCAGCTCTCGTCCTGGCCAGGACAGGCGCTCAGCGGCTTCGACTCCCCCATCCTGTCGGTGGTGGGCATCGTGTTCGGCCTCGGATTCGTTCTATCGTTCGGCTACTGGACGACGAACTTCGTCGAGGTTCAGCGTGCGATGGCGTCGAGTTCCATGTCCGCTGCCAGGCGCGCCCCGATCATCGGTGCGATCCCGAAGATGTTGGTGCCCTTCGTAGTGGTCGTTCCCGGCATGATCGCCGCCTCCGCGATCGGCGACATGATCAACCTCAAGGAGAACGGCACCGGCGACATCACCTACAACGACGCCATGCTGTTGATGATGCGCGACATCCTGCCCAACGGATTGCTCGGCGTCGCCGTCGCAGGTTTGATGGCTGCGTTCATGGCTGGAATGGCGGCGAACATCTCGGCGTTCAACACGGTCTTCAGTTACGACCTGTGGCAGCAGTACATCGTCAAGGACCGCGAGGACGGCTACTACATCACGGTTGGACGCGTAGCCACCGTCGTTGCAACGATTCTCGCGATCTTCACCGCGCTGATCGCGTCGGGATACTCCAACCTGATGGATTACCTGCAGACACTGTTCGGCTTCTTCAACGCGCCGCTGTTCGCCACGTTCATCCTGGGTATGTTCTGGAAGCGAATGACGGCCTCCGCTGGCTGGATCGGCCTTGTCTCCGGAACTGCATCCGCCGTGTTCGTGTTCGTGCTGTCGGAGGTCGGGGTGATCAATTTGCCCGGTCAAGGCATGCCGTTCGTCGCAGCGTCCGCCGCCTTCATCGTCGACATCATCGTGAGTATCGGGGTCAGTATGGTCACGCAGCCGAAACCGGCGAAGGAACTCGTCGGATTCGTGTACTCCGAGACACCGCGGGAGATGTTCGCCGACCCGGAGGACGCCACCAACCCTTGGTACAAGCGCCCGGTTCCGTTGGCGAGCTTCGCATTGGGCCTCGTCGTCGTTCTCAACATCGTCTTCCACTGATAGGGATCAGAACATGACTACTCCCCAGAAGCAGACTCCTGGCCTCGTCGCCCGGCTCTTCGATATCCGTTCCGTCATCGGTGCATTGCTTGGCATCTACGGAATCCTGCTGACGCTGGCGGGCCTGTTCCCGTCGGTGTTCGGCAACAAGACCCACTCGTCACCGTCGAACAACGTCGTCGACATGAGCGTCGGGACCGAGGCGAACCTGTGGGTAGGTCTCGTCATGCTCGCCATCGCACTGATCTTCGGCGGATGGGCCATCGCACGGCCTGCGGTCGTCGGAGAAGCGACGGAATAGTCCAATGTGAGCGGAAATCCATAGCAGCCAGGCTTGGGCCCTGTGCATGATCGGAAGGACTATGGATTTCCGCTTACATCAGGGAGGAGCGTCCGGAGCACTGCCCACTCGCGAACATCGACCCAAGACGGGTTGGACTGCTGGGGTGATCGGAACACTTCAAGCCCTCCGAGTTCGGGGATCGAAGCCAGCATGTCCGCACCTAGCGGTTCACGAAGCAGCGGAATGTCTGTTCCGACCTTCGTCGCCGAACCAGAAATCGGGCGCCCTGTCAGCCGGCCTACACCCCATATACCGCGATGTCGCGCGCCGGTCACCCAGAACAGAACAGGCTGCCCCGCAGCCATCAGACGGCTGCGGTAGTTGGCTGCAACGCACCAGTGCTCGTGTGCTCGTCCGGCAGCCACCATCGGCTCCAGGTCGGTCTTCGACGGGTTGCACTTGATCACCCAGGCGCCGAGTGTCTGGGGAGTCACGGCGTGCGAGGTCATCCGCCAATAGTACGAAGACTCAGATGAGGCCATGTAACTCGTCGGCGCCGGTCCTGAGGAATTGAACCAATCGGTCGTTGTCCGGCGACACACGGCCCGCGATCCCCTGCACACAGAGGCCGCCAACGATGTTCGAGCTCGCCTCGCGGATCGGAACAGCAAGCGCTGCTCGGCCGATTCGCGACTCCTCGTTCTCGAACGAGATCTCGGTTGCGAGTATGCGCGCAAGTTCGGCATGCAAAGCCAACCCGTCGACAAGGGTGTGCGCCGTGACCGACTTGAGGTCCAGATCATCCAGGCCGCGCGGTCGGTACGCCAACATCAACTTGCCGATCGCATGCGCATGGGGATTGCGCAAGATGGTCGACGCGGACACGACTTCATGATCGGGATCGGTATCGACGGTACGCAGTGCGCCACCACGAAAGGACGTCACGTAGAGCCCGTGCCTGGTCTCGGCACGCATGGCGTCGAGAACCTGCGCGACTGTTTTGACAGCCTCGGAGCCCGAAGCAGCATAGGCCAGTTCGGATGTTCGTCGCCCCAGCGCGAACCCGGACAGGTCTGGAGTCCGGGCGAGGAAGCCATCGGCTACCAGATAGTTGAGCATCCGATAGGCCGTCGCGGGAGGAACCTGAGTGTGCGCCGCAATCTGTTTCGCCGTCGCACCAGCGCCGAGATATGCAACTGCCTCCAACATCCCCAATGCCTTCTGCACAGCCTTCGGCTGCTGTCCCCCGAACCCCGTACCCGTTCCGCCCCGTGACTCAGCCCGCCCTGTTCCGCCCCTCCGCGCATCGGGTCTTCCGGTCACCACCGCTACCGCCTGCGAGGGCTCGGGACGAGAACCGGCCTACCGTCGCCGTCGACGGTCAGCGAGGACGAGCCGGGCAGCAGATCTTCTGTCTCGACACTGTCGAAAATCCCGATGGCATCGATACTCCGGGGCCGGTATCGCTGCAGGACTGCGAACCATAGTGCTCCCGACGCCCCGAGCCCGACACACCACACGAGGTACATCCACGCCCCGCCACGGCCGGTGTCGACGACGGCGAACGCCAACAGACCTCCTCCCGCTGCTGCAGCGAGGATTCCGCACGCACGGGTGACGATCGTATGTTCACCGATTCGATCGAGGAAGCGCAGCGCAGCAACCGCCACCATCGTGTATCCGAGGACCAGAGCAATCTCGACCACCACGTCGTAGTTGCCTGGCGCATGGTCCGGGTCGTGCCAGAACGATCCGATCAGCGACGCGATCACGAACAGACCGATGCCGGCGTAGGGCGTGCGGAACCGCGGATGCACGCGTTCGAAGATTCCCGGAATGACCCGTTCGAGGCTCATCGAGAACAACAATCGCGAGCCCGCCTGCGCAAACCCGAGCGTCGACGCGATCCATGACGAACACACTCCGATGTTCACGGCAAGCACCAGCGTCATGCTCGCGCCGGATGCGGTGCCGCCGAAATAGGCGTCGATGAGAACGCCTGCGTGCCCACTCATTCCCGCCCATCCCGCGAAAACGTAGAGCGCACCGACGAGCAGTGGTGTCAGCAGAATCGTCGACGTCACCGTGCGCAAGGGCTTCCGTGCCTCGGGCCCGAAAAAAGCTGCGCTCTCGAAACCTGCCAGGCTCAATACCGTTTGCATCGCCAGAAAGAGGACGAAACCGATCGGGGCCGAAGCCGGGGATGCATCGACCGCCGTCTCGACCGGCGTCTGCAGCATGAGAACCGAGATCAACACGATCGTGCACACCTCGATGACCAGAATCGTCCGAGCCGCGAAGCGAACACCTCGAATCGCGACGAGACCGACCGCCGCAGCGACGACTACACACGCAAATATCGACGCGCCGGAACCAAGCTGAAGTCCGACCTCGTCGCTCAGCTTGACGAGGTTGGCACCCGAGTTCGACAGCACCGAGATCGACACCCCGACGTATCCCACCAACAGGGCCGCACCGGCGGTCAGGGTCGCGCGCTTCCCCAACCCGTGCGCAACGAAGCTGTACAAAGACCCCGACGCAGCCAGCCTGCAGGTGAACTGCCGGATACACAGAGCGACGAGCGCCATGACGACCGTTGCCCCGATGATCGCGAGCATCCCGCCCGTCCCTCCGCTCGGCGACGACATCCACAGTGCGATGAACACCATGCATGTGGCGGGTGCCATCGTCTACATGGACTGACCGATGAGATCGAACGGCGCCAGTTGCCTACGACCCAGCGCGCTCAAGGGTGAGCGCACTGGGTCGGCGGGCCGCTCGGTGAGCGCGGCCTGCTGTAGAGCTGCGCTGAGCGCGTTGGTGTTCATGTCGCTTCCTGGTGACGAGGTGGGTTCGTGCACCAGAAATGTACGACTGCCTGGTTGCACCCGTGTTTCGTCGATGACGGCTGTGTCTACTTCAAGTGAGAATCTCTTCGAAAAATTGACTATCACGGCTGCTGTTTTCGTGACACACGCCACCACGAAGACGTCAGCGACCCCCTGACCAGCACCGACATCCCGCCAGTCGTTTCCACACCGATCGACTTATCACGTAACTCGGGAGAAGCACCGACGACGCATCTCGCTCCCATGATTTGCCGAGACCACTCGAACACCTCGGGTCGGTCGGTGACGAAAGCGAGGGCGAGGATGCTCTGGGCAGCTCTTTCGAGTGCGGTCGGTGCGGTGCTGTTGGTGGCCGGACTGCCGAAGGTACGTGACCGCGAGCGGATGATTCGCGTGGTCCGCGGCTATAGAGTGCTGCCTGATGGCATGGCCTCGATCGCCGGCACTCTTTTGCCGTGGGTCGAGATCGTCCTGGGGCTGGCGCTCGTTCTCGGCGTAGCCCCGCGAGTCTCCGGATACCTCGCGGCAGCGCTGTTTGCGGTCTTCTTGGTCGGGCTGAGCGTCAATCTGATCCGGGGCAGACGCGACCTCGATTGCGGATGCTTCGCCTTCGGAGGTGGCGCCGACGAGATCGAACACATCGGGTGGCTGCACTCGGCCCGGGCTGCAGCTTTCGCGCTGGCAAGTGCCGCGACGGCGTTCACGCCCGCCGTCGCCGTTCTGGACCGAGTCGCAGGCGCAGGTATCGGTCTGTTCGCCGTCGCCGTCGTGTGTGTTGGGCTCTACGTTCGATCATTCATGTCTATGGGCCGACAACCGATCGACGACTACCTGACCAACGCCGCCATCGAGATGCGCGCCGTCTCGTCCATCAGCCGCTACTGACACTTCGTTCCGAAAGGACTGCTCGTCATGACTGTCTTCCTCTCGACCATGGTCGTTCTGCTCACCGCCGCCGTCGTCGGACTGCTTCTCATGGTTCTGGGTCTGGCTCGTGAAATCGGCCGCGTCCAAGTCCGACTCGGGCCTCTCGGTGCGCGCATGATGGACACCGGACCGAAGATCGAACAGGTTGGACCTACGTTCCACGGCCTCACCGATCATGTCGGACGCACCGTCAGTGTCGCAGGCCACCGCGATCGTCCGCAGTTGTTGCTGTTCACCGCGCCCGGGTGCTCCACGTGCAAGTCGCTCCTACCCGGAATGAAAGCAATGGCCAAGGGCGAGAGCGATATCGACATCGTGATGATCTCCGACGGCACCCCGGAAGAGCACGCCGAATTCCTCGCGGGCGCCGGCATCGGGAGCGAGATGAGCTACGTCGACGGCCGTGACGTCGGGATCGCTTACCAGGTCGGCACCACACCGTTCGGCGTGATGCTCGACGAGCACGGCAAGATCAAAGCCAAGGGACTGTGCAATCACATGGCGCAGGTCGAAAGCTTGCTCAACGCAATGGAATCCGGCACACCTTCCCTTCAGCACCTTCACACTCAGGCCGCCGCGAATCGCGTCGTCGCATAGTTTTCGCCAACACAGCAAGAACGGAGAGCACATGGACCATCACGAGCATACGAGCCCCACGGAACAGCGTTATCCCGTCGACGAGAACGTCGTGGCCGAACAGGCGGAATGGATGGCAGGGCGAGGAGGAAGCTTCGCCAGTAGATCGGGACGTAAACTCTCCGAGCGAGTCTCGCGGCGATCGATGATCTCTCGGATCGGCCGCTGGACGCTCGGGGCATCGGGAGTAGCGATTGTCAGCTCGCTCCCCGTCTCACGCGCATACGCACAGGAGACCCCTTCCGCTCCAACTCCGGAGCCTCAGGTTCCCGAATACGACGGCAGCAACCCTGCAGAATGCGACTACTGGCGCTGGTGTTCGATGGACGGAACATCCTGTGCCGCTTGCCAAGGTGGCGGACTCACCACGTGCGCGCCGGGATCGAAGCCCGGTGCCGAATTCTGGGTCGGTTGCTGCACCAACCCTGCCGACGGCAAGACCTATCTCATCGCGTACTACGACTGCTGCGGCGCACCCAGCTGCTCCAACGCGTTCTGCGGCGAACCCGATATGCAGGCATCGATGTACAACCCGGTCAGCGGCAGCTACGACCAGGAGATCATCTGGTGTGTATCGGACGAATCCCAGGCGTACACGTGCACGATGGCTCCGATCGTCGGCGCCGACTGCCAAGCCCGTCCCGCAGCACGTCCGAAGGTGGGTGCAGGTTCGTGACACGGCACCGCCGCAGAGCAGCAATTGCAGTCGCCCCACTGGCCGCCCTCTTGGCCGTAACCTCGTGCAGCTCATCTCCTGATGACGCAGAGGAGTCGGCATCGTCCACCGAAGTCACCTACCCAAGCGTCGAATTCACCGCTCCCGGTGACGGAATCGGGCTGGGCGAGGAAGATCAGGAGATCACCGGCGAGATTCCCGAGCCGCTTCACGTCGGCGAGATAACTCCTATCGGAGCCGACCAGATCCTCGGCATCGAAGGCGGCTTCGGCAAGCTCGAAATGACGGTCAACGCAATCGACCCCGCAACAGGAGAAGTCACGACACGAGTCACCGTCGGACCTGGAATCTGGGACCCAGTCGTGCACGGGTTCGTCGGCGACGCCGCCGGCGATCCAGCAATCATCGCGGCCGAGGTGTGGCGACCACGCGGCTCCCGGGGAGCCGCCGACTTCACTGTCAGTACGTACTCGGGCAACCTGCTCGAACCCAAAGAAGCGGTACTACCCGACGTCGCACGAGTACATTCCCGCGAAGGTTCGAACGCCGTGACCTCCGACGGGAAGTATTTCGTCAGCTGGGACGACGGACTGTACGGAATTCGCGTCGTCGACCTGGAGGCAGGCAAGGAATCCGGCGCTATCCGCATCGTCGGCTGTGGTCCGTTCACCTGGATGGTCGGACACGACCTCTACAGCGTGTGCGAGGACACCCGAGAACTGCTACACGTCAACATCGGTGACGACGGCGTGCCCACTGAGATCGGACGCGAAAAGGTTCTGCCGGACGACTTTGTCAGCGCCCGCAAGACCACGTTCGCCGAGGAAGCGAAGAAGGCCCTGTTGGTAAGCGAGACCGGCGACGTGTTCGTGTTCGATGTATCGGACGGGCTCCCCACCGAGACTGTCGAGCCGATCGGCAATGCAGGCGACCCGTCGGGCCGTTTCTCGGAGAACGTGATCAACGCCGACGCCACTCGACTCGCTGTCACCTACACCGACACCATCGTCCACCCGGACTCTGCCCGTGGTGGTTCCGTCGCGAAGATCGTGGTGTTCGACGCTGCGAATCTCGCACCGATTCGCACATTGACTCTCGCGGACATCGGAATCGAGAGCTTCTCGTCGATGGCCTACAGCGTCGACGGCAAGACCTTCTACGTCCTCGGCGACGGCGCCGACGTAGACGGCGAAGCACCCCAGAAGTTGGTCGGATTCGATGCCGCGACCGGCGCTGAGGTCAGCTCGGTGGACATCGACGGCGCGGTCACACCGGTCACGGGTCTGATCACACCCGAGGTGATGGAGTGATTCGACCGGATCCCCGGTTGATGCTCGGCCGACGCCGTTTCCTGTCTCTCGCGACAGCAGGCGTCGGCCTGGCAGGAATCGGCGCACTCGGCGTTACCGGATGCAGCACCGGCACCAGCGCTAAATCCGGTAACGCGGACAAGTTCGACTACATCAAGGCCACCGACCCCGAGGTCGCCGCAGCCGAGGCTGCGCGCAGTTCGACCGGCCGAACGGCCGGCTATGCGCTGGCGGCGGGTTTCGCTGCCGTCGACCTGGGCGGCCGGCTGGTGAACACCTGGACCTACGGAACCGGAGCCGTGGCACCGGAACTGAGGCTCGCTGCGGGAGACACGCTGCGAGCGTCGGTGACCAACGCGTTGCCGAGCGACACCAGCATTCACTGGCATGGCATTCGGATCCGTAACGACATGGACGGTGTACCACCGGTGACGCAGGATCCGATAGCCCCTTCCGGCACCTTCGACTACACCTTCGTCGCGTCGGACCCTGGAACTTACTGGTACCACTCGCATTCCGGATTGCAGGCCGACCGCGGACTGTTCGGCGCCTTGATCGTCGAGGATCCAAACGACGCGACCGGTGCGGACGCCGATGCCGTCCTCCTGCTGGACGATTGGGTCGACGGTCTCGGCACGACCCCCGACGCCGTGATGGCTGCGCTCAACCCCGACCTACACGGCGGTGGCCATGCAGGTCACGGCGGCGGGGCAGCTCTGATACCTGTCGGTGCCGACGAGGCCGCCGTCGCAACAGCATTGACATCTGCCGGGCATGGCGACTCCGCCGTGCTCGGCGGTATGACTCAGCACATCGCCTATCCGATGCACCTGATCAACGGCCGCCCACCCAACGATCCCGCAGTGGTGGAAGCGGCACCGGGGTCCCGCCTGCGTTTGCGCATCATCAATGCCGGAGCAGAAACGCCCTACCGATTCGCGGTCGCGGGTCACCGTATGACGGTCGTGGCGGTCGACGGTTACGACGTCGTCCCCACCGAGGCGGACGCCATCCTGATCGGAATGGCTCAACGCTACGACGTACTGGTCACGGTCGCATCCGGGGCATGGCCGGTGGTCGCAGCAGTCGAGGGCCGTGAGGGCTACGCGTCGACGGTACTCAGAAGTACCGATTCAGCTCCGATGCCGAATCCCGACGTCGGCGGTTCCATCCCCGAATTGAGCCGGGAACTCGTTCTGGAAAGTGCGCTGAGGCCCGCCGACCGCTCGAGGCTCGACACCAAGGCACCGGACCGCGACTACCAGGTGGACCTACTCCAGGCAGGTGATCGCTACGTATGGGCGATGGCCGGGGCCGACGCAGGCAAACTCGTCATGAAACAAGGTGAACGCATCCGCATCACGATGAACAACACGTCCACGATGTGGCACCCGATGCACACTCACGGGCACACGTTTGCCGTGCCGGACTACGGAGGGCTGCGCCGGGACACCGTGAACGTCCTGCCCGGGAGTTCGCTCGCCATCGAATTCGACGCCGACAACCCTGGCGAATGGATGTTTCACTGCCACAACGCCTATCACTTCGAAGCCGGAATGACGGCGAATTTGATGTACATCCGATGAGAGGGAAACGATGAAGAAGTTCCTGGTCCTTGCGATCGCACTGGCGTCACTGCTCGGCTTCACCGCCTGCAGTGGCGATTCCGGGAGTGACACCCCAGCCGCGACCGTCCGTGTCGAGAACATGAGCTACAGCCCTGCGTCGGTGACCATAAAGAAGGGCGAAACCGTCGAGTGGGTCTTCGACGACAACGGATTGCCTCACGATGTCGTCGAATCCAGTGCTGAAACGTTCAAGAGCGAGTTGCTGACCGAGGGCAGCTACTCCTACACCTTCGAGGAGGCAGGCACATTCGACTACCACTGCACTCCGCACCCGATGATGCTGGGCACGGTCGTCGTCGAGGAGTGAGAACTGTTGTCGCGTTGATTGTTCTACTGTTCGTCGCTGGATGCGCGTCCGAACCCGAGGTCGATGCGACCGTACTCATCAGCAACGTTCGCTTCGACCCTCAGGAGGTGTCCATTCCCGTCGGGGGCACCGTCGAGTGGCAATTCGCCGATGGCGGTCTTCTCCATGAGGTGCACGCGGACGGTGTGTTCGACAGTGGTGTCAACGAAGACAGCACCTTTCGTTTCACATTCGACACGCCGGGTGACGTGGAGTACCACTGCTCGATTCACCCGTACATGTCCGGAACGGTCCACGTCGGCTGACGTGAACCACTACCGAGGAGGTAACAGATGACAACAATGATCGATCACACTGCGCTGCAACACGATATGCCCCAGATCAGACCGACCCTGCAGAGTTCGGTCGGCATCGCAACTCGCACAGTCCTGGTCGCGGCCGCGGCTGCAATCGGGACAGGCGCCGCGCTGGTACTCTCCCCCACGGCTGCATCCGGCATGACTGGAGCCGTCGTAGCGGCCGGGGCTGTCACAGCACTTGCCGCCAACTGGTCGACGTGTGGCATGTCCGTAGCGGGCGTCGTCGTCGCTCCGAAGCAACCAGGCCGCACGGGGTCCTCGACGCCCGTCCGTCGCCTTGGCTGGCACGCACTCGGGTCGATCACCACGGGTTCGGTGACGGGTGGGGCGATTGGCGCACTCGGCGGCGTCGTGTTGGGATCGGTCCCCGTCGCCTCTCTGTTCGGCGTGTGGGCGGTTCTAGCTCTCGCCTACGGTCTCCACGAATTGGGTCTCGTGCGGATGCCGACGCCGATGCGTCGACAGCAGTTGCCCAGGCACCTGCGCCGCACCATGGAACCATGGAAGGTCTCGGCCCTGTTCGGCGCCATCATCGGGCCGGGATTTCTCATCTATATCCGTTCGAGTGCGTATTACTTGATGGCGCTTGGTGTGGCGGCAGCCGGATCGCCCGCGCTGGGCGCGGCAATGTTCGTGACGGTGTCGCTCGGGCGGTGCATGCCGAGCGCCCTCGCCATCGTTCACACCCGCCGCGGCGGATCGATGCCCGGCTTTCTGTCTCTGATGTGCGTCATCGACCGTCGAGTTCAAGCTCTGACAGGTGCGGTTCTGATCGGCCTCGCTGCCTTCGCAAGCACAGCACTGATCTAAGCGCTCAACGCCGCAGGTGAGTGAAAACGCATGCAGGGTATGCATTTTTACTCGCCTGCGCGTAGCGCCTTACACTTCGACCCATGATCTGGTACGTCTCCTACGGGTCCAATCTGCTGGCCGAACGGTTCCACTCCTACCTGACCGGATCCGACGCCACGGGCCCGTTCGGTGCACATCCGTCTGCGCCGTGGACAGGGCTTCCGAGCGAGGACCGCTGGTTGTGGATCGATCACGCGCTCTACTTCGCGGGCGTTTCCCAGCGATGGACCGGCTCGTCTGCATTCGTGTCACCCGAGATCGGCAGCGAACGATCCCTCGCGCACGCCTACTTGATCGAAGACAGCCAGTTCGCCCACCTCGCAGCAATCGAGAACGCTGTGGAGGCGGTACCTCTCGTCGCGCCCGACTCCATCGCCGTGGGGACCTGCGCAGTCCTGCAGATCGACACACAAGGCGACACATTCCGTGGGAAGTACGACGCCCTGCTGCGCCTTCCCGACATCAACGGAACGCCAGCTGTCACCGTCACCAGTTCCTCGGTGCGTGAGCGCGGAACGCCGGCCGATCGTTATCTCGACACGATCAGGCGCGGCATCGACTCGTCTCCGTTCGACATCGATGCTGACACCTATCTTGCCCAGGCCATAACCCGGTCGGCGACCATCTTCGTGCCATGAATCGGACAAACCAGTTCTCTCGTGCAGAAGTGTTTGAAAGCTCGGCGAACTGTCAATCCGTGTTCGGAGCGAGGCAGCCCCTCGTTTTGAAGCAGTTACGTCGACCGAAAGGCATTCGATGAGCATCAACGACGACGACATCACCACGAGCGGATCCGGCGGCGAAGGCCCGGCGGACGGCGGCTCGAACCCCAACGGCCACGACGGCGGCGCAGACGGCACCGCGGGCCCAGGCGAAGGTCCAGCCGACGGCGGCTCGAACCCCAACGGCCATGACGGCGGCGCAGACGGCACTGCTGGATCCGGCGAAGGTCCAGCCGATGGCGGCTCGAACCCCGACGGCCATGACGGCGGTGCGGACGGCACGGCTTGAGCGTCGTTCATCCCGACCAGCGCGGACCGGAGAACCGGTCCGCGCTCGGTCGTTTGGTCTCGGTGGACGAACGCACGTTCATCGAGGAGTACTGGGGCCGCGCGCCGCTGCTGTCTCGCGCAGGGGAACTGGTCCAGTCCTTCGACGATCTGATGACCGTCGAGGCCGTCGACGAACTCGTCTCGCACCGAGGTGTTCGTACACCATTCGCTCGCATGGCCAAAGACGGTGCACTTCTGGACAGGTCGGAATTCACGGCCTCCGGCGGGTTCGGCGCAGAGATGACCGATCAACTGGATTCGGCAGCTGTGCTGTCCGCATTCGCCAGCGGTCATACCCTCGTGCTGCAAGGTCTGCATCGCTTGTGGCCACCGCTCATAGATTTCGTGCGAGACCTCGTCGATGACATCGGCCATCCGGCGCAGGTCAACGCCTATGTGACGCCCGCGTCGAGCAAAGGGTTCTCACCTCACTACGACGTACACGACGTGTTCGTGCTCCAGGTCAGTGGCGAGAAGAGGTGGATCCTTCATCCGCCCGTGCACACGCATCCGCTGTCGAATCAGCCGTGGTCAGACCGGCGATCGGACGTGGAGAACCGAGCGCGTGAGACCCCTGCGGTCGATACGGTCCTACGACCCGGCGACGCGCTCTACCTACCCCGCGGCTGGATCCACTCCGCAGAGGCACTGGGCGACACGACGATTCATCTCACAGTCGGAGTCGCATCGTTCAATCGGTACGACGTCGCGCGGCAAGTGTTCGACATGCTTGCGACAGACGCCGACCTGCGCCAGCCGCTGCCGGCAGGTATCGATCTGAACGATCCGGACGCGGTACTGCCTCACGTCGATCGGATCATCGACGACCTTGCGTCGCTGCTCGACGAACTCCGCGGGGACACCACAGCACAACGCTCGATCGCGGAACGACTTGGCGCGCGGCTCACCGACATAACTCGTCCGGAACCGGTGAATCCGCTTCGGACGGTTGCGTTCATGACGGGTATCTCGGCCGACAGCCAGGTCGTCTGGCGCCAGGGGCTCGCTGCGTCGGTCAGCCGCGACTCCACCACGATCCACCTGACGCTGCGTGCAAAGACCGTCTCGCTGCCGATCGAAGCCGCCGATGCGATCGCTCAGCTTCAGACCGGAAAGCCCTGTCGCGTCGGAGATCTGGTCGGGCTCGACACCGACAGCGCCATCGTGGTGGCCCGACGTCTCCTCCGCGAAGGCATCGTGGTCCCCGCGTCGTGACACTGCCCTGCAGCAACGCTGCGCGTGAACGCGGGGATTCGCTTCCAGGCAGCGGGTCACGCGGGTTGCGGTGGTTCTTGCTGGAAGTCGATGGCCCATGGGGACATTCGGCGTTCCTGAACTCGCACAAGACACTCGATCCTGCACTGGGCCTCCGCATCGCTCGTCACGTGGAGTCTGCGGACATGCGTCTTCTCGCCATTCGCCGGCCAGGACGGGCTCGCGGTGAGGGCAGGTGGCGCTGGGCCATCGTCGATTCCCGGGTCGGTTCGACGAGTATTCACTGGGGCGAGGTCGACGCACCCGCGGACGTACTCGACGTCCCCCTGGATGGATCGTCCGGGACATCGTCGAACGTTCCGATCGTGGCGGTCTGTACACACGGCCTGCACGACAAATGTTGCGCAGTCCGCGGACGTCAGGTGATTCCTGCGCTGACCGATAGATACGCAGATCTGACGTGGGAGTGTTCCCATCTGGGCGGAGACCGATTCGCCGGCACGATGATCGTGTTCCCCGAGGGGTTGTATTACGGGAACGTCGACGAGTCCGATGCTCCGTCGATCGTCGATGCCCATCGACGTGGCTTGGTCGAACCTCAGTTCCTCCGCGGGCGGAGTTCTTTGTCCGCCGAGGTTCAAGTCGCTCAGGATCATGCCCGACGCATGCTCGGCGACAACAGGATCGATACGCTTCATCCAATTTCGACTCACCGTGACCACAACCGCTGGACGATCGTCCTCGACCACGATCGACACTCGGTGACCGTCGTACTGGAGGAGGGCGTATCCGAACCCATCACGACGACGTGTAGCGCTACGCGACCCGGGAGCGTCCGGACGTATCGTCTGGTGTCCATGGCCTAGGTCGAATTCTGCGCGGCCCGGTCGGCGAGGTTCTACGATGATCGTCGCACCCTTCGACGAGGAGACAACCATGCCCACCCGACTGAATCCGTACCTCAATTTCCGTGGCAACGCACGGGATGCCATGGAGTTCTACAAGGGAGTGTTCGGCGGTGAACTGATTCTCAACACCTTCGCCGACTTCGGTGCAAGCGATGATCCCGTCGAAAAGGACCAGATCATGCACGGCCAGCTCGAGTCACCGAGCGGCTTGACCCTGATGGGCTCCGACACACCGGCCAGCATGAACCTCAACGTCGGCGACAACATCTCCGTCTCACTGAGCGGCGAGGACGAAGCCGAGCTGACCGGCTACTGGGACAAGCTCGCCGTCGACGCTCAGAACACGATGGGCCTCGACAAAGCCCCGTGGGGCGACACCTTCGGAATGTTGACCGACAAGTTCGGAATCAACTGGCTCGTCAACATTTCGGGGTAGGCAGCTCCGCGCCACGTGAGCGAAAATACATAGCGGACTATGTATTTTCGTTCACATAGGGCCGAGGGTACCGTTAGCTGAGTGAACGAACTGGACGGGCGTCGAGTATCCATCGCCGCTGCTGCAGGGCTTGCCGCAGCTATGGGCGTAGGTAGATTTGTATTCACTCCCATCCTTCCGATCATGATCGATTCGGCGAACGTGACGCCGAGCAGCGGCGCCGTCATCGCTACGGCGAACTATGCGGGATACCTTCTGGGTGCCGTGCTCCTGTCAGTGCGGCCCGGCCTCAACAGCACCGCGGCGTTCCGCGCATGGGCACTCGTCCTGGTGCTCAGTGAGATCGCGATGGCCTTCGTCGACAACATCCCAGCGTTCTCTGCACTACGTCTCATCGCTGGATTGGCCAGCGCTGCAGTGTTCCTTGCATGCGCGAGCACGGTGGCACGTCAGATCGGCTCATCCCCCGGCATTACGTTCGGTGGCGTCGGCGCCGGAATCGCCGCATCGGGCGTGCTCACACTCGTTGCAGCGCAGCACCTCTCGTGGCAGCAGCTATGGATTGCGTCAGCGGTCCTGACTGCAGTCCTCATCGCTCCAGCTCTGACGCTGCAAATCCGCGCCGAATCTCGCTTGTCCGAACATGACTCGGGTCCCTCACCTCGGCAGCGACAGATCTGGCGCGTGCTCCTGATCGCCTACTTCCTCGAAGGCCTCGGCTACATCATCGTAGGAACGTTCCTCGTGGCTGCAGCCGGTGGCCACGGAAATTCGGCCGTCGGACCGGCGGTATGGATCGTCGTCGGGTTGGCCGCCGTGCCCGCGACCATCGTGTGGCAAGCGGTGTGCCGACGAGTTCAGATGCGCCGCGCGCTCGTGGCAGCATTCGCCCTCCAGACAGTCTCGGCGCTGCTACCTGCGTTGACCGAGAATTCCGCGGTGGCCGTCGTCTCCGCAGTGCTGTTCGGGGCCACCTTCATGGGGATCACGATGATGACGCTCTCCACGGCCGGAGGACTGCCGATCGGACGAACCGCTGCGACCCTGACCGCGGTCTACGGCGTCGGACAAGTGCTCGGTCCGCTCGTGGTGGCGCCTGCCCTCGGCGATTCTTACACCGTTGCATTCGTGGTCGCAGCTGTCGTGCTAGCTCTCGGAACTACGGCGGCGGTTGTCGCTACACGGTTGCAGCACGCATAGAGCTCGCACACGGGTCACCCAGGATGTGATCCGCGCCAAAGTAAAGATTTGCTATGCCCCGAGTCACACGTGCGTTACTGTAGGTGCACGCAGAGCAACAGTGTTGCACACAGTGCAACACATTCACTCGGAGGCAAACCCTTGGTCACTTCACACACACGTCAGATGCGCACCCTCGCCGGCAGCGCGGCAGCGTTGATCTTGATCGGAACTGCGACCGGTTGCGCCGATCGTTCTGGAGGCGGGTCCTCGGACGAGGAATTCCCCAGCGGAAACATCACCTTGCTCACCCCGACCGCAGCAGGTGGAGCGACCGATCTGACGGCACGAACTCTCGGCAAGCAAATGGAAGCCGACCTCGGTGTCAGCGTGATCGTCGAGAACCGACCGGGCGGCGCAGGATCGATCGGGATGCAATATCTTGCCGACCAGGACGCGAACGGCTACACCATCGGCGTCCTCCCTGTCGAGGTGAGCCTGCTCGGCCACCAGGGATACTCGATCGACCCAGCAGCGTACGACTTTCTCGGCCAAGTCAACTCACAACCGGGCACGATCGCAGTTCCGGCGAACAGCCCGTTCCAGACCCTCGACGATCTGATCACCGCAGCCAAGTCCGACCCCGGCGCTATCACCGTCTCGAACGCCGGCCCCGGATCCATATGGGAGGCAGGCGCCCTCGAACTCGGCCGGGTCGCCGGCGTCGAATTCACCGGGGTTCCGTTCGACGGTGGTGCGCCCGCGGTCACCGCAGCGGTCGGATCACAGGTCGACGCAGTTGTTGCAGGAATCGGAGAAACCGCTCCGGCACATGCAGACGGACGCCTACGCGTCCTCGCCGTGTTCACCGAAGATCCAGCACCGGCCTTGCCTGGCGTCCCTACAGCCACCGAGCTCGGCCTCGATGTCGTGATCGGCAGCTGGGCGGTCATTGCCGCACCCACCGGACTGCCCGACGCGGTCGCCACCCGGCTGGAAGATGCTATCGAGTCAGCCTCCAGCACAGCCGAATACACCGAACTGATCGAATCCGGGGGCAACCTTCCCCTGTACCGCTCGGCTGACGAGGCGACCACGTTCGTCGACAGCGAGTCGGACAGATTCGGGCAGCTGGCGGCCCAGGAATGACTACCCAGGACATTGCCGTAAGCACCGCGGACGTACCGGAACACGCACAGCACGAGCAAAAACCGCCCAACAGCAAGACCTACGAATTCGCCATCGGACTCGTCGTAGTTGCCCTTGGTATTGCGGTGTATTTCTTCTCCAACGCGATCGTTGTAGCACGTGTTGGGCAATCGTTCGGACCACGGTGGTGGCCGACGGCACTCGCAGTGTCGATGGTGGTCATCGGACTGATTCTTCTGCTTCAAGCAGTCGTCAGCCGTATCTCCTCCGACGAACCGCCCATCACGAAAGCCGGCGCATTCGCACTCGTCGCGACACTTGCTCTGATCGTCGTTTACGGGTTTGCCTGGCAATACTTCGATTTCCGGGCAGTCACCGTCGTTCTGCTCGCCGGTCTCACTGCCATCTCTGGCGGTCGAGGAGTCAAGGCTCTCGTTGTGTTTCCAGTGATAACCACAGTCATCCTGTGGGCGGTTTTCGGCCTCCTGCTGCAGGTTCCGCTGTGAACGCGGTGATCGAAGGACTCGATGCGCTGCTGGATCCCAGCATCGGTGTCTGTCTGATCGTCGGAGTTCTGCTCGGCACACTGGTCGGAGCTGTCCCCGGCATCACGGCCGCAATGGCCGTAGCCCTCGCGGCCGGGTTCACCCTCACGCTCGAACCGCTTCAGGGCCTGTCGGTGCTGCTCTCGATCTACGTCGCAGCGCAATTCGGCGATCGTGTCCCATCGATCCTCATCAACACCCCTGGTACACCTGCGTCCATCGCAACCACGTTCGACGGCTTTCCGATGGCCAAGCAGGGACGCGCCGGAATCGCCCTCACCAGTTCGGCGTTGGTATCCGCGGTCGGTTCCGTCGTCGGCATCTGCATTCTCGTCTTCGCAGCCCAGCCCATAGCAAGTGTGGCGCTACGGTTCGGACCGGCAGAGATGTTCGCGCTCGTCGTGTTCGGTATGACGATGATGATCGGCGTATCCGGCGGACGCGTTGTCAAGGGTTTGTTCGCCGGTATCCTCGGCCTGCTTCTCGGCACCATCGGCCGAGACCCGATCACCGGCGACGGCCGATTCACCTTCGGGCTGAACGAACTGAGCTCGGGCATTCCCTTCATTGCCGCGATCGTCGGTCTGTTCGGCATAGCCGAGGTCTTCAATCAAATGATCAGCCGTCACCCGACTCTCGTTCCCACTCCGATCACCCAACTCGGCAAGTGGTGGCCCAACAAGGCTGAACGACGCGAGCTCGTGAAGCCGGCACTCATCGGATCCGGCGTCGGCGCAGTAGTCGGTGTAGTCCCCGCCGCAGGTGGCGACATCGCCGGAATCGTCTCGTGGGACCAGGCACGCCGTGCGTCCAAGACGCCGGAGAAGTTCGGCAAAGGATCCTTGGAAGGCCTCGCCGCTGCGGATACCGCAAGCACGGCGACGATGGGCGGATCTCTCACCACGACACTCGCTCTCGGAGTGCCCGGCGATGCAGTCATGGCGGTCATGATCGGGTCGATGGTCATCTGGGGCCTGCAACCAGGACCTGCACTGTTCGTCGACTCCCCGGATCTTGTCTACAGCCTCGCCGCGATCATGCTGCTCGCGACGTTCGCAGCGTTGGCCCTGGCACTCGTCCGTATGCGCGGGGTGATCAAGCTTCTCGATCTACCGCAGAAGTACCTATGGGCGGTCATCATCACGTTCTGCATGGTGGGTACGTACGCCGTACAGAACAGCGCGTTCGACGTCGGACTGATGCTGGTCTTCGGTCTTCTCGGCTTGGTGCTGCGACGCAACGGATTTCCCGCAGGTCCTTTGGTCCTTGGGCTCATCCTCGGACCGCTCGCGGAGAGCAATATCCGCCGCGCATTCCTGATCGACGGTGCAGCGGCCATCTACACCAGCGGGATCGCGCTCGGGCTGCTGATTCTCAGCGCACTCGCAGTGCTCGGACCGTACATCACCAGCAGCCTGAAGAGGGGCCTTCGACGCAAGGGGAAGGACAGCGTCGATGCCTGACATTCTGTGTATCGGCGAGACCATGACCTTGGTGGCACCTGTCGATGCGATACCGCTGGTCTCGGCCGACCTGTTCTCCGTGCACATGGGTGGCGCGGAATCGACGGTAGCTCTGTACCTGGCCGAGCAAGGACACGACGTCGCATGGGCCAGCCATGTGGGCAACGATCCGCTGGGCACTCGGATCATCGAGGAGATCGCTGCGCACGGGGTAGATACCTCGTACGTCACCAGGCTCGACAACGCCCCGACCGGTGTCTACTTCAAGGATCCCGACAACGGCGTCACAACAGTGCACTACTACCGCCGCGGATCCGCCGCGTCCCTGATGTCGCCGGCAACGCTCGAGCGGTTGCCGCTGCGCGAAGTGTCCATTGTCCATGTGTCCGGGATCAATCCAGGCCTGTCCGAATCGTGCGCTGCGATGATGCAGGCGTTGTTCGAGATCTGCGACGGGTCGACGACCCGAGTCTCGTTCGATGTCAATTATCGACGTGGCGTCTGGGGAATCGAACGTGCCTCCCCTGTCCTACTCGATCTGGCTCGACGCGCGGACATCGTGTTCGTGGGACGAGACGAAGCTGCCGAATTGTGGGGAACGACAAGTGCGAGTTCGATCGCAACGATGTTGGACATGGATCGTCATCCGACGGCCACCCTTGTGGTGAAGGACAGTGACGTCGGCGCAACCGAGTTCACGGCTACCGGGTCGGTGTTCGTCGCCGCTCACGATGTGGACGTGGTCGAGGTTGTTGGTGCAGGGGACGCCTTCGCTGCGGGATACTTGTCGGGGCTGTCGAACGGCAAGGATGCGCACGGACGCCTGTCCATGGGCCATGATCTCGCTGCACGGGCGTTGTCGAGTATCAACGATTTCGTTCCCGCCGCTGGTCTCGATGTCTGACCGGACCCCGACCACTTTCGAAGGAGCAGTCAATGTCGCAGAGCGTGGAACGCGCCGTCGAGATCCTGGAGTTCGTTGCCATCGCACCGCGGACTCAGAGCGAGATCGCAGCTCATCTGGATGTACACCGGTCTACAGCTCTTCGCGTTCTTCAGACGCTCACCGACTACGGGCTCACACGTAAACGCGACGACGGCAAGTACAGCGTCGGGTATCGCCTTGCCGGCCTTGCCAACGCGGCGCGCGAGCAGTTCGACTTCGCCAACGTCGCCAGGCCCTACCTCGTAGGGCTGGGTGAACTGTGCTCTCACACCATCCACCTGGCGGCCTTGGAGGGGCGACGGATCATCTACGTCGACAAGATCGAACAGCCGGGCATGATCAAGCTGTTCTCACAGATCGGTGCATCGGTGTGTTTGCATACAGCCGGAGTCAGCAAAGCGATTCTCGCCTTTCAGACTCCCGATGTGGTCGACTCCGTCATGGCCGCAGCGGATTACGACAAGCACACATCGACGACCATCACCTCCCGCGCACGCTTCGACTCCGAACTCGCGGTCGTCGCCGAACGCGGGTGGTCCGTCGACGACGCCGAATACGAGGACTACGTCAACTGCGTTGCGATGCCGGTCCGCGACGCGAGCAATCGTGTCGTGGCCGCCGTGTCCATTACCGCCCTCAAGGGTCGCGCCGATCTCTCGGCCCTCGAACTACTGCTGCCCGATCTACGCGCAGTGACCGACAACGTATCGAAGGAGCTCGGATGGAGACCATGAACACCTGGTTCGACCAGGCATTCTCTCCTGCACCGGTGATGGCAATTCTGCGGGGGTTCTCCCCCGCTCGAACCGTCGAACTCGCCCACCGCGGATGGGACGCCGGTCTTACCTGTATCGAAGTACCCATTCAGTCCCCCGCCGCCGTGGCCGCCTTGGTCGCAGTGGCACACGCCGCGCGCGAGCGCGGCATGACCGTCGGCGCTGGAACTGTCGTCACGCCGGAACACGTTGTAACAGCGAGAGAATCAGGAGCGTCGTTCACCGTGGCGCCTGGTTTCGACCCCGCCGTTGCTCAGGCGAGTATGGACGCCGGGATGCCCCACCTTCCCGGCGTCGCCACCGGCACAGACGTGCAGAATGCAGCGTCCTTCGGTCTCGGATGGGTCAAAGCTTTCCCGGCTTCCGTGCTGGGGCCCGACTGGTTCTCGGCCATGAAGGGTCCGTTTCCCTCGATGCGCTTCGTTGCAACCGGCGGGATGAACGCGCGGAACGCGGCCCAGTATCTGGGCGCCGGCGCACATGTCGTCGCTGTCGGTTCCGCGCTCGAAGACGACACCCAGATCGAACTTCTCACAGACCTTTTCGTATCTCGATAGGAGTTACACCGCCATGCCGTCCCTCCTCAACGACGCCTACACCCCGGCGCCGACACGCTACGACACTATGGACTACCGACCCGTCGGAAGATCCGGGCTGCTGCTACCCGCGGTTTCGCTCGGAATGTGGCACAACTTCGGTGACGACACCCCGATTCAGAACCAGCGCGACATCGTCCGCGCTGCATTCGATCTCGGGATCACGCACTTCGATCTCGCAAATGGTTACGGTCCCCCACTTGGGTCGGCGGAGAAGAACGTCGGTCGGATCCTGTCCGAGGATTTTGCAGGATTGCGCGACGAGATCGTCGTATCCACGAAGGCTGGATACGACTTCTTCCCTGGCCCGTACGGCCGCGGCGGTGGCGCAAAGTACCTGCTCGGCAGCCTCGAACATTCCCTCACCAGCCTGAGGCTCGATTACGTCGATATCTTCTACAGCCACCGGTACGACCCGAACACACCGCTGGAAGAGACAGCTCGTGCGCTCGACACCGCTGTCCGTTCGGGCAAGGCCCGTTACGCCGGGATCTCGTCGTACTCCGCAGCCCGAACTGTCGAAATGGCACGGCTGCTGAAAGAACTCGGCACCCCACTGGCGATCCACCAACCCTCGTACTCGTTGTTGAACCGTTGGGTGGAGGACGGCGAACCGTCACTGTTGGACGTCCTCTCCGACGAAGGCGTGGGGTGTATTGCATTCTCGGCGCTCGCCCAGGGATTGCTCACGACGAAGTAC
Source organism: Rhodococcus sp. P1Y (assembly GCF_003641205.1). Taxonomy (NCBI): domain Bacteria; kingdom Bacillati; phylum Actinomycetota; class Actinomycetes; order Mycobacteriales; family Nocardiaceae; genus Rhodococcus; species Rhodococcus sp. P1Y. The sequence goes on from NZ_CP032762.1 coordinate 4,932,164, forward strand.
CTGAACGGAGTTCCCGAGGGTTCACGTGCAACACAGGGAAAAACTCTGCGCGACGGCATGCTCTCGAAAAAGAATCTGCAGAATGTCTCGGCATTGAACATGATCGCTGAGCGTCGCGGACAACCGCTCGCGCAGATGGCTCTGGCGTGGGTGCTTCGGACTCCGCACATTTCGTCGGTCCTCGTGGGCGCTTCCCGTCCAAGTCAGCTGGCGGACAGTGTGCTCGCGCTGCGCGGCCCGGAGTTCACCGACGACGAGTTGGCCGAGATCGACCAGTTCGCCGTAGACGGCGAACTGAACATCTGGCTCGCGTCTTCCACCGCATGAGCACACCGGACTTGGAGGCCGTCACCGCCGACGAGCAGGCCGTGCGTTTCGACACCTTCGATTACGACGACGTCTGGAAGCTCGGCAGTCAGATGCGCGATGCTGCCGCGGCGCAAGGTCTACCGCTGGTCATCGGGATCATGCATGGCCAACAGCGCGCGTTTCACGCGGCGCTGCCCGGCGCCTACCCGGAAAACGACCATTGGCTTGCTCGTAAGTTGGGGGCCGCGAGACGGTACGGACGTAGTTCGCTGGGCGTGCTCGAGTTCTTCCTCGCGACCGGCCGCGACTTCGATACTCAATCACGGCTTCCCGCCGACAAATTCGCTGCAGCGGGTGGCGTGGTGCCGATCAACGTGCGAGGCGTCGGGATCGTTGGATACGTCGGTGTATCCGGGCTCCCCCACCGCGACGATCACGCTTTCGTGATGGACCAGCTGAAGGCGTACTCTCGGGACTTCTGACCACCGCGGTGCGCCGACATGGTGCACGATGGAGGCATGAAGTCAGCTGCTCGCATTCTGCTCGGAGCGTTCCTGGTGTTCGCGGGCCTGAGCCACCTGTTCTGGGCGCGCTCCGAGTTTCAAGCGCAGGTGCCGACCTGGGTTCCGCTCGACGCCGACTTCGTCGTGCTCGCCTCGGGCGTCGTCGAGATCGTTCTCGGTCTTGCTTTGGTCTTCCTCGTCCGCCGCCGTGCGATGATCGGGTGGGTCGTCGCAGCGTTCTTCTTGGCAGTCTTCCCCGGCAACATCTCCCAATTCCTCACGCACACCGATGCATTCGGGCTGGATACAGACTCAGCTCGCGGCATCCGACTCCTCTTTCAACCCCTGTTGATTCTGTGGGCCCTGTGGTGCACGGACGCCTGGCGATCGAAGTCGACGCGGGTGTAGCGTTTTCTCATGACCTCGTGGCAGGAAAAGACGTCCGTCGACCTGATGCTCGACGAGCTCGAGACCTGGGCGATCGTCGGACTGTCCGGCAACCCTCACCGCACCGCGTACGAGATTGCAGCGCTGCTGCAGCAACGCGGAAAACGTATCGTTCCGATTCATCCGAGTGCCCCGACGGTTCTAGGTGAGCAAGGTTACGCAACACTCGCCGACGTACCATTCGCCATCGATGTCGTCGACGTGTTCCGCCGGTCGGACTCGGCAGGCCAGTTCGCAGACGAGGCGGTCGCAGTTGGCGCCAAGGCGGTGTGGTTTCAACTCGGAGTCATCGATAAAGCCGCCTTCGATCGAACCGTCGCCGCGGGTGTACCGATGGTGATGGACACGTGCCCAGCCATCGAATGGCGTCGGCGCTAGCGCTGCTTACCGGAACCTCACATCGGCGGACCCTGCACGATCCGTACCCCCCTGAAAGCACGACTGAGCAGACGGTCAGTATGGACTGCGTAGTACTCGGTTAGTTGGACCAAGCAACGAGGTGTGCCATGAGCGACGCAGCTGCGATCGGTGACGGGATATTCCAGATTCCGGTACCGATCACCAACAACCCGCTCGGCCACACGCTCGTTTATGCCATGGAGTCTCCCGGCGGCCTCGTGCTGGTCGACGCCGGCTGGGACGACGACAACGCCTGGGACGGCCTGACCTCGGGCCTCGAAGCAATCGGTCACTCTGTGTCCGACGTCGAGGGCGTGGTCCTGACGCATTTTCATCCCGACCACATCGGGTTGTGTGGTCGCGTCCGCGAAGCGTCGGGCGCGTGGATCGCCATGGACCAGGCGGATCATTCTCAGTTCGCCGACATGACCGCCCCCAGGAGCGAGCAGTGGCTCGAACGAGAACGCACGAACATGCTCGCTGCCGGTGCGTCGGAGGCTGACATCGCCGCATGGCACGGGGTAGGCCTGAACGCTCCCACCGGGCCGGAATCTGCACCGGATCGCGTACTCGTCGACGGTGAATCCATCGCGTTGACTGGACGTGAGCTGCGCGTTGTCTCCACACCAGGCCACACTCCCGGTCACGTGTGCTTCTACCTGCCCGATTCCGACGTGATGTTCACCGGCGACCATGTGTTGCAGAAGACGACGCCGCACGTGGGCAACTTCGTCTATCCCTTGGAAGAGCGCGACGCGCTCGCCGAGTTCATGGATTCGTTGCGACGGGTGCAGTCGATGAACGTCACGCGTGGCCTCGGCGCGCACGGCATCGCCATCGACAATGTATCCGGCCGCGCACTCGAACTCGTCGAACATCACGAGGATCGACTCGACCACCTCTACCAAGCTTTCGGTGACGACGAGATCACCGTCTGGCAGGTCGCCGAGCGAATGAAGTGGTACAAGCCGTGGGCCGATATATCGCCCATGGGAAAGACCATGGCGCTGTCGGAAGCCGCCGCTCACTTGCGGCATCTGGTGACACGCAACCTGGTCGCTCAGATTCCGGGTTCCTCGCCTGCTGTGTTCGCCAAAGTCTGAGTGCCGGGCGGGTTCGCTGGCGGAGTCATTTCCAGCCGCACCCCCATCAGCCGTACTTCGCGAGAGTGGTCGAATCGATCGACGAGTGCGGCCGCAGCATCGGAGATTACGTCGAGATCGAATGTGGGACTCGCGAGTGGTGCGGTGGTGGTGTGGGTTTCGAAAGGTTTGTACCGGACTTTCAGCGTGACACGCACAGCTTTTCGGCCCTCGGCAAGCAGATCGTCGCGAACCCTCGACGCCAGAGCACGCACTTCGTCGGTAACCATGCCCCAATCGGCAAGGTCCTGTTGAAACGTGGTCTCGCGACTGTGCGAGCGCGCGATCCATGGCTCGGCGGAGACGGGCGAGAGATCGACGCCGCGACCCTTGGTGCCGATCCAGGGACCGGTCTTGGGCCCGAAGGTCGCCGCAAGCACCTCGTCACCGGTTGCAGCCAAATCGGATACCGTCGCGATCCCCAGTGTGCCAAGCTTTTTCGCGGTCTTCTTGCCGATCCCCCACAGCGACTCGGTCGGGCGCTCCCCCATTACATCGAACCAGTTCTCTGCTGTGAGTGTGTAGATTCCCTGAGGCTTGCCGAAATCGGTGGCGATCTTCGCCCGTAACTTGTTGTCACCGATGCCAACCGAGCAATGCAGGCCGGAGGCTTCGAACACCGTGTCGTGTACGAGGCGCGCGAATTCGACCGGATCTTCCGTTTCGACCCCGAGAAACGCCTCGTCCCAACCCATGACCTCGACGACTACGTCCAGGCTGCGAAGAGCATCCATGACGACATTCGACGCCGCCGTGTACGCCTCACCGTCGACAGGTAGGAAGATGGCGTCGGGGAGCTTCTTCGCCGCCACGCGCAGCGGCATCCCGGACCCCACACCGAATGCCCGCGCTTCATAGGACGCCGTCGACACCACTCCGCGTTCGGTCGGATCACCCCGACCGCCGACGACCACCCGCTTACCTATCAGGTCCGGATTGCGCAGCACCTCGACGGCGGCAATGAACTGATCCATGTCGACATGCAGCACCCACCGTCGGCGCATGGGCAACGTCATGCGGTCATTGTGCCCCCGCTACCCGCCGAGTTCGAGGTTATGTCGCCGAATCGGCCGATTCAGCGGCACAACCTCGATGTCGACGGGGGTCAGCGGAAGACGTTTCAGTCGGTCACGTGAATGAAATTGGCTGTGCGCCTTCGACGTCTGTGCAGATCGGAGGGATGGCGCCGATTTCACTGACTGCGCAGGGCCCTCGGCCGTGTCAGAATGGTGATCGACGTATGGCCTGGCCGCCTCGAATGCCTCCCCGCAGGGTGTGGGCACGCGGATCGGGGCGCATCAAGTCGAAGGTGGGGGTCTCGTTGAGTTCACGGCATGGCCCCGGTTGGTATGCCCATATCCAGGATTCTCGCGTGACACTGCTGCGCGGCGTCGACGAGCACCACATCTCCGCATCTCTCGATCCACTTCCCGACGACGCGCCTGCCGTGGTTTCGATCGAGCTCTCTGAGATCGGATCACAGCACACAGTCGTCTCGACGGTCCTCGGCGACCTCGAAACAGCAGTCCGCCAGTTGTTTCCTGCATGGCTTTCCGGCGGTGAGAATCTGGATGGGCCCAATCGACTCGATCTCCTCGCGGCCCGAACATTGTCGTTCGACCTCGCCTCTCAGTCCGAGCACTTCGGCCCCTTCCTGGCGGGAATGGCAGAGTCTGCACTGCATGGTCGACCGCTCGGACGTCGCTTCATCGATCAGACCCGAGCCGAGGGATTACGACGTTTGCTCGCCGCTACGTACGCGCGCCAAGCGGTTGCGATCGTAGTGCGTGTCGATTCGGACCAGAGTCCTCAACAGCTGGCTCAGTTGGTGGGAGGCTGCGTGTGGTTGGCCAACCACGGTGGTTTCGCGGTGTGGATCGTCGGTCCTGATGACATGGGTTCGGATCACGTTCGAACGATCACGCCATTCACGGGGCCTCTACACACAGACACTCGCGTAGTCACACACCGCATCTACGTCCCTGCTATAGCGGGCCGCCCGCATCCGGGCAGCGCCGCCGAGAAGAAGCTGGAGCGCGCGCTGTCGAGTTGCGAATGGGCAACCGGACGCGAATGGAACCAGCCATTCCAAGCCACGTCGCTTCACGAGCGGATCGTCGTGGACCTGAGGTGGCCTGAGGAAAAATGCGTCGTCGAGGTCGACGGCGCAGACCACCGTCATCGAGTGAAATTCGCTCGGGATCACGCGCGAGATGTCGTCTTGCAACTGGAGGGGTACGCCGTCTTGCGGTTCACCAACGCACAAATTCTCGATGACGTGGCCGCTGTAGTCTCCGCAATCGAGAAGTACATCAAGATCAAGCGGGACTCGAAGTCCCGCGCTGCACATATCGAAGGGACACCCCGTGGCGAGTGACGAACTGACCGGTACCGAGAGGCTGATCCTCCTTGTGCTCATGGCTCAGGCCGAGGAAACGTCGAACACTCGTCTGAAGGAAATTGGTCCTGAACTGAAGAAGGAAAGCCGGGACAAACTCAACCGGCTTCGACTGATCGACAGCGATTCCAGCCGGCGCCCGATGGTTCACACATTGACCGACAAGGGCTGGGCCGAGGCAGCCCGTGAACTCAAAAGCGGGCCTCCACCGCGAGCCACTCCGCAAGCCCGGGGGATGTACGCCGTGCTCGCCGGCCTTCAGCGATATCTGGACCGCGCGGACCTCCGACCCTCCGACGTCTTCCGAGTAGAAGTACCGGTTGAGGTTCCGCGGGCCGACGATAGTTCCGGGGAGACAGCCCCCGCCCCCCGAGGTGTCTCTCCTGCTCCTGACGAGCCCATCGATATTCGCATCCGTCGGGCCTACACGTCCCAGGCCACCCGCAAAGGTGCCTGGGTAACACTACGAGACATACGGCTTGCGCTGTCCGACGTTCCGAAACCCAAGCTGGACAGAGCACTCGGCGACATGTATCGAGACGAGGACGTCAGTCTCATTGCCGAAGAGAACCAAAAAGCGCTTGTGGATTCGGTCCGAACCGCCGCGATCACCATCGGCGGTCAACCGGTCCACCTGATTGCGATCGAGGGATAATGAACGATCTCGAACGAAAGGCTCTCCGGTCGATCCGGCTCAACTGGGCCCCGACACCCGACGACGTGTGGCGCGCTCAGTCCGAACTGCACGCGCACTCGCTGCACGACACGGCGTTGAACCTCATGCTGGAAGCGTTCGACGACGCTGAAGCGAGCGCTGACGCCAGTCCGATCGGTGTCGCGCTCCGCGGAACAGCAGGCTCCGGCAAAACACACCTACTCGGTCAGGTCCGCGAGCGCGTACAGACTAGTGGTGGCTACTTTTTTCTGATCGGTTTACTTGATTCGACTACCTTCTGGCAGACCACACTCGTGGGAATGCTGGATGACCTCACCCGTCCGGCACCTGAGCAGGACACTCAGCTGAAACTGTTTCTATGGCGGCTGGCCTCGATCACTCGAATCTCGAGGGCAGAACGCAGAGCGATCATCGGTGAGGACAAACTCACCCCGGAGACTCTGGACAAGTTCGTCGGTGCCGTGCACGCAGTTCATCCGCGTTTGGTCAACCAGAGCCAGGCAACGCTGAGAGCCCTGACGCTCTACGCCACAAACGATTTGAGCGTCCTCGACATCGGCAACGCGTTCCTTCAGTCGATAGAGGAAGCTCAACCAGGCGGCCGGGAACAGTGGGGAATACAACAGGCGATATTGACGCCCCAACAAGTCGTACGGGACATCTCACGACTGCTCGCCGCCACTGGCCCATCGGTGCTCGCAGTCGACCAGATCGATACGCTGCTAGCGCAGTCGCGATCCTCGACCAACGCACAGAGCGACATCGAGTCATCGGACAACCTGGTGATCGAGGAAGTCGCACACGGTCTGATGTCATTGCGTGAGAACCTCGGTCGAACGGCGTCCGTCGTCGCTTGCCTACCAAGCGTGTGGGAGCTGATCCAAGAACGAGGCAGCCGTACGGTACGCGACCGCTTCCGCCTCACTCCCGTCCTCAAAGGACTGCCCAAGGGATCGATCGCCGAAGAAATACTGGAGAAGCGCTTCGCGCCGAAATACGCCCATCTCAGCTTCACGCCACCCCACCCGACCTGGCCAGTATCGAAGGTAGCGTTCGCCGGAGCAGAGGGCATCACTCCTCGTCAGCTGATGATCAACGTGGACAAGCACATTCGGCACTGCCTCGAAGCGGGCGAAGTGTTCGAACTGACCGACCTTGTCGGCGATCAAGAACGAGTCAGCGAAAGTACAGACAACGAATCAGACCTGGCCCTTCTCGATATAAAGTTCGAGCAGCTCCAAAAAGATGCCACCACGAATCTCCCCACGAGCCACAAGTTCGAGGACAAACTGGTTCCAGCGCTGCTCTCGGCAGGACTGACGGCGTGGATCAAGGAACTCGGCGACGTCGGTGATGCCTACTCGCTCGACAACCTCCCCAGCGCCAAGCCGGCCCTACACGCCCGACTGCGTCAGAAGCTGGATCCAGCCACCGAGGACGAACAGCACTGGGCGTTCCGAGCAATCGCGTCGGAAAGCGCAGTGGCAGTACTCAACCGGCTTCGTGCCGCATGCACGACAGCCGGCCTTCACACTGGCATTTCCCGCCGCAAACTCTTCGTCATCCGAAACGTCGCGTGGTCGAAAGGACCGAAGACCGCCCAAGCAGTCAACGACTTCGAGCAGGCCGGCGGCCGCACTCTGCGCATCACCGAAGGCGAACTGGCATCGTTGTCCGCCCTCAGCGGCATGTTGAATGACGGCTCGCCTCTACTCGACGCTTGGTTGACCTCCCGCCGACCAGCCCACGCGATCGAGGTGCTTCTCGACGCTCTCGAAGACCGGACGGAAACAGGGTCCGGATTGTTCACGGTCGACGAGACCAGCTCCGACGACCACACTGTGGCGAGCGACGGCGTCGTCAACGCTGGCTCCGAAAGCGACACAGACGAAGTCGATCCCATTTCAGACGAACAAATCCCGCAAGCCAGCTCTGAGGTCGTCGTCGACCCCCGAGACGTTCCGCTAGGCAAACGCCTCGACAGTGACGGACAACTTTCCATCGACCTGGAAGCGCTACGTAAGCACACGGCGATCTTCGCAGGTTCGGGCTCGGGCAAAACAGTCCTGATTCGGCGCCTGGTAGAGGAATGCGCATTACGCGGAGTGTCCGCAATTGTGTTGGATCCCAACAACGACCTTGCACGCCTTGGCCTCGCCTGGCCGACGCCTCCGCCGCACTGGGACAGCACGGAGATCTCACGTGCGGCGGAGTACCACCGAAACACCGAGGTGGTGGTCTGGACGCCCCGGCGCTCCGCCGGCCGCCCGATCAGCTTTCAACCACTCCCGGACTTCGCCAGTGTCGCTGGCTATCCCGACGAGTTCGGCGAGGCAATCGATTCAGCGGTAGCCACACTCGCACCGAGGGCACTCATTGCTGGCAAGACGGCGAAAGCCAGCCAAGCACAGGCGGTTCTCCGTCAGGCTCTCGAACACTTCGGCCAGAATTCCGGGGCCAGCCTGGTTCAGTTCATCGATTTGCTTTCCGAACTGCCGGAATACATAAGCGATTTGGAGAACTCGGAGAAGATCGCGGCGGACATAGCCCAAAATTTGAGGGCGTCGATGGTGAACGACCCGATGTTCGGAGGCGATGGAACCCCCGTCGACCCAGGTCTTCTCCTCACACCCTCCTCTGGCAAACGCGCGCGAATTTCGGTGATCAGCATGGTTGGACTTCCATCTGACGAGCAACGACAGAGCTTCGTCAATCAGTTGCAAATGGCGTTGTTCGCGTGGATCAAGAAGAACCCAGCAGGCGAGAGGCCGCTCGGTGGATTGTTCGTCATGGACGAAGCGCAAACGCTCGCACCGTCGGGCGCGATGACCGCATGCACGCAAAGCACGCTGGCTCTTGCATCGCAGGCCCGCAAGTACGGTCTCGGCTTGGTGTTCGCAACGCAGGCACCAAAGGGACTCAACAATCGCATCCCTGGCAACGCGGCGACGCAGTTCTTCGGTTTCCTGAACAGCCCTGTCCAGATCGATGCCGCGCAAGAGATGGCGCGCGCGAAGGGTAGCTCTGCCACCGACATCGGACGGTTGAAGACCGGACAGTTCTATGCGGCGGTCGAAGGGGAAGGCTTCAACCGAATTCAAGCGCCACTGTGCCTGAGCTATCACCCTAAAAGCCCTCTGACAACAGAGGAAGTCATCGAGCTGGCGCACCAGCCGATCGGCAAACGCGACTAGTGGCTCGACGCTGCCTGCGAGCGAACAAGGTGCTCGTCGGGCAGCGTCTATGCCACACTCGAGACCATGGATTCGAACTCCGTCGAAATCACTGTCGTCGGCCAGGGCCAGGCCACGTATCCGCCTGAGCGGTGCACAGTGTCCCTGTCCGTCCGGACCGACGGACGCTCAGCGGAGTCGGCGTCCGAACCGGCGCACAGTCTCGTCAGAGAACTCACCGGCCTCATCGACCCGCTGTACAACGCTGATCACGGACCAATCGACGCCTGGGCGCTCGATCAGGTCCGGCATTCGCGCAACAGGCCGTTCAACCACGATGGTGAACAACTCCCCTACGTCTACCAAGCACTCGCATCGATCGACGTCGAGTTCAGCCAGATCGACGTCATCGATGCATTCGTCTACGCGGTCTCGGCCTTGGACGGCGTGGACGTCGGGCACTTCGACTGGGCATTGACCGAGGCGAGCGCCGCTGAGAAGACGAGGCACGTTCGCCAGTTGGCGGTGCACAACGCGATGGAAAAGGCAGAGGCCTACGCGCACAGCATCGGGCGATCAGCCGTATCGGCGCTCGCCATCGCCGACCCGGGCCTCCTCGGTGTCGCTGCGTCCTCCCACCAGGACTACGCGCTCGCCTCGCGCGCATACAAGTCCGCCGACGAGGGGTTCGAGCTCAAACCCCAGGACATCACCCTTCGCGCCGAGGTCCACGCCAGGTTCGCAGCACGCTGACCTGTCCGTTCTCGCATCTACGACGAACCGAACGACACTCCGAGCGGCACGTCACGCCGATAGGTGACCTTGTCGAACTCGCGGCCGTACTCGTCTACAGCTGCGATTCGCATTTCACTCGGAACGATGCCGGGAATTCCGGGCACGACATCGACGGTGATGAACGAGTAGTTCCTGAATCGCACGCGCGACCACTGGACCGCTTCGTCCTGCTTCTCTCCGTCCGGACTCCACACGTAGCTGTTCGGAACGGCATTGTCCGCCAGTACATTGCCCCGATACGACTCCTCCTCGGCGGGTTGAAATGTGTAGCGCGGGCGCCCACCGCCTCCGACCGTGTAGTACACCGTTCCGTCGTTCTTCGGGTAAACGACGGACTGGTCCCCCGCAGCTTTGCTCGGTCGCCCGGCCCTGATCGGATCTGTCCTCTCGAACACGTGATTGTGTCCCTGCAGAACCACATCGACCTCGTAGCGGTCGAACAGTGCCGTCCACGCGTCGCGTACTCCGCCGTCGCTTGCGTGCGCCTCGGTCGTCGAATAGGCGCAGTGATGGAAGAAGCAGACGATGAAGTCGACATTCGGATCAGCTCGATACTTCGCCAGGGTCTGCTCGACCCACGAGTTCTGCCTACCCCCGCTGTAGCCGGTGTTCGCCTTGATCTCGTAAGACACGTCGTTGGCGTCGAGCGAAAGGACTGCGACGTTTCCGTACACGAACGAATACACCGAAGGGCAACCTGCAGGCCCGTTTTCGGGCTGGTCCAAGCGCGCAGCGTGTCCTCCGTATCCGTTCGGGCTGTACAGCGCCTCCATGTCGTGGTTGCCGGTGGCGAAGAACCACGGAGTCGTCGCTGCACTGGACTCGATCGCTGCGAAGTATCCGTCCCACACGAACGGGTTGAATTTGTCGAATCCCTTCGGCGGGGTGACGCCACTGGGCGCGAACTGCGGCGGGAGGCCCGCACCCGATGGATCCGCGTACGCGATATCACCGGCCAGCACGTGAAAGTCCGGTCGGCTTGCTGCAATCTGTTTCACGATATTCGCGGCATGACGGACGGAAGGTTCGTTGTCTGGCTTGTAGTACAGGTCGTCGTAGTCGCCGGCTTTGAGACCCGCTGGCTGGCTCGGTGTTTCGTCGACACCCTGATCGCCCATCATCGTGAATCGAAACGGAGCATGTCGACCGGGCGGCAATGCAGTCCACACTGTCTGCACATCGCTGACGTAGCCGTCGTTCGTGCGCCACCGATAGAAGTGCGGGGTCTTCGGGGCCAAGCCGTCGACGGGCACGTGGACGTAGAACTGCTCGGCGCCGAGGATACCGCCGTCTGTCTGCGGGACCTGGCTGACGAGATTGCGAACCTCGGCCGCCGTCGTCGCACCGAGCGCCGGGGTGGGACCGTGATCGAGGAACACTCCGGTCACCCCCGGATTGCGTGACAATTGCGCCGAAAAGCGCAGCTGGGACGCCGAATCCGCTCCGAAAGAGGTGTGTCGACCTCCGACTGCAAGCGGAGCATCCTGGGCGTACGCAATACCGGCCCACCGTACATTTCCGACGGCCGCGATCGCCGCAGTCGCTGCCGACCCAACCAAAAAATTCCTGCGTGACACCGGATTTCGACGGAGAAATGACCGATGCCAATCATGCTGCTCGGCCATCGTCATCTCGGCGGCGGTGGCCTCGGGAACCCCGGTGGCGACGGTTTCTCCTCGCGGATTGATCGGCATGACGTCACTGTTGCGTCGACAGAAGTCGGTGCACACGCGTACGGCCGACGCCGCGATGAACCCTGGGTGAACAGGCCTGAAGAACGGGACGAACGAGGACCAAAGGGACTGGGAGATTCCGCCTCGTCCCGAATCCGCTTCGGCTGCATTACGACTTCCGAATCACCCAGACGGGGTGCGTCTGTGACCTGCACGAACGGCGCGCTTTTCCTGTCGGTGGGCCCCTTTAACATCGCCGCCCATGACGATGCCATCGATGCACGACTTGGACCTGACGTCCCACGAACAACGATTCGGGGCCGACACCTTCGCACGAGGCCGGCGCTATTTCGACGAGGGTCGCGTCGGGTACCTCCAATGGAACGACAAAGACTCGACCGTGTCCGCGTCGGTGACTGGTAACCGCGCCACCCCCTACTCGACGACGGTGTCGATGACGGTTCAGCACGGCCGGATGGTCGGACTGGGCTTCGGGCAGTGCAACTGCCCCGTGGTGTTCAATTGCAAACATGTCGTGGCAGTGCTGCTGCAGGCGCAGGCAGACTCCATCGACTCCGTTCCGAACCCGCTCGGCCCGGACGAACACTGGGCGACCGCACTCGCTCCGCTGCTGTACGACCGAGTAGTCGCCCCTGTTCGACGAACCCCGACGATCGGTCTCCGACTGCGGTTCGAGGTTCCGGAGCAACTCGGTAATGCCGTCCAATTGCTTGCACGTCCTGTGCTGGCCACTTCCTCGGGAGCCTGGACGACCAAGGGAATTTCGTGGAACTCGCTTCCGTACGCGTCGGACGGAGGCACCAAGAAGGTCGACGTGCTCCGCGAGCTCAATGCGCTCCACCACATGCGCATCTACGGGCGAGCGTCCCACACCTTCCACACGAGTCATTCCGACTCGATCGACCTCGCGGGCATCTCAGGTCGACTGCTGTGGGATCTGATGGCGGACCTCCGTGAATGCGATGTGCCGCTCATCGACGCACGGGGTGTCGGTGGCACTGTTCCGTGGCCGTCGACGGCGCAGTTCGAAGTGGACATCACCGGAACAGACAGTCTGGAGATCGAAGGTCGCATCATCGTCGACGGCAACGTGATACCTGCCGACCGAAGGTACTTCCTCGGCCCGGACGGTTCGGGCATCGTGTTCTGGAACGACGACGAACCGTACGACCCACGAAGCGGTTCCTTCCGACTCGCGCAGCTGACCAAGTCGGTACCGCACATGTTGCGAGCAGTCGCATCCGCTCGCGTCGGCATCCCCGCACCGGATCGGCTGTCGTTCGCAACGCGGTACCTGCCCGCGTTGACACGCGGTTCCACCGTGGTTTCGTCCGACGGCACCTACCACCCGCCGGTCATTGCCGGCCCGGAATTTCACCTCGTAGTTGCCCATGACGGGGCTGGAACCCTCGATGTGACGGCGCGTTGGCGATACTTCGTCGACGACACCGAGTTCGACTTCGAGGCAGGCTCCGGTACACCGGACAACGCAGCCCGCGACTCGGCGGCCGAACTCGGCCTCCTCCGAACCGTGTCCTCGATCCTCGGCCATGAACTTGCCCTCGGCGGAGAATTTCGCGCATTCACGGTCTCGGGTACTGCCGCTGCGCTGTTCGTCGCCGAAACCCTCCCCCTGCTCGAGGCGTACGACAACGTGCACGTAGACATTGTCGGCGAGCTGCCTGATTTCCGTGACGTCACCGAAGACGTACAGATTTCGTTGTCCACCAACGCTATCGAGGGCAGCAACGATTGGTTCGACCTCGGGGTAGTCCTGACCATAGACGGTGCCGATGTCCAGTTCGCAACGGTCATCACTGCAATTGCCCGTGGAGCTCGGCACCTGCTTCTCTCCGACGGACGCTTCTTCTCGCTCGACAACCCCGCGTTCGACACGCTCCGCACGTTGGTCGAGGAAGCGCGCGCATTGCAGGACAAGCCTGACGAGCCCCTACGCATCAATCGCTACCAAGCCTCGCTCTGGGAGGAGTTGGCCGAGCTCGGCGTGGTGAGCAGTCAGGCCCGTGTGTGGCAGGAACAAGTCGTTGCGCTGTCCAACATGGATTCAGCCATGGATCACACCCCTCCTTCGAACTTTCGCGCCGAACTGCGCCCCTACCAACTCCGCGGCTTCTCGTGGCTCTACTTCCTGTGGCAGCACGGACTGGGAGGCATACTCGCCGACGACATGGGTCTGGGAAAGACGATACAAACCCTCGCAATGATTGCGAAGGCGAAAGAATGCGGCGACTCGACGTCACCGTTCGTGATCGTTGCGCCTACGAGCGTCGTCCACAATTGGGCGCGCGAGGCAGCAAAGTTCGCACCAGGACTGACCGTCGCTACCGCACTCGGCACCAGAGCAAAACGCCGTCGATCGCTCGCGTCCATCGCCGCGGATGCAGACGTCGTCGTGACGTCGTACACGGTCTTTCGGCTCGACTTCGAGGATTTCGACGCAATCGCCTGGGCCGGACTGATACTCGACGAGGCCCAGTACGTGAAGAACTACAAGAGCAAGTCCTACCAGTGCGTGCGGCGACTCGAGACGACGTTCAAGCTCGCGATCACTGGTACCCCCATGGAAAACAACATCATGGAGTTGTGGTCGCTTTTGTCGATCACGGCGCCTGGCCTGTTCCCCTCGGCGTCGAAGTTCAGCGACGTCTACCGACATCCGATCGAACGATCCGGCGACGCAACCGCGCTCGCCACTCTCCGACGCCGTATTCGGCCGTGGGTTCTCCGCCGAGCCAAAGAGATCGTGGCACAGGATCTTCCGGCCAAGCAGGAAAATGTCGTCGAAGTGCAGCTGGGCCCGCGCCATCGCCGGATCTACGAGACGCACCTCGCGCGTGAGAGGCAGAAAATTCTCGGCTTGCTCCACGATTTCGAACGCAACCGCATCGTCATCCTTCGGTCACTGACTGTCCTACGGCAACTCAGTCTCGACGTCGGGCTCGTCGAACCGCTGCACGACGACATTCCCAGCGCCAAGATCGAGGAACTCGTCTCGAGTCTCACCGAAGTCGTCCGGGGTGGCCACCGCGCGCTGGTCTTCAGCCAGTTCACGAAGTTTCTCGGGAAGATTCGCACTCGACTGGAAGCGGAAGGGATCTCGCTTGCCTACCTGGATGGGTCCACCCGCGACCGCGCCTCCGCGGTCGAGCAGTTTCGGACGGGCGGTGCGACGGTCTTTCTCATCAGCCTCAAGGCGGGCGGCGTCGGGCTGACCCTCACCGAAGCCGACTACTGCTTCGTCCTCGACCCATGGTGGAATCCCGCTACCGAAGCACAGGCCGTGGATCGTGCACACCGGATCGGTCAGACTCGAACCGTGTTCGTGCACCGCTACATCGCCACAGGCACCATCGAGGAGAAGGTAATGGAATTGAAGGAGAGGAAGGCCAAGCTGTTCTCCAGCATTATGGACGACGGCGGCTCGTTCGCAGGTGGCCTGACCGCAGACGACATACGCGCCTTGCTCGCGTGATCGGTGTTCGACGGGAGCCGCGCTACACACGACCTATGGCTCGAGTCGAAACCCCAATCCTGCAGTAGGGAACGACTTGTGTCGGCGAGTCGTCCGCGACCCGTGGTTACGTACGGCGCAAATACTCGATGGCCTTCGCCTGAGCCGAGTCGGACTCGGGATGAGTGTAGAACGCGAAGTGCGTACCGCGATCCAACGTCAGGAGCTCGGAGCCGGCGATACCGGCATGCGCCTTCTCGCTGTTCTCCGGCAATACATCTGAGTCTGCGGTGCCCTGCACCAGCAGCGTCGGAGCACCGATGGCTCCCCACCCCGGATCGGAACTCTTGGCGAACTGGACCAGATCGTTGTCCCATCCTGCTTTGCGACTGCCGACCTGCGACGCGGTGAGAGCCATATCGAGCACGAACTGCTTCTTGGTCTCGTCGGACTCGATGTACTTGACATGTTCGTCGAACTCTTCGCCGGAGAGCGAACTCTCGTCGGACACCGCACCCTGGATCACTTGCAAGGGCTGATGGGCGACGAGTTTTTTCATGAGCCAGTCACCGATTCTGGTCGTCTGGAAGATGCGCGAGGAAAAGTCGGGAGTCGGATTGACCCACTGATCGCTCAGACACGCAACAGCTACCAAAGAATGGGTCCTGCCGGGGTACCGACTTGCGAACGCGAACGCAGACGGACCTCCTCCGGACCATGCGAGCACACCGACCTTGTCGACTCCAAGGTCGTCGAGCAGCGCAGCGTATAGGTCAGCTTGATCGGTCGGTGTGAGCCGATCCCCCAATTCGGTGCCCAGATAACCCGGACGAGACAACAGAATCGCCTGGAACTCCTCGACTGGGAGGAATCGCGACATGGCTTCGGCCGCGTCGATTCCTCCTGGCGAACCGTGCAGAACCAACACTGGGACGCCAGTCCCGCGGATCGCGTACTCGATAGGTCCGCGCGCAGTGTCGGTGATCTTCACATCTGCCAGCTCAGCCATGACTCGACTCCTCCTACAACATCGACGGTCGATAGCAAACGTAATTTCCTACGGCTGTTCACGCATCGTCCGAATCGGGTGAACCTACCGTCACAACCGGATCGCTGCGCGCGGTGCAGACGGATTGGTTGAACACTTGGGAGGGAGTCGGCGATCCCGAGCGGGTGCGGGTGGTCTGTCTGAGCGGATTTACCCTCGTGTTGTGTGGTGTCGGGGGGGTGTGGGCGTACATCGTGGGAGTAGATCCGTTGTTCGGCGACCGGCGGCGTACGTCTGGGTGGATTTACCCTCGTAATGTGCGCTGGGGAGGGTGTTGCGCGTACATCGTGGGGGTGGATCCGTGGTGGGGCGACGTTCCTGATTCGAGATGCACGCCAATGGTCAGGTGCACGGTGAGGTGCTAGCTCTTGCCGGTGCGTCTGGCATGTGGGTGAGCGTCTGGCATGTGGCGGTCCGGTGTTCGGGACCGGATGCGCACGAATCACTCGGGTGCTCGCCACTTGAGGCACTGCTGGAATGCGGAGCACTTGGGGAGTCGTCGACTGCGGAATGTGTTGGTGGGGCGCGGAAATTAGTTGTGGAATGCAGAACACCCCCGACCATGGTGGTCGGGGGTGTTCTGGAATATGTGTTCGGCGGTGTCCTACTCTCCCACACCCTGTCGAGTGCAGTACCATCGGCGCTGGAGGGCTTAGCTTCCGGGTTCGGAATGGGACCGGGCGTTTCCCCTCCGCTATGGCCGCCGTAACTCTGTGAAACAGTGTCACGAGCGAACCGAAGTCGGAGACACACACAATTGTGTGTTCGTTCTTGGTTCTATCTAGTTGTGTACCGAAAATACACTTCGTGTGTTGTTTCAGATATTGCACAGTGGACGCGTAGCTTCTTTGTGGTAAGTCCTCGGCCTATTAGTACCAGTCACCTGCATCGGTTACCCGACTTCCAGTTCTGGCCTATCAACCCGGTGGTCTGCCGGGGGGCCTTACCCCCTCGAGGGGGTGAGAAACCTCATCTTGGAACAGGCTTCCCGCTTAGATGCTTTCAGCGGTTATCCCTTCCGAACGTAGCTAACCAGCGGTGCTCCTGGTGGAACAACTGGCACACCAGAGGTTCGTCCGTCCCGGTCCTCTCGTACTAGGGACAGCCTTCCTCAAGTTTCTTACGCGCGCGGCGGATAGAGACCGAACTGTCTCACGACGTTCTAAACCCAGCTCGCGTGCCGCTTTAATGGGCGAACAGCCCAACCCTTGGGACCTACTCCAGCCCCAGGATGCGACGAGCCGACATCGAGGTGCCAAACCATCCCGTCGATATGGACTCTTGGGGAAGATCAGCCTGTTATCCCCGGGGTACCTTTTATCCGTTGAGCGACACCGCTTCCACATGCCGGTGCCGGATCACTAGTCCCGACTTTCGTCCCTGCTCGACTTGTCAGTCTCACAGTCAAGCTCCCTTGTGCACTTGCACTCGACACCTGATTGCCAACCAGGCTGAGGGAACCTTTGGGCGCCTCCGTTACATTTTAGGAGGCAACCGCCCCAGTTAAACTACCCACCAGGCACTGTCCCTGAACCAGATCATGGTCCGAGGTTGAGGTATCCAATACGATCAGAGTGGTATTTCAACAACGACTCCACAGTAACTGGCGTCACCGCTTCACAGTCTCCCACCTATCCTACACAAACCGAACCGAACACCAATACCAAGCTATAGTGAAGGTCCCGGGGTCTTTTCGTCCTGCCGCGCGTAACGAGCATCTTTACTCGTAATGCAATTTCGCCGAGTCTATGGTTGAGACAGCTGAGAAGTCGTTACGCCATTCGTGCAGGTCGGAACTTACCCGACAAGGAATTTCGCTACCTTAGGATGGTTATAGTTACCACCGCCGTTTACTGGGGCTTAAATTCTCAGCTTCACCACCACGAGGGCAGTTAACCGGTCCTCTTAACCTTCCAGCACCGGGCAGGCGTCAGTCCGTATACATCGTCTTACGACTTCGCACGGACCTGTGTTTTTAGTAAACAGTCGCTTCTCACTGGTCTCTGCGACCCCACCCAGCTCACACTGCAAGAGTGATCACCGGACGAGGTCCCCCTTCTCCCGAAGTTACGGGGGCATTTTGCCGAGTTCCTTAACCATAGTTATCTCGATCGCCTTAGTATTCTCTACCTGACCACCTGTGTCGGTTTGGGGTACGGGCCGTGTGAAAGCTCGCTAGAGGCTTTTCTCGGCAGCATAGGATCACTGAATTCGCCTCAATCGGCTACGCATCACCTCTCAGGCTTATGTGAACGGCGGATTTGCCTACCGTTCGCCCTACAGGCTTACACCAGTACAACCACTGACTGGCCCAGCTACCTTCCTGCGTCACCCCATCGCTTGGCTACTACCAGATCAGGTCCCACGCATCCACCACACGCCTCACTCTCGAAAGAGATCGGTCACGCAGATTCAGGGTGGTTAGTATCACTGATTCACCATGGGCGCGTTCACACGGGTACGGGAATATCAACCCGTTGTCCATCGGCTACGCCTGTCGGCCTCGTCTTAGGTCCCGACTCACCCTGGGCGGATTAACCTGGCCCAGGAACCCTTGGTCATTCGGCGGACGAGTTTCTCACTCGTCTTTCGCTACTCATGCCTGCATTCTCACTCGCACAGCCTCCACACCTGGATCACTCCGATGCTTCCACGGCTGCACGACGCTCCCCTACCCACCCACACACCTGGCATCATCCCCGTAGGAACAATGCGGGCTATTGTGTGAGTGCCGCAGCTTCGGTGGTGTACTTGAGCCCCGCTACATTGTCGGCGCAGGATCACTTGACCAGTGAGCTATTACGCACTCTTTCAAGGGTGGCTGCTTCTAAGCCAACCTCCTGGTTGTCTTCGCGACCCCACATCCTTTTCCACTTAGTACACGCTTAGGGACCTTAGCTGGCGATCTGGGCTGTTTCCCTCTCGACTACGAACCTTATCGCCCGCAGTCTCACTGCCACGCTCTCACTCATCGGCATTCGGAGTTTGGCTGATTTCGGTAAGCCGGTAAGCCCCCTAGACCATCCAGTAGCTCTACCTCCGATGAGAAACACGTGACGCTGCACCTAAATGCATTTCGGGGAGAACCAGCTATCACGGAGTTTGATTGGCCTTTCACCCCTACCCACAACTCATCCCCTCAGTTTTCAACCTAAGTGGGTTCGGTCCTCCACGACGTCTTACCGTCGCTTCAACCTGGCCATGGGTAGATCACTCCGCTTCGGGTCTAGAACACGCCACTACACACCAAACGGTGATACGCCCTATTCGGACTCGCTTTCGCTACGGCTACCCCACACGGGTTAACCTCGCGACATGCCACTAACTCGCAGGCTCATTCTTCAAAAGGCACGCCATCACCCCCAGTGACAAGTCACTCGAAGGCTTTGACGGATTGTAAGCGCACGGTTTCAGGTACTATTTCACTCCCCTCCCGGGGTACTTTTCACCTTTCCCTCACGGTACTAGTCCGCTATCGGTCACCAGGGAGTATTCAGGCTTATCGGGTGGTCCCGACAGATTCACAGCAGATTTCACGGGCCCGCTGCTACTTGGGTATCCACTACAACAGTCACAGTATTTTCGTCTACGGGACTCTCACCCTCTACGACAGGCCGTTCCAGACCACTTCGACTAACACCATGATTTCTAACTGTCGGCCGATCCGGCAGAATCGACAAAGCAAACCCCCACAACCCTCCATACGCAACCCCTGCCGGGTATCACACGCACAAAGTTTGGCCTCCTCCGCTTTCGCTCGCCACTACTCACGGAATCACAATTGTTTTCTCTTCCTGTGGGTACTGAGATGTTTCACTTCCCCACGTTCCCTCCACACACCCTATATATTCAGGTGCAGGTAACACGACATCACTCGTGCTGGGTTTCCCCATTCGGACACCCTCGGATCACAGCTCGGTTGACAGCTCCCCGAGGCTTATCGCAGCCTCCTACGTCCTTCATCGGCTCCTGGTGCCAAGGCATCCACCGTACGCTCTTCATTACTTACAACAAAGATGCTCGCGTCCACTGTGCAATTCTCAAACAACACACACGCAGAAAACCAACATGCATCCATCAGACCAGAACAATGTCACCACCATTCCGCGATAGGGATACGATCTCCCACCTGTATATGTCTTGCCTTGAAAGAAACATGCTTTCGCGTGTTCTCTCAGGACCCAACAGTATGCCGATATAGACGCCGCCAGTACATCATTGAAGACGTACCGATACGCGATGTCTCGTTGTCAGTGTTCCACCCGTGAGCACCGCCGGATGACGTATGCATCCGAAACGGTTTCTGTCTCACTCCCCGTCACCTGTGTGACGGTCCGAGCGAGAAGAGGCTCCTTAGAAAGGAGGTGATCCAGCCGCACCTTCCGGTACGGCTACCTTGTTACGACTTCGTCCCAATCGCCGATCCCACCTTCGACGGCTCCCTCCCACAAGGGGTTAGGCCACCGGCTTCGGGTGTTACCGACTTTCATGACGTGACGGGCGGTGTGTACAAGGCCCGGGAACGTATTCACCGCAGCGTTGCTGATCTGCGATTACTAGCGACTCCGACTTCACGGGGTCGAGTTGCAGACCCCGATCCGAACTGAGACCAGCTTTAAGGGATTCGCTCCACCTCACGGTCTCGCAGCCCTCTGTACTGGCCATTGTAGCATGTGTGAAGCCCTGGACATAAGGGGCATGATGACTTGACGTCGTCCCCACCTTCCTCCGAGTTGACCCCGGCAGTCTCTTACGAGTCCCCGCCATAACGCGCTGGCAACATAAGACAAGGGTTGCGCTCGTTGCGGGACTTAACCCAACATCTCACGACACGAGCTGACGACAGCCATGCACCACCTGTACACCGACCACAAGGGGGGCCGTATCTCTACGGCTTTCCGGTGTATGTCAAACCCAGGTAAGGTTCTTCGCGTTGCATCGAATTAATCCACATGCTCCGCCGCTTGTGCGGGCCCCGTCAATTCCTTTGAGTTTTAGCCTTGCGGCCGTACTCCCCAGGCGGGCGCTTAATGCGTTAGCTACGGCACAGATCCCGTGGAAGGAACCCACACCTAGCGCCCACCGTTTACGGCGTGGACTACCAGGGTATCTAATCCTGTTTGCTACCCACGCTTTCGTTCCTCAGCGTCAGTTGTTTCCCAGAGACCCGCCTTCGCCACCGGTGTTCCTCCTGATATCTGCGCATTTCACCGCTACACCAGGAATTCCAGTCTCCCTGAAACACTCAAGTCTGCCCGTATCGCCTGCAAGCCCGAAGTTGAGCCCCGGGTTTTCACAAACGACGCGACAAACCGCCTACGAACTCTTTACGCCCAGTAATTCCGGACAACGCTCGCACCCTACGTATTACCGCGGCTGCTGGCACGTAGTTAGCCGGTGCTTCTTCTGCAGGTACCGTCACTCACGCTTCGTCCCTGCTGAAAGGGTTTACAACCCGAAGGCCTTCATCCCTCACGCGGCGTCGCTGCATCAGGCTTCCGCCCATTGTGCAATATTCCCCACTGCTGCCTCCCGTAGGAGTCTGGGCCGTGTCTCAGTCCCAGTGTGGCCGGTCACCCTCTCAGGTCGGCTACCCGTCGTCGCCTTGGTAGGCCATTACCCCACCAACAAGCTGATAGGCCGCGGGCCCATCCTGCACCACAAAAGCTTTCCACCACACAACATGCATCATGCGGTCATATCCGGTATTAGACCCAGTTTCCCAGGCTTATCCCAGAGTGCAGGGCAGATCACCCACGTGTTACTCACCCGTTCGCCGCTCGTGTACCCCGAAAGGCCTTACCGCTCGACTTGCATGTGTTAAGCACGCCGCCAGCGTTCGTCCTGAGCCAGGATCAAACTCTCCGTAAAAGACTCTAGATATCAGCAGCACCCAAAAGGCACCACCTAATCAGTCATAAACCAAAAGAGCCAAATCACTAGCAAAAAAACTCAACTAGCAAAACAAAATATCTCCTCACCCCAGACGGGAAGAATGAAGCAAGAAGATGTCACACCCACACCCCGAAAGGCATGAGCACCAAAAACATTCGGCACTGACATTCATCGACACACTGTTGAGTTCTCAAAGAACACGCACACACCGAACACACAAGGAAACCACGTTCTCAAGGTGCCCGAGGCAACTGTTCCAGCCTATCCCAGCTTGGTCTCGGACGCAAGGCCCGACTCTTGGGGGAAAGACTGTCTTACTATGCTCTGTCAGCTACTCCGTACAACCTCGTTGCCATGTCCGTGAAGACCTGGTCGGTGTCCGTGTCGCTCTGACTCGACAAAAGTTACGCGAGCAGAGGGGCACGCGCAAATCGGCAGGTAGAACGGTCCGCCGTTCGAATTCGCCCAGGTGAGGGCACGTCACGTTCCGCCGGACAGCGCCGCGCGACAGAAGTCGCCCAGTGTGACGCCCGACATACTTCCGTCAGCGCCCGCCTGATAGTGCCAGAACATGCTGGGGCACAGCGATTTCGGGCGTCAGATCGTCTGCTGCAATCGATTCGCCCAGACATTCCGACACCGGAACCACACCCGCCCACACACCACCGGCGGCCACGTCGCGATCATCGTCCTCAGGGCCCCCGCTGCGCGCTTTCACCGACGCTTCGTACAACGGCAACGCGAGGACCACCGTCGCTGCGAGTTCTTTCTTGGTGTGCGATCGAAGGTGCTTACTCCTGCCCTCGACAACTTGGTCGACTATCGCGTCGAGCGCGCGACCGAGTTCGGCGTCTTCGGTCACCACTCTCGGGCGGCCGAGTAGGACCGCGCTTCGGTAGTTCATCGAATGATTGAAACCAGAGCGGGCGAGCACCAACCCGTCGAGCACCGTGACGGTCACACAAATCTCGAGATCCGGCGCCTGGACCAGGCTCCGTGCAGCAACCGAGCCGTGCAGGTAGAGAGTCCCGTCGAGGTCGGGACCGTCGAAGTCGACGCCGTACACCGTCGGCAGCACTCTGACCGTCCCGTCCACCGTCACTCCCAGGTGGCAGATTCGCGCCGACGCCAGCACATCGACCAACTCGGCCCTGTCGGAACGCGACCTAGCACGCCCGCGTTTGATCGTCGTCCGCTCAGTGGGTGACAGTTCGCTACTCGTTTCGCTACTCGTTTCGCTACTCACACTCGGTATCATCGACGACAATTGGCCTAGTGTCGTGGGCCATTCAGACGTCAGACCACTAGGCCAATTGGAGAACGCAATGCTGCCGTCTTCGCTAGTCATTTCGGTGGATCGTTCAGCAGGGCGCACACTTGCAGTGCAGATTGCCGACTGTATTCGTGCGGCAATCGACGGCGGGCATATCGAATTCGGCGCTCGATTGCCCAGCAGCAGAGCGCTTTCCGATGAAATTGGAGTCGCACGCGCCAACGTCGAGAATGCATACGACCAACTGACCGCAGAGGGTTGGATCGACGCTCGGCACGGGGCAGGAACTTACGTCCGCCGCATCCCGGCAGAACGGTCCGTCACCTCCCGACCCACACGATCCGCCGCCTCGACCCCGCACACTCCCGAACGAAGGGTTCGGCTGGCGACCGGCACCCCGTGGGTTTCACCGAGGGTCTCTGCGGCATGGAGACGCGCGTGGCGTGAGGTCGGCACCGCTCCACCCCCTCAGTCATACCCGGATCCTCGCGGCGAGCCGCACCTCCGAGCTGCGGTCGCCGACCTGCTCGGACGCGCTCGAGGTCTTAAAACCGATGCTGAGTCGGTCATCATCACCACCGGGAGCATGCACGGAATGGCCCTCGCGCTTCCGGCCCTCGCGGATTCCTCGTCCTCTCCGGGGCTTGCACACGAAAACCCCGGTTACCGCGTCGCCACCACCACAGCCACCCGCTGGGGTTGGTCGGTTCACGATGTCTCCGTCGACGCCGACGGCATGGTCATCGACGAATTGAACCGCGCACCGAGCAACACCAGGGCCGTGTACGTGACCCCGTCACATCAATATCCGACCGGCGGATTGCTACCTGTCGGCCGCCGTCGCGCGCTCGCCGACGTAGCCCGACGACGTGACCTCATGATCATCGAGGACGACTATGATTCCGAATTCCGTTACGGCGTAGCGCCTTTGCCGACCGTGGCAGAACTCGCACCTGACCGCACCGTCTACCTCGGAACTGTAGCGAAGACGCTGGGCGGTGGAATCAGGATCGGGTGGCTGGTCGCGCCGCGCCACGTGCTCGATCGGATCGTCGACGTCAGAACTGATCTGGGCGACTATCCGTCACTCCCCGTCCAGCACGCCACCGCATCGTTGCTCCGGGACGGCGAATGGGACAGAACGGTCCGGGCAGCCCGCAGGCTCTACCGAGAACGCGACCGCCGCGTGGCTGCGAGACTGGCCGAATTCGGAGAGCTCCGCGGAGTCGGCGCAGGAATGCACACCACTCTGCTTCTCGACCCCGGCGTCGCAACCGCAGTTGCAGCCCGCGCGGCTGCTGAAGGTGTCGACATCGACACCCTCGCGGAATCGACTCGCACCGACTCCCCCGTCACGGGGTTGATCGTCGGGTACGGGTCGGTTTCCGAGGACGAGCTCGCCTACGGCTTGGACGTCCTGACGGATGCACTCCGGTCCGTCAACTGACTCGTTCGATACTTCCGCCGAGGGCAGTCAGGTTCTCCACGAACCGGGGGTAGCCACGGTCGATGTGGTAGACGTCGTGCACCTCGGTGACGCCGTCCGCGCAGAGACCCGCGAGCACCAGTCCGGCGCCCGCTCGAATATCCGAGGACCACACCGGAGCGCTCGATAGCTGGGGAACGCCACGAACCACCGCATGGTGTCCGTCGGTTCGGGCATCCGCACCCAGACGGATCATCTCCTCGACGAAGCGGAACCGAGCCTCGAACACGTTCTCGGTGATCATCGAGGTACCGTTCGCCACGGCAGCGAGGCCGATTGCCATCGGCTGAAGGTCCGTCGGAAATCCGGGGAACGGAAGCGTCGCGAAGTTGACGGCCGTCGGTCGCTCGTGCTGCACGACCCTGAAGCCGTCGGCCTCCGACGTCACTTCCGATCCCGCCGAACGCAACTTGTCCAACACCAGCGACAGATGCTTGGGATTGACGCCTCGAACTCGAACGTCACCGCGCGTCATCGCAGCAGCGATACCCCACGTCGCCGCGACGATTCGGTCACCGATCACTCTGTGCGTCGTCGGCTTCAGGGCCGCGACACCCTTGATCGTCAACGTCGACGTGCCGGCTCCGCTGACCTGAGCTCCCATCTCGTTGAGCATGTTGCACACATCGACGATGTCCGGTTCGCGGGCTGCGTTGTCGATGACCGTCTCACCCTTGGCAAGAACAGCAGCCATCAAAATGTTCTCGGTGGCCCCCACCGACGGGAACGCGAGCCGGATGTTCGCTCCTCGCAGCTCTTCTGCCTCGGCAACGACGCAACCGTGCTGGATCTCGCTGGTAGCGCCGAGCAGACGAAGACCCGACTGATGCATATCGAGCGGGCGCGATCCGATCGCGTCGCCACCAGGCAACGCCACCACGGCGCGCCTGCACCGCGCCACGAGCGGTCCGAGGACGCACACCGACGCCCTGAACTGCGTGACCGCCGGGAAGTCGGCGTGATGCTTGGGTTCTGCCGGCGTCGTGATGTGCACGACCGATCCTTCGAGAACCACATCGCATCCGAGTCCTCGGAGCACCTCCGCCATCAGCGGGACGTCGAGGATGTCGGGGCAATTGGTGATGGTGCTGGTCCCCTCCGCCAACAGGGCAGCAGCCATCAGCTTGAGGACGCTGTTCTTCGCACCGCCGACCGACACCTCGCCGACGAGTCGGTTACCACCGGATACCAAAAAGCGTTCACTCACAGTTCGACAGCGTAGCCAGGCTCGTGCGGTCCCAGCCGAGCGGTACCGTAGCGCCATGGCTGTGCACTTGACTCGGATTTACACCCGCACCGGCGATGACGGGACGACAGGGCTGAGCGACTTCTCCCGGGTACCGAAGAACGACGTACGCGTGGTCGCGTACGCGGACTGCGACGAAACCAACGCCAGCTTGGGAGTTGTTCTTGCCCTTGGCAATCCACCGGAGAACATCGTCGAGGTCATCCGCACTGTTCAAAGCGATCTGTTCGACGCCGGCGCAGACCTGTCCACGCCTGTCGTCGAAGACCCGAAATATCCACCGCTGCGCATCGACCAGACATACATCGATCGACTGGAGCGGTGGTGCGACCAGTTCAACGACGACCTGGAGCCGTTGACGTCGTTCATATTGCCTGGTGGGACGCCTCTGGGTGCCCTACTTCATACCTCGCGGACTATCGCGAGAAGGGCCGAGCGCGCCGCATGGGCAGCTGTAGACGCGAGTCCGGACAACACCAGCGCTTTGCCGGCGAAGTATCTGAACAGATTGTCGGACCTTCTGTTCATCCTCAGTCGGTACGCAAATCCCGACGGCGACGTCCAGTGGATTCCAGGCGGATCTCGCGAGCGTTAAGCCGCAGGTCGGCCGCGTCTCGAGCGTCCAGACGGACGGGACTCCAGCCAGGACATGAACGCCGTGAGGGCGCCTCGATCCAGCGCAATTTCGTAACGGTGGGCGTGATGGGTCAATTCGAGGACGGCGATTTCGTCACTCATGATGTCGAATTCGTCGGCGCGGGGCTTGCGCCGCTCCCCCACCTCGATGCCCTGACGAGTCATCCTGTGGTCGGGCCCTGGCCGCAAGCTCGACAGTTTGAAGAACACGAGAGTGTTGTCGCCGTATCGAATGACACCGTGTCGCCAGCCACTGCCACCCGCCGACGGTATGACACGCATGATCGCAGCGGTGCCGCCGCGTCGAAGAATGGTCAAACGATACAGAAAAGCCGCGACGAGGCCTGCGAGCAGCACAACCAGAATGATCAGAACGATCACTCCGATGTGCATCTCGCTGGCCCCGTCGCGGCTTTCTCGTAAAACCTAGGCCCGCTCGGCGGCGCGAATTCGGCCCTTGGCGATAGCCAGGGCTTCCTTGTCGTCACCGCCCGCGTCCAGGACAGAGCGTGCTGCGTCGACGTCGATGTCCTGAGCGAAGTCCGCAGACTCGGCCAGAACAGTGACGGTCTTTCCCGTGACTGACAGGAATCCACCGTGGACTGCAGCCACGATCTTCTCGCCGTCGGTCGTCGTGATGGAGACCGTGCCCGCCTCGACCAACTGGCCGAGGACAGGCTCGTGACCGGCCATGATGCCGATTTCACCCTCCGTCGTCTGAGCGCTCACCAGGGTCGCGTTGCCGGACCACAGCTTCTGCTCGACAGCGACGAGGGAGACCTCCATGCCGTTCGTTTCCGAAGAAGTCACGTCGGGCTACTTTCCGGCGATCTTCTTGGCTGCTGCCTCGACGTCGTCGAGACCACCACAGCTGTTGAATGCCTGCTCGGGAAGGTGGTCGTACTCGCCCTTGGTGACCTTGTCGAACGCCTCGATGGTGTCGGAGAGCGACACGACCGAACCGGGCTCGCCGGTGAACTTCTCGGCAACGATGAAGTTCTGTCCGAGGAACTTCTGGAGGCGACGTGCGCGGCCGACCAGAACCTTGTCCTCTTCCTGGAGCTCGTCCATACCGAGGATGGCGATGATGTCCTGCAATTCCTTGTACTTCTGCAGGATTCGCTTGACCTCGTTGGCGACGCGGAAGTGCTCGGCGCCGACAATGCCGGGCTCGAGGATTCGCGAAGTCGAGCTGAGCGGGTCCACAGCGGGGTAGATACCCATCTGCGAAATCGGACGCGACAGCTCGGTCGTCGCGTCGAGGTGGGCGAATGTCGTTGCAGGCGCCGGGTCGGTGTAGTCGTCGGCGGGAACGTAGATCGCCTGCAGCGAGGTGATCGAACGTCCACGGGTCGAGGTGATGCGCTCCTGGAGCTCACCCATCTCGTCCGCCAGCGTCGGCTGGTAACCCACGGCGGAAGGCATACGTCCGAGGAGGGTCGACACCTCCGAGCCTGCCTGCGTGAAGCGGAAGATGTTGTCGATGAAGAGCAGCACGTCCTGGCCCTGAACATCGCGGAAGTACTCCGCCATGGTCAGTGCGGACAGGGCGACGCGCATACGCGTGCCCGGCGGCTCGTCCATCTGGCCGAAGACAAGGGCGGTGTCCTGGAGGACGCCCATCTCTTCCATCTCGAGGTGAAGGTCGGTGCCCTCACGAGTGCGCTCACCGACACCTGCGAACACCGAGGTACCGGAGAATTCGCGGGCGATACGGGTGATCATTTCCTGGATCAGAACGGTCTTGCCGACGCCGGCACCACCGAACAGTCCGATCTTTCCACCCTTGACGTACGGGGTGAGGAGGTCGATGACCTTGATGCCGGTCTCGAGGATCTCGGTCTTACCTTCGAGCTGATCGAAGGCTGGTGGCTTGCGGTGGATGCCCCACTGCTCGCCGTCGCGGCCGAGTCCCGGGGTGTCGAGGCAGTCACCGAGGGCGTTGAACACGTGGCCCTTGACGACGTCACCGACGGGAACCGAAATCGGCTTGCCGGTGTTCTCGACAGCGGTTCCGCGGACAAGTCCGTCGGTCGGCTGCATCGAGATGGTGCGGACCAAGTTGTCGCCGAGGTGCTGTGCAACCTCGAGCGTCAGGGTCTTGGCCACCGTCGGCAGAGTGATCTCTGCGTGAAGTGCATTGAACAGGGCGGGGATGGCGCCGCGCGGGAACTCGACGTCCACAACGGGGCCGATGACCCGAACGACACGGCCGGACTGTGTGTCCGCTCCGCTCGCGTTCTCTTGGGCTACTGCTGCGGTCATTGCTTAGTCACTTCCTGCGCTGTCAGCCAACGCGTTTGCGCCACCAACGATTTCGCTGATTTCCTGGGTGATCTGGGCTTGCCGAGCCTGGTTGGCCTGACGGCTCAAGGTCTCGACCAATTCGTTCGCGTTGTCCGTCGCTGCCTTCATCGCTGTACGACGCGCGGCCGACTCGGATGCAGCCGCATCGAGCAGCGAGGAGTAGACCCTCGTGCTGATGTACTTCGGCAGCAGAGCCGACAGGAGAGTCCCGGCTTCGGGTTCGAAGTCGTACTGGGCCTGAACATCGGACGCCGAAGGAGAATCGGTGAGCGCGTCGGCGCCCATCTGAATCTCTTCGTCGGTGTACGCGATTTCCAGGGGTGCCATACGTCGAACTTCTGGCTTCTGCGTCAGCATCGACACGAAACGTGTGTAGACGATGTGCAGTTCGTCGACGCCTTCGATGGTGCCTTCACCATTGGGCGCGTCGACCTCGGAACCGGACCCCGCCATGAACAACTCGACCAGATGCTTGCTGGCCTTCGCCGCGTCGGCGTAGCCGGGCTCCTGCGAGAAGCCCGTCCATGCACCCTTCACATCGCGCTCACGGAAGGTGTAGTAGCCGAGGCCCTTTGCACCGAGCACGTAGATGACCGGATCCTTGCCCTCCTTGCGAAGAAGCTGAAACAGCTCCTCCGCTTCCTTGAGGACGTTGGAGTTGTATCCACCACACATACCGCGGTCACTGGTCACGACCAGCACTGCTGCACGCTTGGGCTCGGAACGTTCGTTCAAGAGCGGGTGGTCCAACGAACCCGACGCACTCGCCAATGCCGAGAGCACCTTGGTGATCTCTTCCGCGTACGGCTTGGAAGCAGCAACACGGGCCTGCGCCTTGGTGATTCGCGACGTAGCGATCAGTTCCTGCGCCTTCGTGATCTTCTTGGTCGAGTTGACCGACTTGATCCGGGAACGCAGCTCGAGAATGCTTGCCATCAGCTGTTCACGCTCCCTTCTCTACTCGTAACGACACTGGGCATCTCGTCAGACCTACTTGCTGACTGTCTTGCGAGTGACGTTGACCTGCTCCTGGCTGACCTCGTCGGGGTTCAGCGTGTCCGCCTCTGCCTCGTTGACGACGCGGTTGCCCTCGGAGTCGAGGAAGCCTGCCTTGAACTTCTCGGTCGCCTCGGTGAGTGCCTTCTGCGCGTCGTCATCGAGAGCCTTGCCACCGGCAATGCTGTCGTAGACGCCGCTTGCATTGCGGTGCAGGTCCTCGAGCAGCTCGGTCTCGAAGCGACGGACGTCGCCTACGGGAACGGAGTCGTACGTGCCCTGGCCGGCAAGCCAGATCGAGATGATCTGATCTTCGACGGCAACCGGTGAGTACTGGTCCTGCTTGAGCAGCTCGACCAGACGTGCGCCGCGCTCGAGCTGAGCCTTGGAGGCCGCGTCGAGGTCGGAGGCGAACGCCGAGAAGGCTTCGAGCTCACGGAACTGCGCCAGTTCGAGGCGAAGTGATCCGGAGACCTTCTTCATGCCCTTGGTCTGCGCAGCGCCACCGACTCGGGACACCGAGATACCGACGTTGATGGCGGGACGAACACCCTTGTTGAAGAGGTCCGACTCGAGGAAGACCTGACCGTCGGTGATCGAGATGACGTTGGTCGGGATGTAGGCCGAGACGTCGTTGGCCTTGGTCTCGATGATCGGCAGAGCCGTCAGCGAGCCGCCGCCCAGTTCGTCGGACAGCTTCGCCGAGCGCTCCAGCAGACGGGAGTGCAAGTAGAAAACGTCACCGGGGTACGCCTCGCGGCCCGGCGGGCGACGCAGCAGCAGCGAGATGGCGCGGTACGCCTCTGCCTGCTTGGTCAGGTCGTCGAACACGATGAGGACGTGCTTGCCCTGGTACATCCAGTGCTGGCCGATGGCCGAGCCGGTGTACGGAGCGAGCCACTTGAAGCCGGCCGAGTCGGATGCGGGAGCCGCGACGATGGTCGTGTACTCGAGTGCACCCTGCTCTTCGAGCGCAGCCTTGACGCCTGCGATCGTGGAGCCCTTCTGGCCGATGGCGACGTAGATGCAGCGAACCTGCTTCTTCTCGTCGCCGGACTCCCAGTTGGCCTTCTGGTTCAGGATGGCGTCGATGCAGACGGCGGTCTTGCCCGTCTTGCGGTCACCGATGATGAGCTGACGCTGTCCGCGGCCGATGGGCGTCATGGCGTCGATGGCCTTGATACCCGTCTGGAGCGGCTCTTCCACGGGCTGGCGCTCGAGCACCGAGGCTGCCTGCAGCTCGAGTGCGCGGTTCTCGCTGGACTCGATGTCGCCCAGGCCGTCGATCGGCTGTCCGAGGGGATTGACGACGCGGCCGAGGTAGCCGTCGCCGACGGGCACGGACAGGACGTCGCCCGTTCGCTTGACTTCCTGACCTTCTTCGATGTGCTCGTAGTCACCGAGGATGACGGCACCGATTTCGGTGGCATCCAGGTTGAGCGCAACACCGAGAACGCCGCCGGGGAATTCCAGCAGCTCGTTGGACATCGCCGACGGAAGACCGGACACGTGGGCGATTCCGTCGCTCGTGTCGGTAACCGTGCCGACCTCCTCGCGGGAGGACTCCGGTGAGTAGCTCGCGGTGAAATTCTCGATCGCGCTACGGATCTCGTCGGAGGAGATCGTCAGCTCCGCCATATTTTTTCCTGCTCTTCCTTCAATGATCGCGGTATTAAAGGCTTCGAAATTTCGAAACGCTTCTTCGTCAAGACTGGGGGTGCCTTGGCCGGACTACTTGAGTGTCTTTCGCAGTGCAGCGAGGCGTCCTGCCCCACTACCGTCGATGACCTCGTCGCCGATTCGAACAACGAGTCCGCTGAGCAGTTCGGCGTCGACCTCTACGTGAACGGTCACTGGCTTGCCGTATGTACGCGTCAACGTCGCAGTCAGCTTCTCGAGCTGGCTGTCGCTGAGTGGCGCTGCACTACGAACGTGTGCCACTGCCCGGTCACGAACCTGGGCTGCCAGCCCTGCCAGCTCGTCCAGAGCGTCGGCCGGGGCCGACTTCCGCAGACGACTGACCGTTTGAATCGCCAATGCCTCGGTGACCGCAGTCACCTTGCCGTACAACAGCCGTCCCAGCAGCTCGCGCTTGGCCTGAACGGGCTTGCCGAGATCCGACAATGCCTGTTCGAGCTGCGGATTGGCTGCAACGATGCGGCCGAGGCGGAACAGCTCGTCCTCGACGGTGTCGAGCTGATCCTGATCGGCTGCGGCGCGAAGCAGAGCTTCACGACCCAGAACGACGAGCGAGTTCAGCAGATCCGATGCCTTGGACCAGCTCTCCGTGACTGCGGTCTTCAGGACCTTCGCGGTGATCTCGGATACCTGTCCGGCGAAGAGTTCCTCCGCCAGCGCGCTCCGACGTTCCGCGGAAACCGAGGCGTCGGACAGCGCGGTACGCAACGTGCGCTGTCCGTCGAGGGTCTCCACGACAGCGAAGAGCTCGGCTCCGGTCTGCGCCGCAGCGGCAGTTGCCTGCCCTGCCTGCGCAGAACCGAGCGCATCGTTCGCAACCGAACGCGTGCGGTCAAGAGCCTCACGAGAAGTTGCGTACATGGTTATCTCACTTTCCCGCTGCAGAGTCAGCGGTGACGGAGTCGAGTTCGCTCAGGAAGCGATCGATGGAACCGGCGCGCTTCGCCTCGTCGGACAGCTGCTCCCCGATGACCTTCTCGGCCAGTTCCACTGCTGTACGTCCCAGATCGCTACGGAGCTCCGTGATGATCTGCTGACGCTGAGCTACGAGCTGGTTGTGGCCTGCGGCCACGATCCGGTCGCTCTCTTCCTGCGCCTTCGTCTTCAGTTCGGCGAGAATGGCCTGCCCCTGGGTGCGCGCTTCCTCACGGATCTGCGCAGCCTCGGAGCGAGCGTCGGCAAGCTGCTTCTGGTACTGCTCGAGAGCAGCCTTGGCTTCTGCCTGTGCTTCTTCGGCCTTCTTGATGCCGCCTTCGATCAGATCGCTGCGCTGCGCCAGAACTTCCTGGAACTTCGGAAGGATGTACTTCCAGAAGACGAAGCCGATGACAGCGATGCAGACCGCAGACCAAACGATGTCGTATGTCGCGGGGAGGAGAGGATTGATGTCCTCGCCTTCTTCCGCGGCCAAGAACGCGATGGTGGTTGCCATATCGGATTAACCGAACAGGAAGCCGGCGACGATACCGATCAGCGCGAGCGCTTCGGTGAACGCGATGCCGAGGAACATGTTGGTACGGATGGTGCCCTGGAGCTCCGGCTGACGCGCGATGCCCTCGATGGCCTTGCCGACCACGATGCCTACACCGATGCCAGGTCCGATGGCTGCGAGGCCGTAACCGATTGCGCCGTAGCCGCCACCCGTAACGGTGGTCTCGGTGACTTCCTGTGCCAGGTACGCGAGGCTCATTTGATTTCCGTTCCCTTTCTGTTGCCCATCACCGGACGGTGCGTGGGTCAGGTAGATCTTGGTCGTGCGGTCTAGTGGGAGTCGGCGTGCAGCGCGAGATCGATGTAGACCGCGGTCAGCAGTGCGAACACGTACGCCTGCAGTCCGATGACAAGCATCTCGAACAGCGTGAAGCCGAAACCGGCCGCCAAGGAGAAGATGCCGAAGATCTTCATGCCCGCTGCGGCCTGGAAGAAGAAGAACTGAGTCGCGCTGAAGAACAGCACGAGCATGAGGTGACCGGCCAGCATGTTCGCCATGAGACGGACGGTGAGCGTGAACGGACGGAGGATGAACGTCGAGATGAACTCGATCGGAATCAGGATGATGTGCAGGGCCCACGGAACGTCGGGGACCACGACACTGCTCTTGACGTACTTGAAGAAGCCGTACTTCTTGATGCCGACGTAGTTGAACGTGACGTAGGCAAGGGCGGCAAGCACGAGTGGCATACCGATTCGCGCGTTCGGCGAGATGTTCAGGAACGGGATGATTCCGGAGAGATTCATGAACAACACGGCGAAGAAGATCGTCATGATGATCGGCAGGAACCTCTTGCCCTGTTCCTTGCCCAGAATCTCGTCGGCGATCTGCACCTTGACGAAGTCGAGCATGTACTCGACGACGTTCTGCAGACCCCGCGGTACAACCTTCGGCCCGCGCATCGCGACAGCGAACAGCACGACCAACACGAGGGTCATGAGAATGCGAATCAGCATCAGCCGGTCGAGTTCGAAGGGTGTGCCTTCGAACAACACAGCGGGAGGAAAGAAGTCGGATAGTGACGGCGGGTGGAACTCCGCAGCCAGGTTGGTGACGCTCAGCGGTCTCTCCCGTGTTCGGGCCGCAGACGCCAAACGACTGCGGTTCGATCGGACATTGACGATCTATCAAGTCGACGATATCGGCTCGAGGTCGTCAGCAGCTGAGGCCTGGTCTTCATCGGCCAGCGTCTGTCGGGTGTCGGCGACTCACGTCGACTCGGTAACTTGTCGGGCGCGCATGTAGTGAAACTCACGCCACTTCGGTTACCTGCAAGGGCTTCTTGCTCGCGATATGTCCCATTCGCGGCAGTCCAACCCTCACTTGTGCGGAACTTTATCAACACAACTACGACGTTGTGTAGGTGGGGCCACTTCTTGACCGATTACGACCGGTCGTCGTACTACGCACCGTCGGACTCTGCGCTGCCTGGCGCATCATCCACGTACGGCGCTTTGGTACGCACCACACCGTAGACCTCGGCGCCTAGGACGAGTACCAACGCCGCGACGACGACAAGGGCCAGAGACTTCTTGCTGTAGAAATCCATGTCCTTGAGTACGGCCAGTACTACGACCGCCAACAGCATCTTGACGATCCAACCTCCGAGCAGCACGGCGCCCGCCATGGTCGGAGGAAATTTCGACGTGAGCGCTATGGACAGCGCCGTGGTCAAGATGAACCCGCCGCCGAGTGCGGCCCCGATGAGAGCACCCCACAACCCAGGCAGGCCGGCAACCAGCGTCGCGACGACGGCACCCAGCACGGTGAGCACCACCAGCCCGATGATGCCGTAGCGAACTGCCGCACGCATCGAGTCGGATTGATCGGGCACCGGTGTAGGAGAGAAGCTCACAGACGCACAGACTACTTTGTCGTGTCCGACTTCACGTTCGACGGCCTCGGCGACCAGCGCGCCTGGCACTGCGGCGTTGACGCGCCATGTCGAGCCGGATCGACGGCACTGCCGTCACCACCAGGGCGAATACGAGGCCAGCCGCAACGAGGAGAACGACGATGCGCCGGTCGAGCAACGACGAGCCCACGGCACCGAATGCGAGAACCCCGACCCACAGATAGATGACGAGGACGACTCGGCGATGCGAGTGGCCGATCTGAAGGAGTCGGTGGTGCAAATGCATCTTGTCCGGGCTGAACGGGCTCCGGCCCGCGCGTGTTCGTCGAATGACGGCCAGCAGCAGATCGAGGATCGGAATGAACATCACCGCGCCGACCAGCAGAAGGGGCGACAGCAATCCGAGCAGGTCACGTGGGCCGTACGCAACCAGGGGAATGCGACCCGATGCGCTCGTGGCCACCGTCGCCAGCATCAGACCGATGAGCATCGAACCCGAATCACCCATGAAGATCCGCGCGGGCTGAAAATTGTGAGGCAGAAAGCCCAGGCACGCGCCGGCCAGCGCAGCTGCGATGACTGTCGGGGGGTAGATGCCGACATCACCGCCCTGCTCGTGCAGCAAACCCACCGAGAACACACAGATCGCAAGTGATGCGATGAATCCCAGCCCAGCGGCAAGGCCGTCGAGCCCGTCGACGAAGTTCATCGCATTGACCATCACGACCGTGACGAGGACGGTCACCAGCCCGGCCTGCAATTGGTCGAGGACGACGGTGTAACCACCGTCGGACCACGGAACGTAGACGATGTACCAGCTCACACCCATGACGACGAGCACGCCCGCCGCCGTGACCTGGCCGACGAACTTCGTAAGGGCGTCGAGACCCCATCGATCGTCGATGATGCCGACCGCCACGATGACGAAGCCCGCGACGAGCGCCGCCGGTACATCCTGGTTGTACTCGGAGTCGAAGCCGCGAGCGAGGGCGGGCAACTGCGACGCGAACAAGAGTGCGATCAGCATCCCGAGGTACATACCTGTACCGCCGAGGCGCGGCGTGGGTGTCACGTGCACGTCGCGTTCACGGGGAGCAGCGACTGCGCCGAACTTGATGGCGAGAACCCGCACTCCGCCGGTGGCGAGGAACGTCACGACCGCTGCCGTCAGAAACACCAACAGCAGCTCGCGAATCGGGACGCCTGCACCCTGACCGGATTGTGCGATGACCTCTACTGTCATGCGCGCGGGTACGCCGGCTTGCGCGACACGAGCGCCCTGACCTCGTCCTGGACCGCTGCCAACTCGGAATCACCTGTCGTCGTTCCGGCCTCGGCCGCCGCCGCGCGCGCGACCAGAGATCCGACCGCCGTCATGTCGGCTTCGTCGAACCCCTGCGTCGTCAGGGCAGCAGAGCCGACACGGATGCCCGATGCCACAGCCGGCGGCGCCGGGTCGAACGGGATGGCGTTCTTGTTGAGGGTGATTGCGGCCGATGCGCACCGCGATTCGGCGGCCCGACCGTCGACGCCGAGATGTCGGAGGTCGAAGAGGGCGAGGTGCGTATCGGTCCCACCCGACACCGCACGCATTCCCGCATCGACCAGCGACGCCGACAGGGCACGCGCATTGGAGACCACTTGGGCCGCGTAGCGGCGGTAGTCCTCTGTAGCGGCCTCACGAAACGCCACGGCTTTGGCAGCCACCGTGTGCATCATCGGCCCGCCCTGAGTGAACGGGAACACCGCTTTGTCGATGGCCTTGGCATGCTCGGAACGACACAGGATCATTCCGCCCCGTGGTCCACGGAGAACCTTGTGGGTGGTTGCGGACACGACGTCCGCATACGGAACCGGTGACGGGATCGCTTGCCCTGCAACCAAACCGATGAAATGCGCTGCATCGACCCACAGGATTGCGCCGACCTCGTCGGCGATTGCTCTGAACGCGGCGAAGTCGATCGCTCGCGAGTACGCCGTCGCGCCCGCCACGATGATCCGCGGCCTGTGCACCAGCGCGAGTTCGCGCACCTCGTCGTAGTCGATCAGTTCGGTGTCGCGCCGCACGTGATACGGGACTGGAGTGAACCATTTGCCCGAGAAATTGACGATCGATCCGTGTGTGAGATGGCCGCCATGCGGCAAGCTCATCGCGAGAACTGCGTCGCCGGGCTGTGCGAAGGCTGCGTAGACAGCAAGGTTGGCGCTCGCTCCCGAGTGCGGTTGCACGTTGGCGTGGTCGGCGCCGAAAAGAGCTTTCGCACGCTCGATCGCGAGGTTCTCTGCCGCGTCGACGACCTCGCACCCGCCGTAATAGCGGCGACCAGGATATCCCTCGGCATACTTGTTTGTCAGGACACTGCCCTGGGCCGCGAGCACCGCGGGTGACGCCAGATTTTCACTCGCGATGAGTTGCAGGCCGCCGCGTAGCCGCTCGAGCTCGCCGATCAGCACGTCGGCGATCTCGGGATCCGTCGACCGTAGTTCGCCGAATTCGGCGCCGAAGAACTCGTGTTGCGTCACTGAGCCGAGCTCCCCTGCATGAGACTTTCGGTGGTCACCCCGAGCACCTCGGCCACAGCCTCTGTCGCGACCGCGCCTGCCCGCAAAATCTTCGGTTGGTCCGACGTGAGATCCACGATCGTCGACGCTAGTGCGTGCTCGGCCGGACCGCCGTCCAGATACACAGACGCCGACCCGCCCAGCTGGTCTCTTGCCTGGACCACCGTCGTCGCAGGCGGCTGACCCGAGATGTTCGCGCTCGACACAGCAAGGGGACCGACCTCGCGCAGCAGCTCGAGAGCAACCGGATGCAGAGGCATACGAAGCATGACGGTTCCTTGTGCGTCGCCGAGATCCCAGGCAAGCGACGGCGCCTGCTGCACGACGAGACTCAA